>JBGPMB010000286.1:0-2507 GCA_041486775.1 Candidatus Eiseniibacteriota bacterium | reverse complement strand
TGTCCGCCTCCTCGGTGAGGCCTTCCGCCAGAGCGAGCGCGTCCGCCAGGCGGAGGGGGCGGTTGAGATTGAACACGCCGCCCTTCCGGACGGCCCCGATGACGGAGATCCGCTGGCTGTTGTGCTCCTGGAGGAACACCGAGACCTGGGGGTCGTGCATGAACCTCCGCTGGAGCCGGACCCGGATCTCGTCCTCCAGCTCCGCGGTCGTCCGTCCGGTGGCCTGGATCTGACCGACGAGCGGAAGCGAGATGACGCCCCTCCCGGGCACGCGCAGCCGGATCCTCGACAGCTCCTCCACCTCGAAGACGGAGACTTCGAGCAGATCTCCGGTGCCCACCGGGAGATCGACGTCCTCGCTCGAGCGGGTGGCCTGCTCCAGCAGTCGACGGTTCAGATCCGCCGCGGTCGAGGAGCCCGTCTCCCCGGACGGCCGCTCCGCCTCCGCCGATCGTCCCGCGCGAACGGAGGCCCCGGAGAGAGCGCCCCCACTCTCGCGAAGCAGCACTCCTTGATCGGATCCGTCAACCGATCGCATGCCCCCACACGCCGTCAGCGCGATCGCGATCACACTCATCACCACGAAACGAGCGCCACTCATCGTCAGCCCTCCCACGAATCGCCGGTTCATCCGCGCCGCTGCGATTTCAGGACGCCGACGAGTACCTCGCGGCGGCCTTTGGAAGGCGCATCGTCACGCGAGGCCCCACCGCCGTCAATTAGACGAAGGTCATCACGCTTCGACCCCGTGCCGCGGCTGCTACGACTTCAGGTGTACGACTCCGTCCGTCGCGTCCTCCGCTGGGAGCGATGCTTGCCATACACCCCCCTGAAACGTCGCGGCGGGCGGACATTTACCCTGCAGGTACTGCGCGATTTGCGCGTGAGACACGGTGTTTCTTTCCCACACGCGTCGCTCACGCGCCCGAGGCGGTCAGGAGCTTGCCCCATTTTTCGTGCAATGCACTTGTCGCTTGACAACGCGGTGGGCATCGGTGAATTCTCCAGCACGCTCCGACTGGGAGGGCCTCACTTGATCCGCGGCGGCGGCCGATCGACCACGAAAGCGAGCACCTCGACGTCCGCGAGAACCGCTCCGCCGGCTCCGCTCACCTCTCCCCTGATCCGCGTGGCGCTCGTGAGCGAGAGCGCTCTCTTCCGCTCCGGCCTCCGGAGCATCCTGGGGGCCTATCCGGCATTCTCCTTGGTGGGCGAGGCGAGCGCGCTTCCGGTGCGCGAGCTCGTGCGAGCCAGCAATCCACACATCCTTCTTGTCGACGCGCAGATCGTCGGCGCGCTGACCGTCTGCGCCGGGTTCCGCCAGAACGGGCTGCGGCCGTGGGTGATCCTCGCGGGAGCGGACGGAGACGACACGTGGGCCGTGCACGCGCTCAAGTCCGGCGCGCGGGGACTCCTGGCCAAGAGCGCCACCGTCGAGACCCTGATCAAGGCGGTCCGCGTCGTCCACGAGGGCGAGGTGTGGGCGAGCCATCGGGCGTTGAGCCTGGCCGTCGAGGAGCTGGCGGTCCGCTCCGTCAACGCGCTCCCACCGGATCCCGCGATCCGGGGCCGCTTGAGCCAGCGCGAGCTGGACATCGCCCAGCTCATCGCGAGCGGGCTCAGCAACCAGGAGGTGGCCAACCGCCTCCACATCACCGAGGCGACGGTGAAGGCTCATCTCACCCACATCTTCCTGAAGCTCACGCTGCGCGGCCGCGGCCAGCTCGCGGCCCTGTACTACCGAAGCCTCTCCCCAGCGTCCGCCGGCAACGGCTCGAAGCTCGGCTAACCCGGCCCGGTTGACAGGGCCGGCCAATCCTGGATAATCGGCCGCACCTTTTCCGATCCGGACCCTTCGCTCGAAGGAGGCGCCATGACTCCGCGCGCTCTCGTCCTGATCCTGGTGGCCGTGCTCGTCCTCGTGCTCCCGGCGGCGCTGCTGGCCGCGCCCGAGGGCCAGCTCACCTGGGCCGTGCACATCTCATTGGCGCCGACGTGGTTCGACCCGGCCGAGACCCCGGGCATGATCACGCCCTACATGGTGCTCTACGCGCTCCACGACGCCTTGGTGAAGCCCATGCCCGGCCAGCCCCGCGCCCCGGGCCTGGCCGAGTCGTGGTCGGTCTCGAAGGACGGCCTCGTCTACGAGTTCGTGCTCCGCAAGGGCGCGCTCTTCCATAACGGCGATCCCGTCACCGCGGACGACGTGAAGTTCTCGCTCGAGCGCTATCGCGGCACCGCGGTCAAGGCGCTCCGGGAGCGGGTGGCCGCCGTGGAGACGCCCGATCCCGGGCGCGTGCGCATCCGCCTGAAGCAGCCCTGGCCCGACTTCCTGACCTTCTACACCAACGCCACCGGCGCGGGCTGGATCGTGCCGCGCAAGTACGTGGAGAAGGTGGGCGACGAGGGCTTCAAGAAGGCGCCGGTGGGCGCGGGCCCCTACAAGTGCGTCTCCTTCACCCCCGGCGTGGAGCTGGTGCTGGAAGCCTTCGAGCAGTACTGGCGCA
>JBGPMB010000285.1:0-2536 GCA_041486775.1 Candidatus Eiseniibacteriota bacterium | reverse complement strand
GACCTCTTCCACTTCACGCAGCTCCTCCGCGAGAACCTCTCCCGCGACCAGCGCCTCCGTCTCGTGGAAGCCATCTGGGGCGTCGTCTATTCCGACGGCTCTCTCTCCGAAGTCGAAGGCCATCTCGCCCGCCGAATCGCCGAGCTCCTCGGCTTCCAGCACCCCGAAGTCCAGGCCGTCAAGGAGAAGGTGGCAGCGACGAAATAGGTTCAGGTTCCAGATTCCAGGCGCGGCCGGAGCCTCTGTCAGTTCTGAGGTGTGCCTTGGGGAGCGCCCTCAGTCCCACACTCGTTCGACCCCGAACCCGTCCAGGGCTTCATCGCGGCTGATCAGTTGCGAGCCGGTCGCGCGGGCAGCGGACAGAATCATGCGGTCCATTGGGTCGCGGATTCCGGTCATGGATCCGAACTCGATCGCCTGCTCGACATCGAGCGCCAGCACCGCGTACCCGCCATGGCCCGCGATGGCCTCGAGAATCTGCGCCGGACCGATTCGCAGTCGTCCCCGTTCGTAGAGGAGCCAGACCTCGACGAGCGAGATGGCCGCGATGTGACAGAGTGACCGGCCTCGATCGACCGATACCAGGCACCGCCGGGCGGCCTTCCCGAGCCGGCGTGGCTCAGTCAGGTGCCAGACGAGAGCGTGAGTGTCAGCGAGGAATTGGGGCACGCTCTCCACCGCGGCCGGAGAGTGACGCGGAGACCGCAGCCCGCGCCCGCCGGAAATCGGCGAGCGTGGGAACCCGACCGCCGGAAAAGAGACCGGAGAGAGGCCGGGGCTCGCGTCGGCGCGCCGCCCTGCCCGGTCCCGCCGGTGCCTCGATCCCCGTCTCGATCAGACGACCGACCTGCTGGGACAGGGAACGGCCCTCCCGGCGCGCCAGGTCCTCGATTCGCCTCCGCAGGCTCGACGGCAACCTCACGGTCAGGACCGCATCCTTCATGTATGCGATTGTAAGCGGTGCGAATCATTCTGTCCAGCGAGACGATTGTTGGCCCGAACCCTTTCGGGAACTACCGGGATCCTGAAGGAGCGCCGGCGTCCGTCAACAAGTAGGCCGCGAAGGACGCCAACCAATGCTCGCCTTCGTAATTCCCCGACGAAACCCGCGCGAGTCCTGATCTCGCATGTTCATCCCCCGCTCTCTCCAGGATCTTCCGCCGTGCGTCCGACGTCGGTAACGCGCGCGCGACTGCGCGCAGCGTCCACGCGCGCGTCAGGTTCAAGCCGTCGAGGTGGACAAGCCTCGGGTCGGTCGGGTCGGTGACGACGGCGGGGGAGAGCGGGAAGGGCTTGCCCGCGGTGAGGCCCGGCAGGAACGCCCGCAGCCACTTCGCGAACTCCGCTTGCGGCATCACGCGCCGCATCAGGTCAGCTTCCTCCAGGCACGGCGAGAAGAAATCCTCGCCGGACGGCTCGTAGGCGAGCGGGCAGGCGCGGTCGTTCCCGTAGTACTCGCGGGCGCGGCGTGCGACGAGCGCAGCGAGCTCCGCGTCGCCCGCGGCGCGCGCGTAGTCGAGAGCCTCGCCCAGGGCGAAGGCCGTGTTGGGATGCACGCCGGTGCGGATCGGGCTCGCAAGTTTCGGCAGAAAATTCTTCAACCTCGCCACGATCGTCTTCACGAGCGGCTCGAGGTTCGCGCGCCAGGCCTTCGCGTCCGGATCGTCCCAGGTCGCAAGCTCGGTGGCGAGGCGCAGCGTCCACGCCCATCCGTACGTCCGCTCGAAGGACCTGTTGCTCCTGATGTCGAGATAACGCGCCTCGGTTGCCATCGCCTCGCCCGTGAAGTGCGCGGCCAGCCGGGAGCGGATCTCCTTGCCCGACGCGAGGTCCGGAGACGTCTTCAAGAGCCTCACGAGCATCCAATGTCCGTGCACCGAGGAATGCCAGTCGAAGCACCCGAAGAACGCCGGATGGAAATCCCGCGGCACCTTCGCGTCCGCCGCCGAATCGAGCACGTGCTCCGGCTTGTTCGGGAACTCCCTGTCGATGCAAGCAAGCGCCAGCTTCGAGAACGCTTCTCCCTCTCCCGGCGGGAGAGGGGCGGGGTGAGGGGCGTCCATCCCGCCAAAGAGAAGCACGACACCCAGCACCGCGCTGATCACCGCGTCCTCGTCACCGGCTTCGCCGGACGTTGCGGCTCCTCCCGCTTGTCCGGCGGGATCCTCTCCAACAACTCCGGCGTCGAAGCCGCGCAGTACGCAAACGCCGCTACCGCCGCGACGTTCCTGTCCAACCCCTCCGGATCAATCTTGTCGAACGTGTCGTTGGCCGTGTGGTGGTAGTCGAAGTACCGCGAGGAGTCCTGCCGCACCATGAACATCGGCACCCCCGCGATCTTGAGCGTCCCGGTGTCGGCTCCGCCGCCGCCCGGGGAGAGCGTGCCGGCGCCCAGCGGCTCCAGGATCGCCGCGACCTCCTTCGCGAACGGCTCGGCCGACGGGCCGGCCGTCCAGGAGAGGCCGGTGGGGTAGTCCGTCCCGCTGTCGGACTCCATCGCGGCCGCGTGCTTGTCGAGCTCCGCCTGGTGCGCCTT
>JBGPMB010000284.1:0-2537 GCA_041486775.1 Candidatus Eiseniibacteriota bacterium | reverse complement strand
CGATAGGACGTCATCGGCGCGCGGCATAACGAGTATGAAGAGCAAGAGGGCCAGCCGCGGAATGACGTGCGTGTGGAACTCGTAGAGAAAATCTTTCAACAGATGGCCGTAGGTTACGATCACGAGAATCGCGCCCAGGGCCAGGAGCGCCGGGCGGACCAATAGCCCTCCGAACAGAAGCCAACCCGCCGCGAACTCCACGTACGGGATCGCGAGCCCCAGCGACCATAAGAGCCACGCCGGGATCCAGCTGGAGGCGTAGGGATCCACGAAAAATCGATGCGCGTGTTCCGTCGCGCCCATCTGGAAAAGCTTTCCCCATCCCGCCATTCCGAAGATGAGTCCGAGCACGAGCCGGGCGAACAAGATTGCCCATGCGCGGTCCGACACCGACCCGACGTTCATGTCACCTCCGGAAGTAACGGGCTCAGAACGAGAACAAAACGCTCGCGATCGCGGTCCTTTGATCCTCTTTCGGGGCGCCGTGCCCGTCGAAGACCGCCTGGTCGGAGTGATCGAGGCGTAGGTCGCCGCGGACCACGAACCCGCGCGCCGGGCGGAACTCCGGGGTCAGCGTGACCTCGCTCAAGCGTTGGCTCAAGCCGGTCCGCGCGCCGTCCCAGTCGCCGAATTGCTCCCCCCGTCCAATGAGGGAGAACTTCTCGGTGAGGCGGATGCGGATATACGCGGCCGCGCCGTCCCAGCGCGCCTCCCGACCCGGTCCTGCCCCGTTTCTCTCCCTGCCGTGATCGAGGTTCAGGCCAAGCGCGACCCTACCCTCGGGCTTCCACGTCGACACCAGATCGAGCAGACTCCGCGCGTCGCGGCTGTTGTCGGGCCGCTCGGCTCCATACATCCCGTTGAGAATCACGGTCCACGCCGCGGCGGGCGTGAGGCTCAGCTGCGCACAGGCGGACTTTTGCTGATTCCGGTCCGTCGCATCGTCCCAGCCGTTGACCACCATCACCGTTCCGGAGACGTGGTCGCTGAAGGGATACGCGGCCCGAATACCGGTGTGCGTGAACGGGATCGCGTAGCCGAAGAGAAACGATCGCGTGACGTTGTCGTTCCAGCCGTCGTAGCCCTCGATCACTTCGTAGCCGAAATGCGTGACGAATTTCCCAAAGTCCAGTCTGAGGCCCCGGCCGGCG
Source organism: Candidatus Eiseniibacteriota bacterium (assembly GCA_041486775.1). Lineage (GTDB taxonomy): Bacteria > Eisenbacteria > RBG-16-71-46 > SZUA-252 > SZUA-252 > WS-7. Next base: position 1,386 of record JBGPMB010000284.1, on the reverse strand, counting down.
TTCGCGAGATAGCCGACATACGCCTGTTGGAGATCGATGTCCTGCCCATTTCCGAACGGATCTCTGAAGAGTCCCGTTGCGGCCGTGACGCGGGGGATCGAGCCGCCCGCGGCCACATCCACGCGGAAGCCCGCATCGCCGGAGCGCGGTGTCGGCTTCTGCAGCACCAGTTCGGCGACGTCGATCTTGAACGACTTGTCGTCGAAATCAAAGACCCGGTATCCGTTCACTGGGAAAAGCGGACGGTTGAAGTTGTACGAGTAGCTGGAGGAGACGAATCCATTTACCGAGATCGTCTCATACCATGGCCGGGTCGCCGTGGAGTCCTGGGCCGCTGCACACGGCACCGAGCCCGCGATCAGCCATAGCAGGATTCCGCCTCGCGCCCGCACCCTACACCGCCTCCAGATACGCTTTTTCTCCATGCAGGGATTCGTCGAGGCCCGTCTCCTCCTCCGCGGCGCTCACGCGGACCGGCGTCACCTTGTTGATCAGCCAGAGCATCACGTACGTGAACACAAAGGCCCATATCGAGGAGAGCGCGACCGCGGCGCACTGCTTCCAGAAGAACGTGGGGTTGCCCGAGAAGAGACCGTTCGTGCCCGCCGAGTTGAAGGTCGTGGTCGCGAACATGCCGAGCAACACGATCCCCAGAGCGCCTCCCACGCCATGAACGCCCCAGACGTCGAGTGCGTCATCGAGGCCCACCTTGTTCTTCAAAGCCACGGCGTAGTAGCACACCACGCCGGAGATCACGCCGATCAGCACCGCCGTGCTGGGCGAGACGTAGCCCGCCGCGGGCGTCACCGTGGCCAGCCCGGCCACCGCCCCCGTCAGCAGGCCCACGAGCTTGGGCTTGCGGGACTGCATCCAGTCCGCCGCCAGCCACGCGATGGCCGCGAAGGACGCGGCGAGATCCGTATTGAGGAACGCCACCGCGGTCGTCCCGTCCACCCGGAACTCGCTCCCCGCGTTGAAGCCGTACCACCCGAACCACAGAAGGCCCGTGCCCAGCGCCACGAGCGGGATGCTGTGCGGGCCCGAGTCCTTCGTGCGCCGCCGGCCCACGTAGATCACCGAGGCCAGCGCCGCCATCCCCGCGATGTTGTGCACCACGATCCCGCCGGCGAAATCCAAGACGCCCCACTTCTGGAGGATGCCGCCGCCCCAGATCATGTGCACGAACGGGAAGTACACGAACAGGAGCCAGCCTGTGAGGAAGAGCATGTAGGCCTTGAACGTGACGCGGTTCGCGAAGGCTCCGGTGATGAGCGCGGGTGTGATGATTGCGAACATCATTTGATAAGCGCAGAAGACGACCATGGGGATCGTGTCGTTCGGCGAGGGTGTGTCGAGGCTCAAATGACGCAGGAAGGCCATGCGCAT
>JBGPMB010000283.1:0-2542 GCA_041486775.1 Candidatus Eiseniibacteriota bacterium | reverse complement strand
GTCCAGCTCGGCGGCGCGCCTGCTCTCGGCGATCGATTCGTCGAGCCGTCGCTGGTAGGAGAGCCCCAGGGCGAACTGGTCGTGGGCGTTCGCGTAGTTCGGGTTAAGGCCGAACGCCCGGCGAAACTCGCTCTCGGAGGCGGCCCAGTCGTATTCGTAGAACATCCGGAACACGGCCAGCGAGGTGTGGGCCTCGGCCGACGTGTTGTCCAGCAGGATGGCCTTCTCGGCCGCCGCTTTCGCCTTGGGCCGCGCCTGCGAGGCGGTCAGGAATCCTTCGTTGTAGCCGGCCCAGAGGTAGGCGTCCGACAGTCCCGAGTGGGCGGGCGCGAAGCCCGGGTCGAGCGCGATCGCCTCTTCGAAACGCGCGATCGCGCTCTTCAGGTTCTCGTCGCTCGGGCGGTTGAAGTAATACCGGCCCTTCAAATAGGCGTCGTACGCCTCGGGATTCACGCTCGGCGCGCGCGTCAGCCGGGACTGCTCGGCCGGAGTCAACTGCACATGAATCTCGCGCGCGATCGCCGACGCGAGCTCGTCCTGCAGCGCGAGCACGTCGCGCGAGCTGCGCTCGAAGCTCTTCGCCCAGAGATGCCGGTCCGACCGCGCGTCGATCAACTGCGCGGTGATCCGGACCTTCTCGCCGGCTCGAAGGACCGAGCCTTCCACGATCGCATCGACGTTCAGCTTCCGGCCGATTTCCGGGGTCGGCGGCCGCTGCTTCCCCTTGAATTGCATCGCCGAGCCCCGCGAGATCACGCGAAGCCGACTGATGGTCGCGAGATCCGCCGTTAATTCGTCGGTCATCCCCTCGGCGAAGAAATCCTGGTTGGCGTCGCCCGAGTAATTGTCGAGGGGAAGCACGGCGATCGACCGGATCGCGGGCGGCTCGCTCCCGCTCTCCGGTGCGCGGGACGCGGAGTGGAACGCTCCGGAACGCGTTGCCACGTACAGCGCGAGTCCGAGCAGGCCAGCGGCGATGACCGCCGCCCATGCGGGACGTCTCCAGGCCGCGCGCGCGCGGTCAGGGGCCTGTTCACCGACATGCCCCCCGGCCCGGGCCTGCGCCCGCGGCGAAGGCGGCGAGGAGGTCTCGGCCCGCAGGTCCCGGAGCTCGTTGTGGACGTCGCGCGAAGTTTGATAGCGGTCGCGCGGGTCCTTCTCGAGACAGCGGCGAAGGACCCTCGCGAGATGCGGCGGAAGATCCGCGCGCAGGTCTGTAACGGAGGGAGGCGTGTCGCGCAGGATCGAGGAGATCATGTCCACCGCGCTCCCGCCCCGGAACGGCCGCTCGCCGGTCGCCATCTGATAGAGAACGATGCCCAGCGAGAAGACATCCGACCTCGCGTCCACCCTGCCGCCCCGCGCCTGCTCGGGGGACATGTAGGCGACGGTGCCGAAGACCTGACCCTCGCCAGTCAGATCCGCGCGGCTTTCCGTCGGCGTGTCGGTCAAGTCGAGGGCGGAGCTCGCGGGCTCGCGCCTGGCGAGGCCGAAATCGAGCACCTTTACGCGCCCCTCGCGGGTGACCATGACGTTGGCGGGCTTCAGATCCCGGTGAACGATGCCGCGCTCGTGCGCCGCCGACAGCGCTTCGGAGAGCGGCACGGCGATCTCGAAGAACCGGGAAAGCGCCAGTCCGCCGGAGGCGAGCAGCGCGTCCAGGCCATCGCCCTCCACCAGCTCCATGGCGAGGAACCGCGTGCCCCCCGACTCCTCGATCGAGAAGATCGTGACGATGTTCGGGTGGTTGAGGGATGCGAGCGAGCGCGCCTCCCGCTCGAATCGGGCCAGGCGCTCGGCATCTTCCGCCACCGCCTCCGGAAGGACCTTGATCGCCACATCCCTGCCGAGCTTCGGGTCCCTCGCCCGGTAGACCTCGCCCATCCCGCCCGCGCCCAGCGGCGCAAGGATCTCGTAAGGCCCGAGACGACTTCCCGGTGAAAGTCCCATGAATTTCTGGCCGGGATTCTATCGCCGGCCTGGTTTCCGTGTTTCGAGTGGGCTGAACGGGAAAACGGTCGATTCCCTGTTGGATCGTTGCTTCTGCCGGCTTACAGGCCGCCCCGTCGTTCCAAGGCGCGCCGCCAATCCCAGCAGCCGTGACATTCCGGTCAGCGCCGCGGAGACTCGAGATGAGGCATTGTCGAAGTGAAGGCGTTCCGCGATCGGGTCCGGGCGAATCAGACCGAGGCACTCCCCTTCTCGGTGCACGTCGAGAGGGTCTGGCCGCTGTTGAATCCGCGGCTCCGATCATGCAGACCACGCTCTTCGACTTCGCCTGCGTGCTTGCGGTGCTTCTCGTCTTCATCCACCGCGACGCACGGGCGCACGGCCTGACGTACTGGATCCTGCCGACGTTCCCCTTCATGCCCACCATCGGCATCCTGTTGTACTTCGTGGTGCGGAAGGAGAAGCTGTCGCGGCGAGCCGATAGTCAGCAACCTCGCTAGCGAGACCGGAGCGAATCCGTTCGTGCATCGAGGGCCGACGGCGTCAATCGTGCCTCCGTGGATCGCCGAGGCGTAATACGCCAACACACGAT
>JBGPMB010000282.1:0-2542 GCA_041486775.1 Candidatus Eiseniibacteriota bacterium | reverse complement strand
TGGGGGCGGATCTCGATCAACGCGGAGGAGAGCGCGGACGAGACGGAGGACGAGTCGTGAGCGGGGGCTGACTCGCCAGGGCGCGGGGCTCTCTGCAGAGCCCCGGTCCCGGGCACTCCAGCCCGAGAAAAGAAAAGCCATTGACCACCTATCTAGTAATCGCCACTGGGCCGACGCGCGGCACCGGGAGCTCGTTCGACCATCGCCGAATCGGGCCGTTCGTGTCGCGATCCCGCGCGGAGGAAGCGGCCGTAAATCTCGCGACTGATCCCAGGGCTTGGGGGCGGATCTCGATCAACGCGGAGGAGAGCGCGGACGAGACGGAGGACGAGGCGGGGCCCTGACTCGCCCGGGGCCCGGGGGCTCTCTGCGGGGCCCCGGTCCCGGGCTAGCCAGCCGGAATCGCTGGCGACAACCGATGCCACTGCCAGCGGCCTTTGCTGGTATGCTACGGCATGGCCGACAACCGGGTACCAGATTTTTCCGAGGCCGAGTGGGCCGAGGCGCCCGTGCTCGGGACGCCGACTCCGGAGCGGCTCCAGGCCGAGCTCGCCACCTTACCCGCAACGGCTCCGAAGAGGAAGCCCTCGGGCGGACCTACTCTGACACACCAGGAGGCGAGCGCGCTTCTCGGGGTGTCACGGAGCACCCTCAGGTACCTCATCAAGACGGGGAAGCTCCGTCACCTGGGGAAGGACCGGCAAGACCGGAACATGGTCGACCGGGAGGAGGCCGAGGCTCTCGCAGCTGATCGCGCGTCGAACAAGTTCGAGCGGGAGCATTCGGGCGCTGCCCTCGAGGAGCACAAGCTCGAGCACGATCTTGGGCTCAGCTCAGATCCGCGCAGCTGGGACCGGGCAGCACGCGAACGAGGCCTCGGCGCCGATCAACGGCGGATGCACGACGAGCTCCTGGACGGGCAGCAGCGGCAAGCGCGCGAGATGGAGTTCGGGATGACGCGCCTCCTCAACGAGATGCGGACACAGACCGAGCACCTCGCCGCCATCCGTGAATCGCTCGCGAACCTGAACACCGGGGCCCTCCTCGCCGCCGGCGCCGTCGCGGGCGCTGCCGTACTCGAGGACGATGTCAAGAACGACTTTAGGAAAAAGCTCCGGGGGCTCGTCGGGCAGAGATCCCAAGAGGAGCCCCTGCCGGTGCCGGCTGCGAATGCCGAGGTCCCGCCGCTCCGAACCATCAGCGGCGAGGTGGTGCATCGGCAGCGGCTCGAGGGGACAGATCTCGAAGAGATTAGGCAGGGTTTCGATCAGATCTGTGACCGGTTGCGCGTAGAGTCCACGAAGTGATCTTCACGGGATCCTTGCCAGTCACCCCTGATCCGATCTAACGTTGCGTTTCCCTCATGACCTGACCCCCTGACCACAGCGCGGACGCACCTCCGCTGCCGCTTCGGTTCTTTCGAGGGACCCAAAGAAGCAGCAGGGGCGGGGCGACCAGCGGAAAGAACGTGTGAGGACGAAACCAACGCTGGCTTCGGAAAAGGTAACCTGCTCGACTGGGCAGGTCAAGTACCTCGTGAGGGGCCGTGGCCGGTAGGAGCAAGCCCCGGGCCAGCCGGTCTACCGTCCAACGGTGGCTCCGAGAGGGCATCGCTCCTCGGACTTTCGAGAGGCTTGTCCGGGACTTAGCGCCTTCGAAGGGGACCGGGGCTCGCTGGGCGAGGGAGGGGCGCATCCCCGAGCGGGCCCTCCTCTCCATCAAGCCGCCCAGGCCGGCTCCGGTACGCGTCGCCCGGGCCGCCACCGTCCATCGCTGGCTCGAGAAGGGGATCCCCGCGCGGACCTTCGACCGGCTCGTCCGGGAGCTCGCGCCGTCGAAGAGCACCGGGGCGCGCTGGCGCCGGGAAGGGATCATCCCAGCGATGCGGCTCGAGGCGATCGCCTTCGAGCCGGTCAGGAAGCCGAAGAAGAAGCGGAAGCGCCCGGAGCGCTACGTCGAGCTGCCGCCAGCTCCGCTGCCGCCGATCCCCGTCGACGCCACGGCAGAAGAGCTCGAGCGGGCGCGTGAAGAGATCGAGGAAGCTCGCGCGGAGGTGGAGCAGGCGAGAGCTGATGCGTTCGCCGAGCGGGAGGCGATCCAGGCCGAGGCCGCAGAGCGGCGGCCCGTCAAGGCAGAGCGGCCGTTCGAAGATGAGGGAGCCCCAGAACCGCCTGGACCCGAGGACTGCTACCCGCTGCCGTCACGGAAGCTCGACTTCTTCCGCGCGCATGATCGAACCGAGATGGAGGGGATCACCGGGATCCACTTCGACCCGGTGAGTGGTCGGATCACGGGCGTGGACGACAAGGGGCAGAAGGTCGCGGCGTACCTCTTCACCGAGGAGAACGGGCAGCCGAAGTCGGGCCCGGATTCGTTGCGCTGGGCGCTCGCGAAAGATCTCGAAGGCTACGTCGCCCATATCAGCCGGGCGATCCGGGAACGGTACGGGGACTCCACGATGCGGGGTGTCTTCGGATGCTTCGACATGCCGGAGGCCGCATGAGGGCGATGTTCCTCGTCGTGTGCCCGTGCGGGTGGCGCT
>JBGPMB010000281.1:0-2560 GCA_041486775.1 Candidatus Eiseniibacteriota bacterium | reverse complement strand
CGAGGCCGTCCAGAAGCCTTTCCCGCGGATCACCTACCGGCAGGGGGTCGACAAGCTTCGCAAGAAGGGGTTCGAGGTCAACTTCGGCGACGACCTCGGCGCCGACGAGGAGTCGGCGCTCGTCTCGGAGACCGATCAGCCTCTGATCGTCACGCGGTTCCCGGCCGCCATCAAGTCTTTCTACATGCAGCCGGACCCGGAGGATCCCGAGGTGGTTCTGGGCCTCGACATGCTCGCGCCGGAGGGCTACGGAGAGATCATCGGCGGCTCGCAGCGCATCCACGACCTCGCTCTCCTGGAGCGGCGCCTGAAGGAGCACAAGCTGCCGAAGGAGGCCTACGAGTGGTATCTCGACGTGCGGCGTTACGGGACCTTCCCGCACTCCGGCTTCGGGATGGGTCTCGAGCGTTTCGTCACGTGGGTCTGCGGGATCCACCACCTGCGTGAAGCGATCCCCTACCCGCGCACCCTCAAGCGGATCTACCCGTAGAATGAGCGGCAAGCCTCTGCCTTCCGTCGGCGTCATTTCGCTTGGCTGCCCCAAGAACCTGGTGGACACCGAGGTGATGCTCGGGCATCTGGCGAGGGCGGGCCACGCGATCGTGCCGGACTCCGCGGCTCGCGTCGTGATGATCAACACCTGCGGGTTTATCGATCGCGCGAAGGAGGAGTCCGTCGAGGCGATCCTCGAGCAGGTCGAGAGGAAAAAGCGAGGGGAGATCGACCGGATCATCGTTGCGGGATGCATGGTTCAGAAATACGGACGGGAGCTGGCGGACGAGATCCCGGAGGTGGACTCCTTCATCGGTCTCGACGAGCTGGAGCTCGCGCCGGAGGCGGTCTCGGGCCTTCCCTCCCTGCCCCGGTTCACCGACAAGCCGCTCGCGACCCGGCTCTACGACGAAACCGCGCCTCGCGTCCTCTCCCGCCGCCGCGGGTACGCTTATATGAAAGTCGGCGAGGGCTGCGACAACCCCTGCACGTTTTGCACGATTCCGCAGATGCGTGGCCGCCAGCGCAGCCGCACGATCGAATCGCTCGTCGCCGAGGCGAAGGCGATCGAGGCGCAGGGCGTCTCGGAGCTCGTGCTGATCTCGCAGGACACGACGCGCTACGGCGAGGACCTGGGGTTGAAGAGGAAGGGGCTGGCACTCCTCGTCGAGAGGCTCCTCTCCGAGACGACGTTCCCCTGGATCCGGTTCCTCTACGCGTATCCAAAGACGCTCGACGATTCCATTCTGGAGCTCATGGCGCGCGACTCGCGCATGCTCCCTTACGTGGACATCCCGCTCCAGCACGTGTCGCGGGCGATCCTGTCGCAGATGCGGCGCGGAGGAGATCCCGCTTCGTACCTCGCCTTGATCGAACGGATGAGGCGCACCGTGCCCGGGATCGCCATCCGAACGACGTTTATCGTGGGCTTTCCGGGAGAGGGGGAGTCCGAGTTCCGCGAGCTGTGCGAGTTCGTCCGGTCGGCAGAGTTCGACAACCTCGGCGCATTCACCTATTCGCCGGAGCCCGCCTCGATGTCCGAGCCGCTGGGCGACCCGATCCCGCCGGAGGAGAAGGTGAGACGCAGAGGCTTTCTCCTGTCGCTTCAGCGTCCGATTGCCCGCGCAAAGAACCGCGAGCTGCGCGGCCGGGAGCTCGAAGCGATCGTCGAAGGGCCGTGCGAGGAGACCGAGCACCTGCTGGAAGGGCGCCTCCGTTCCCAGGCCCCCGAGATCGACGGCCGTCTGCTCATCAACGACACCGGCGGCCGCGACGTCGGACCGGGCGACATCGTCCGCGTCCGGATCTCGGACACTCACGATTACGACGTCGTCGGGGCAATCCTCTGAATCATCGAAACAGGCCTCCGATCACCCGATCACCCGATCACCCGATCACCCGATCGGCCTGACCGATGCGCGTCGTCCGGGACCCTCTCCTAGCCTCCGACCTCCCGCGGGGAGGCATCGTCACGATCGGAAACTTCGACGGCGTGCACCGGGGTCACCAGAGGATCCTCGAGGAAGTCGCGCTCCGGGCCAAGGAGGCCGCCCGCCCATCGGTGGCCATCACGTTCGACCCGCATCCGCTCGCCGTCCTGAGGCCCGACCACGCCCCCCGTCAAATCCAGACGCTGCGCCAGAAGGAGGAGGCGATCGAGACCCTCGGGATCGAGACGCTCCTCGTCATTCCGTTCACGCGGGACTTCTCCCTGACCGAGCCGGAGGACTTCGTGCGCGATTTTCTGGCCGAGCGTCTCGTCGCCTCCGAGATGCACCTCGGGCAGCACTTCGCCTTCGGCCGCGGCAAGCGCGGCGACCTCGCCCTCTTGAAGCGCATGGGCCCGGAATGCGGTTTCACCGCGTCGGGCATCGAGGAGGTCATCTACAGGGACGAACCGATCTCTTCCACGCGAATCCGGAACGCCCTCGAGCGCGGCGAGGTCACCGACGCCAACGCGATGCTCGGGCGCGAGTACGAGCTGGACGGTATCGTCTCGAAGGGCGAAAAGGTGGGACACAAGATCGGCTATCCCACGATCAACCTGGCCCCCGAGAACGATTTCCAT
>JBGPMB010000280.1:0-2560 GCA_041486775.1 Candidatus Eiseniibacteriota bacterium | reverse complement strand
TGCTCGCAGGACTCTTCGCGCTGGCGGGCTTCGTCGCGGGTGTGGAAGACACGCTGGAAGGCGCCACCACGGCCGATTACGCGCAGCCCGAGACGCGGGGCACCGCGTTCGGAGTGCTGGGGGTGGTGAACGGCGTGGGGGATCTCGTCTCGAGCCTCGTCGTGGGCGCGCTCTGGCTCGCCGATCCGATGCTGGGCTTCGGGTACGCGGGGCTCATGATGGCGCTGGGCGCGCTGCTCGTCGCCCGGGCGCGCTGAAGATGACTCTCCCCCTCGAGCGCCACTGGAAGAACGTCGGCTGGGCCCTCGGCGTCGAGGCGTTCTGGGGAGTCTCCCTGTCGCTCATCTCGGTGGTCGCCATCGTCCCCGTGTTCCTCTCGCACCTCGGGGCCTCCAACACCGTCCTGGGCGCGCTCCCCGCGATCTGGACTCTGATGGCCTACCTTCCGGGTGCCTTTGGATCGCACTTCACGAGCCACCTCCCGCTCCGGAAGAGGGCCGTCTTCCTCTTCCACCTGCTCGCCGGAATCCCGTGGGTGGTCATGGCGGCGTGGTTCGCGCTGGGCGGCCGCCACCCGGCCGGCCTCGACATCGGCGTCTTCCTCCTCATCTGGGGCGGATCCTGGGGCTTCATGGGGCTTACCATCCCGATCTGGATCAACTTCATCGGAAAGGTGACGCGCCCCGAGCTGCGCGCGACTTCCTTCGGCGTCATCTTCTTCTTCCAGACTCTGATGGGCGTGGCCGGGGGATGGGTCGCGAACCGGATCCTCGCGAGCCCGCTTCCATTTCCCCAGAATTACGCGCTCGGTTTCTGCGTCGCCGGGATCTGCATGTCCGCGGGCGCGTTCTTCTTTCTGCCCGTCGTCGAGGATCCAGGCGCCACGGCGCCCCAGGGGCAGGCCGTGAAGACGGTGATCGCGCACATGCGGGAGGTCCTCACCGACCGGGGCGGCGTCCGGGTCTATCTCACCATGATGCTGTTCACGGTGGGGGGCTGGCTTCTCATCTCCTACTATCCGGTGTTCGCGGAGAGGCGGTTCGGGCTGAGGCCGCGGGACTCTGCGATCTTCACGGCGGTGTGCATGGGGGGGCAGATGATCGGGAGCCTCGTGACCGGGGTCGTCGGAGACCGCTTCGGCTACTCCAAGGTGGCCACCGTGTCCGTCCTCGCGCTCACGACGGGGCTCACGATGGCCATCTGGGGGGATCAGCCTATCTTCTATTACCTCACGGCGTTTCTGACCGGGCTCTACCTGGTCACGGACCGTCTCGCGCAGTTCAATCTCTCGATGGCGTTCTGTCCGCACGAGGACAACACGGCCTGGCTGGGCGCGATTCCCGCGATCACCGCGCCGGTCGTCGCGATCGTGGCGGGATCGGCGGGGACGTTCATCGACCGCTTCGGTTTTCGGAATGTGGGGTTGGTGGGGCTTCTTCTCGCCGCGGGGGCAGCGTATCTCGCGCTCTTCCGCCTGAAGGAGCCGGCGTATTCACTCGCAGGAAGGAGAAAGGCAACGTGACGCTCGCGTCTGGAATCCACAAGGGTCGGCTCCACACGCTCCTCCTCGCGCTCGTTCTCGTCCTCGCGTTCGGGCTGATTTCACCGTCCGGCGCGCGCGCTCTCCCTCTTTACGCCTCGAGAGAGGGCAAGACGTGCATCACGTGTCACTACGACCCGAACGGCGGCGGCATGCGGAATGATTTCGGCTTTCTCTACTGCAAGAACCGCCACGGGCTCGATACCGAGGCGAAATGGGCGAAGGTGACGGTGGATCCGCGCCTCACCGAGTGGGTCGCGATCGGGATGGATACCCGGTTCCTCTACATCGCCTCGCACGACAAGGGCGGGCCGGCGTTCTCCACCTCGTCCTTCTTGCCGATGCAGGGGCAGCTGAACATCGCCGTCACGCCGACCGACTACCTCACGGTCGTGATGAGCCGCGGGATCTCGATCGACTCGAACAGGTATGAGGCGCGCGAGCTGTACGGCCTGATCCACGATCTTCCGCACAATCTCTTCGCCCAGCTCGGCCGGTTCCGTCTGCCGTTCGGGCTCAGGCAGGACGACCACACCTCCTACATGCGCGCGCTGTTCCTGCCCTACGATTCCCAGGCCGACGACGCGGGAATCGAGATCGGCACCGCGGGCCCGCGCTATTCCGGCCAGTTCTCCTTCACGAACGGGTCCGGGACCATCAGCTCGGAGCGGGCGCAGACCTTCGCCGGGAAAGTCGTCCGGGCGGGGACCCGGCTCGCGACGGGAGTTTCCGGATTCCATCAGTTCGTCGAGGCGACGTCGACGACCCAGGACCGCTGGGCGCTCTACGCCTCGAGCACGTGGAACAAGGTGACGTTCCTCGGGGAGTACGGCGGCGGGACCACGGCGGCGCCGGTGGGGTTCGGCGCCACCCAGAACCTATGGGGCGCGTTCGCGGAAATGGACTATCGGCTGGCGCGCGGCGTGAACCTGCGCGGGAAGCTCGACTACCTGAATCCGGATCGCGACGCTTCGGGGGATCTCTTCAGGCGCTGGCTGGTGGAGGCGGATTTCGTGCCCG
>JBGPMB010000279.1:0-2562 GCA_041486775.1 Candidatus Eiseniibacteriota bacterium | reverse complement strand
GTGCACGCTCGAGCTGCGGGACCTGGACGGGAACAAGATCTCGGCGCTCTACCTCGTGATCGTCGAGGAGGCGAAGAAGATCGGGACGCAGACGGGGACGACGTTCTCGTTCAAGCAGTTCACCGACAACGTGCCGGCGCCCACGGATGAGAAAATGAGGGGGTATATCACGTCGGCGTGCATTGATCTCGGGTACAACTTCAAGAATATGCCGAGCGGGGCGGGGCATGACGCGCAGGATCTGGCGCAGATCTGCCCTGTGGGAATGATCTTCGTTCCCAGCGTGGGCGGCATCAGCCATGCGCCGAAGGAATTCTCGGATCCGATCGAGATCGAGAAAGGGGCGAATGTGCTGCTGCATGCGCTGCTCAGGGTGGATGCCAGCTGAACGGCAGGGCCGAGTCCGGAGGGCCAGTCCGGAGGCTGGAGGGTAGGGGAGAGGGCGAGACGAGAGGGAAACTACGATGGTTGGAGGATTGCCATCGCGAGGATGATCGCGAGCAGGATGCTCGGCACCAGGTGCAGCATGCGCGCCCCCAGCTCCGTCAGGAAATACTGACCCCGCCGCAAGCGGGCATAGGTGAGCTCACCGTACCAGTGATAGGCGAGCAGCCCGAACACCGCGGCGAGCTTCACGTGAAGCCAGCTGTGGGAGAGCGAGGCGGGATTCATCATCAGCATCGTGACACCGAGGGCGAGGCTGGCGAGAGCGCCGGGGAGCATCACGATCCGCAGCGTGTTCCGCTCCATCTCCAGGAGCAGCGCGACGGCGCCGGGCTCGGCGCGGTGCTTCGCGTGATAGGCGAAGAGGCGGAAGATATAGAACAGGCCCCCCATCCAGGTCATCACGGCGAGGAGGTGCAGGACCTTCAGCCAGAGGTATGACACGGGGGAAAGCTTGCGCGAAGGGCGGCGGCCGGGCAACATCACGGGCGTGAACCCGTTGCCCTTGTGCCTCCTGGCCCTGGCTTCCGCACCGCTCGTGGCGCAGACGCCGGGCGAGCAGCGCTCCGTCGTGGTCGGGGGGCGGACGCGGACATACCGGCTGCTCGTGCCGGCCGCGGCCAAGGTGGGGCCGGCGCCGGTGGTGCTGGTGTTCCACGGAGGCGGCGGGAAGGGGAAGAGCATGGAGAAGCTGACGGGCCTGAGCCCGATCGCGCTCCGCGAGAGCTTCATCGTCGCCTATCCCGACGCGTACGAGGGGAACTGGGTGGACGGACGGACCGACTTCGACATTCCCGCGCGCCGCGAGAAGATCGACGACGTGGCGTTCGTGCGGGCGATCCTCGCCGACATTGCGCGCGTGACCCCGGTGGACCCGAAGCGGGTGTTCGCGACGGGGCTCTCCAATGGGGCGATCTTCTCCCACTTCCTGGCCGCGAAGATGGCCGACCGGATCGCGGCGATCGCGCCGGTCGCCGGCGGGATCGCCGAAGCGTTCCAGAAGGAGTTCGCTCCGGCACAGCCCGTGAGCGTGTTCGCGATGAACGGCACGAAGGATCCGCTCGTGCCGTTCGACGGGGGAAACGTCGCGAAGTCGGGGCGAGGGCGAGTGATCGGATCCGATGCGGCCATGAAGCTCTGGACCACCAGCAACGGGATCGACGGGGGACCGGAAACGGGAGCCTTGCTGAACAAGGACCCGCGCGACGGCTGCACCGTGACCTGGAAGAAGTGGACCGGCGGGAAGAACGGCACGGAGGTGTGGCTGTACGTCCAGCACGGAGCGGGGCACACGTGGCCCGGTGGCGAGCAGTACATGCCCAAGCTGCTCGTGGGCTCGGTGTGCCGCGACTTCGACGCGAGCGAGGCGCTCTGGGCGTTCTTCAAGGCGCACCCGAAGCCGTAGCCCTCATCCACCCGTGCGCGGCAGGCGCCGCCCATTGCGCCGGGAATCGCCGCAGGGCAATGTCACTCTCATGACGTCCCGCAGGACGTTCCTCGAACGGGCCGCCGCCGTGGCTGCGGCGGCGGGCGCTGCATCGGCGGTGCCGCGGATGCTGCGCGCGATCACGCCGCGTTCGGACCGGCTCGACCGCATCGGGCTCCAGCTTTACACGGTGCGATCGGAGATGGCGAAGGACGTGGAGGCCACGCTCGCACGGGTCGCCGCGATCGGCTACCGGGAGGTGGAGTTCGCGGGGTACTTCAACCGCGAGCCCGCCGCGCTGCGGGGGGTCCTCGACAAGCTCGGACTGACCGCACCCTCGACGCACGTCGGGCTCGGCGCGCTCGAGAACCAGTGGGAGGCGAGCGCCGCCACGGCGAAGACGCTCGGGCACCGCTGGCTCACCGTGGCGTCGATAGGCGAGCGCGGGGCGTTCGACAGCGTGGCGTCCATCAAGGCGCTCGCCGCGCGGTTCAACGCCGTCGGCCGCCGGGCGCGCGACGCGGGACTCCGGTACGGCTATCACAACCACAACACCGAGTTCCGGATGGCGGAGGGGGCGGTGCCGCTCGAGATCCTCCTCGCGGAGACGGACCCTGCGCTCGTCGATTTCGATATGGACGTATACTTGGTGACGCAAGCCGGCGGCGACCCGCTCGGGCTGATCGCGAAGT
>JBGPMB010000278.1:0-2564 GCA_041486775.1 Candidatus Eiseniibacteriota bacterium | reverse complement strand
TGCCCTGCCCTACACCGGCCCCCACTGTCTAGGCGCGGCGTTTCACGCGCGGGTGAAGCACGGCGCGCGGATGCTGACCGACCAGGAGACGCCCTGGGACCGCCTCGGCCGCGTGGGGCACAGCGCTGGGCTGGTGTGGGGAGGCGATTGGAAGATGCGGGACGAGGAGCATTTCGAGCTGCCGAGGGCTCTGTGGCCCGGGCAAGAGCCGCCGAAAGCGGCATGAGGAGGATGCCATGATCGACTATTTGAAGGGCAAGAAGACCTACTTCCTGGCTGTGCTGGGGATCCTCACGGTGGGGGCCTGGAAGGTCGGCGCGATGGACGCCGAGATGGCCTCGCAGATCCTCACCGCGCTGGGTTTCGGCGGGATGATCACGCTGCGCGCGGGCATCGCCAAGGTGGTGGTGGCCGGCCTGCTCGTGCTGACCCTCGCGGGCTGCGCCACGGCTCCCGCGGTGGCGGACCCCACCGCGCCGCCGTCGCCGGTCGCGACAGACCCGACGCCGCTCCAGGCACTCGCCGACGCGCTCGACAAGCTGGCCAATAACCCCTTGATCGTGGCCGCGAACAAGGACGCGGCCGACACCCTCGCCTGGGTCAACGGCCCCAATGGGCCCACGGACCCGATGCTCAAATCGCGCGCGACCCAGTGCCCGGATATGGTGCAGAAGGCGACGGGAAATTTACAGGCGAGCATCGCCAAGCTCAAAGAGCAGATCGCCGGCTTGGAAACGCAGATCGCCGGGAGCGCCAATCCAGGCCCCGAGCTCATTCTGTTCTTTACCAAGCTGCGCTACGGCCCCGCGGGGACGCCAGGGGCGGACCTCAAATCCATGATCGCCTCCGCGCAGCACGACATCTTTGAACGGGTGACCGCCGTCGCGGATTCCTGCCGAGGGATCTTCCCGGCGAAGCAGGCGAAGGAGTTGATGGATGCGGCCGTCAAGGTGGGGGGCGTGGCGGTCACGGGCGGGGCGGCGGCGCCGATCGTCGGGATGCTTCCATGAGCGGCAAGATCGTCCTCCAGTTCGCGGCCATGGATGACCCGGCCTCGGAGGCGATCAAGTTCTTTGAGCGGGGCTGGCCCAGCCACGTCGATGCCGTGCTCCCGGATGGGCGGCTGCTCGGCGCACGGTCCGACGTCGTGATGGGCATCCCCGCGGGGGTTCAGATTCGGCCGGCGGGGTACGAAGAGTTCACCCGGACCTGCGTCTTGACCCTGGAGACTGATCCAGAGATCGAGAAAGCCTTCTACAGCTTTCTCTTTACTCAGCTCGGCAAGCCCTACGACAAGACCGCCATCGTGGCCTTCGCGTTCCATCGGGACTGGCAGGAAGAGGATTCCTGGTTCTGTTCGGAGATGCAAGCGGCGGCCTTGTTGGCCTCGAAGTTCTTGCCGAACCCTCTGTCGGAAGTCGCGAACGTGATCACGCCGCGGGATTGTCTCCTCATCGCCAGCCCGTGGGGGACGTGCGTGTACTGGGACAAGCCGGCCGTCACCCAGGCGGCCGAGGAAGATCCTGCATGATGTCCTTCGAGCAATACCGCCTCTTGTCCGTCGGGATGACCGAGCTGGAAGTCCTTGCGCTGGCGGGTCCGGCCAAGATGACCTTTACCGATGGAAGCTGGTGCTACCAACGGCACGATGGGCGTTTGGTGGCGCTGTACTTTACCGAGGGCCGGCTCATCAAGATCGAGGAGGCCTGAAATGATGGAGACGGCATGAGGCGAAGTTTCTACTTCCCCGCGTTCCTCCTGGCGGTCCTGCTCGTGAGCAGCTTCCTGGGGCCTCCGCTCGGACTCAGCCATGAACTCGCGCCCGGGCCCGCGCCGGCGCCGGCTCCAGCCTCGTCCTTCACGCTTGATCCCGCCATCATGGACTTCGCCAAAGTCTTCGGCTTCGGGGTGATGATCTTCCTGATCTGGTGGGGCGACAACCGGAAGATCGACAAGCTGACCACCCTGATCAATAACTACGAGACCCTCACGAAGAACTACGAGGGGATCGTCAAGGAGTTGCGCGACACCATGCTGCTGACGATGCAGATCAATACCCGCGTGGTCGAGAAGCTGGAATATCTGCTGCGGACGAGGGGGGGCGAGGGGGCATGAATACGGAGCGGACGATGAAGCTGGGGCAGCTCGCCGAACGGGAGAACGAGGCCAAGATCCTCGCCATCGCGATCCACGGCCTGAAGCTGGAGATGCGGCTCTATCTGTCGGAGCACGCCAAGCCTGATGAGCTGGCGGTGGACCGGGTGCGGCAATTGGCCGACGAGCTGGTGACGGCGCACACGCGCTATGCCGTGCTGCTCACGGAGGTCGCGGCGCTGCGCGAGGAGCTGGGGCTACCGAGGTACGAGGCGCGATGACGATGGGATTTCAGCAAGGAGGGAGCAAGCCCTCACCCACGCGGAAGTCCACGAGCCGGATCGACGAGCTGGGCGTCCGGGAGCTCGTGGAGAACCTGTTCGAGGCGAACACGGAGTACGCGGAGATCATCCAGATCGTGAAGGAGAAGACCGGCCAGGACATCAGCGACTCGGCGCTGTCGCGGGCGT
>JBGPMB010000277.1:0-2575 GCA_041486775.1 Candidatus Eiseniibacteriota bacterium | reverse complement strand
CGGTGGGAGCGGGAGGACCATCTCATTCGTGTCGCCAACGTCCGGCGCGACCAGATCGCAAAGCTTGGGGTCGGTGGCATCACTTCACTGACGGCGCTTGCCGAGGCACGCCCGGGCACCGCGATCCCGAGGTTGGCGCAGCAGACCTTCGAGGGGCTGCACGAGCAGGCCGCGCTGCAGCTGCAGAGCCAGCGCTCCGGAAAGATTCAATACCGGCGGCGTCCCGTCGAGATCGGGCGCGGTTTCGAGGCGCTTCCGCCTCGATCGCCGGGCGATATCATCCTGGACCTGGAGGGACATCCGTTCTTCGAGCCCTCGCGCGGCCTCGAGTATCTCCTTGGCATCCTCACGCTCGACGGCGCGGAGCCGCGCTACGAGGCGTTCTGGGCGCACGACCGGGGAGGGGAGCGCCGCGCGCTCGAAGCGCTCGTCGACCTCGTCCACGCCAGGCTGAAGCGGTATCCGGGGCTTCACGTCTACCACTACGGCGCCTACGAGCCCAGCGCGATCAAGCGGCTGATGGGCGAGTACGCGACCCGCGAGTCGGAGGTGGACGACCTGCTCCGGCGCAAGATCTTCGTCGATCTCTTCACGATTTTCCGCCAGGGCCTTCGGGCGGGGGTGCGGAGCTACTCCCTCAAGGAGCTCGAGGCCCTGTTCGACTTCGCGCGCACCGCGGCCGTGCGGTCCGGCACGCAGGCCATCCTGGACTACGAGCGCTGGCTCGAGGGAGGAGACGCGCAAATCCTCGCGGACATCGCCACGTACAACCAGGAAGACTGCCGGGCCACGCTGGGACTCCTCGAGTGGCTCCACCGGGTGCGCCCGCCGGATCTGGCCTGGCCGGAGCCGCCGGCGCCACGGGCGCTCTCGGAGGAGACTGCTGAAGCAATCGGCGCGCGCCAGCGCCTCCGTGAACAGCTCCTGGAAGGAGCCGAACCAGGGACCCCACGCTGGCTCGCGGGCGAGCTGCTCGAATACCACCGCCGCGAGGCCCGCCCGGCATGGTGGTGGTATTTTGGGCGGCTGGGGATGTCGCTCGAGGAGCTGGTGGAGGATTCGGAGTCGATCGGCGGTCTCGAGGCTGATCCCAAGGTCCGGCCCGCGCCGTGGAAGAGGTCGATGCTGCACACCCTCAGATTCCCGCCTCAGGAGCACAAGCTCGGCCCGGGTTGGGCAGTCGACCCGGCAACGGGGAAGAGGGCAGGCGAGATCCTGGACGTCGATGATGAAAAAGGGGCGCTTCGGCTCATGCGCGGCCCAAAGCCTGGCGCGGCGCCGCTCCCCAGGGCGCTGATCGCGGAGGGCCCATACAGCGACCGGGAGCAGCAAGGCGCTGTCCTGCGTGTCGGCGAGTCGATCCGTGACGGCGACGGGCGTTACCCGGCGCTGCGGGCGATTCTCGGTCGCGAGCGCCCGCGCGTTCGGGGGCGCGCTGCCGGCGAGCGGCTCCAGACGACCGATCTCGACCAGATGAAGGCGCTGGCGCTCGCGCTCGACGAGAGCTACCTCTTCATCCAGGGACCGCCCGGCACGGGGAAGACCTGGACCGGCGCCCGCCTCGTCGTCCACCTGCTGGCGCAGGGGAAGCGGATCGGCGTTTCGGCGCAGAGCCACAAGGCGATCCACAACCTGCTCGAGGAGATCGAAAAGGTCGCGCTCGAGAAGGGTGTGAGGTTCCGCGGCCTGAAGAAGTCGGCCGCCGGCAATGAGGAATCCGAATACAAGGGCCCCTGCATCACGAGCGAGTCCGATGCGTCGACGCTCGTCCGGGCGAGCGGTCGCGTCGGTCTCCTCGCCGGCACCGCCTGGCTCTTCGCGCGCGCGGACCTCGACACGACGCTCGACTACCTGGTGATCGACGAGGCGGGCCAGATCTCGCTGGCCGACGCGCTGGCGATGGGCACATCCGCGCGCAACCTGATCCTCCTCGGCGACCCGCTCCAGCTCGCGCAGGTGTCGCAAGGCGCGCATCCGGAAAGGACGAACGCGTCCGTCCTCGAGCACCTGCTGGGAGATGCCCCGACGATCCCGGAGGACCGCGGCCTCTTCCTCGAGGAGAGCTACCGGATGCACCCGGACGTCTGCGATTTCATCTCGGAGATCGTCTACGCCGACAGGCTCCACTCCTCCGAGGAGGCGGCGCGCCGGACGACGGCTTTCGGCACCGGCATTCGCTTCCTCCCGGTTGAGCACGAGGGGAACCGCGCCGCCTCGGACGAGGAGGTGTCGCGGATCGCGGCAGAGATCACGGCCATGCTCGGCGGCTCGTTCACGGACAAGGATGGAAAGTCGCGCCCGCTTGGCCGGGAGGATTTCATGGTGGTCACGCCCTACAATGCCCAGGTGCGCCGCCTGCGCATGGGCCTCCCGGACGGCGTGCGCATCGGCACCGTGGACAAGTTCCAGGGACAGGAGGCGCCGGTCGTGTTCTTCTCGATGGCCACGTCGAGCGGCGAGGACGTGCCCCGGGACGTCGGCTTCCTCTTCTCCCGCAACCGGCTCAACGTGGCGATCTCGCGCGCGCAGTGTCTCGCGTCGCTCGTGTGCTCGCCACGGCTTCTCGAGACGCGCT
>JBGPMB010000276.1:0-2592 GCA_041486775.1 Candidatus Eiseniibacteriota bacterium | reverse complement strand
GAAACAAATCGGGATACGTTCGAATAAACGCGCGCAGCACCGTTTCCGGAACTACTTCCGTGCTCATGGAACCGTGCAGGAAGACATCCATGTCCTGCTCCGACCAGCGCGGCACCTGGGCCGTTCCAGTTCCGGCGGAACGGGTTTGCGACGGCAGCCACCCGTCTCTGGAAATGCTGCAGGAGATCAGACCGGAAACTCCGGCGGCGGCCAGAAGGACCCAGGCGATTCGAGTCGGTTTCATCTGAGAACGCATTTTATTGTTTTGAGTCGGCTTTGTAAATCATGTGCTGAAAACCGATTTAATGACAAATTGCTGCAACGCTACCTGAGAAACCGCTCACAAGACGCATTCCAGGAACTCGTGGAACGGCACAGCGGGATGGTCTACGCCGCCGCGCGCCGGATAATCGGTGACACTCATCTCGCCGAGGCAGTCGCGCGAACTGACAATAGGTCTTATGTTATCTACGCTCAAGGCGTGAGGTCGAGGTGCGTCTCCTGGCGGACGCTTGAGCCATGAATGACTTCTTGGGCTTGGACGGCAAGGTGGCCGTGGTCACGGGCGGGGCGAGCGGCCTCGGCCAGGCCGTGGCGCGCGGGCTCGCGCGTGAAGGCGCGCGGGTCGTGCTCGGCGAGCGCGACGCGGCGGGGTTGGAGCGGACGGCCGCCGAGCTCGGCGGGCAGGTCCGCGCGAAGCGGGCCGAAGTCACGCGGCGGGACGAGATCGCCGCTCTCTTCGCGCTGTGCGCCGAGGCGTTCGGGCCCGTGGAGATCCTCAACACCTCCGCGGGCATCATCAACACCAAGGGCACCTTCGTCTGGATCCAGGAGGCAGTCAAGCGAATGATCCCCCGGAAGCGCGGCCGCATCATCACCATCGGCTCGGACAGCGTGGCCCGCGGGGCGGACGCATCGCCACCGCGGCCTATACGGCCTCGAAAGGCGCGGTGGTCGCGCTTACTCGCAACATCGCCCGCGATCTGCTCGGGACGGGTATCGGCGTCAACTGCGTCAACCCCGGGCCCATCGACTCGCCCATGCACGCCCCCCCCACCTCCGAGCAGCGGGCGCGCGTCACCGGCAGCATTCCCCTCGGCTGGATGGCGAAGCCCGACGAGATCGCCAACGGGGTGCTCTTCCTCGCCTCGGGCCGCGCGGCCAGCTTCATGCACGGGCCCAACCTGAACATCGACGGCGGCACCCAGATGGACTCCTCGTGGACGTCGAGACCAACGTAGAGAGTTTTGTTAGACTGGTCCATGGCTGACCTCCAAGCTCGCAAGTGCGCCAAGAGCACGTGGCGGCTCTGGCCTTGCAACGCTGACCCGCGATGAGCGCAGTGCAGGTGCAGCGCTCCGAGGCGCCCACCGCGATCGCGGAACACGACCAGATCCTCGCCCAGGAACTGCACGCGCAGGGGGCGTGGTCGTGAGATCCCGAACGAACGTCACCGGCTGCCAAAACAGGCGCAAGTACTCGCCGCACGGCGTCCCGAGGCCCGCCCGGGTCAGCTCCGGATCCGGCGGCGGAGCTTTGCGACGATGATGGCCGCCAAACGACCCCGCTCCCTGCTTCGCGTCTGTCGCTCGCCCTCGCGCCAGTGGTTTCTTCACTCCTGGTTCCTTAGCTCCGAAGAACGGACTGAGTCAAGCACGCCGCCGAGCCAGGCAGTCAGTCGGGCCGGCGCTATTGACCACGCTGCGAGCCGACGGTAGTGTCTAGCTCGCAATGTCGGCGAGCGCCTGACCCATAGCGTGACGATGTCCACCGAGTCCCTGTCCCGGCTCGACCCCGAAGAGGTCGCCAAAGCCGTCACCGACTTCATCAACGCCACGATCATGGCCCGAAGCCACCCGGTGCAGCCCGACGACGATCTCGAGCTGGCGGGTCTCGACTCCATGGCGCTGCTGAAGGTTCTTCTCTTCGTCGAGGCGCGGTTCGGCTTCTGGATGCCCGACGAGGATCTCGTCGCCGAGAACATCCGAACGCCGCGCGCCATGGCGCGCTACATCTGCCGACGGAGCGCGTGAGACCCTCCCGCCTTCGTTGGCAGCCCTTGCGCGGCGCCGACCTCGTGCTGGTCGCGATGCAGTCGCTCTGGAAGCGCCACGGCGTGAGCAACAACACGATCATGGTCGTCCAGTGCGACGGGCCGCTCGAGCCCGAGCGGATCCAGCGGGCCCTCGATCGGTTCCTGGATTTCTGTCCGTGGCCGGCCGCGCGTCTGCGGCGTCCCTTCCCGTGGGGCAAGCTTCACTGGGCGGCCCCCTCGCGCGCTGCGCTGGTCGCGCCGCCGTTGCGTCATCGGCGCGTCGGCTCCCCCGACGACCTTCACGCCGAGCTCGAGGCCGAGCTCAACGCGGCGATCGATCCCCGGCGCGAGGCGCCCCTTCGATTCTCGATCCTCGATGGCGCGGGGCGGAGCATCCTCGTCGTCACGTGGTTTCATCCCCTGATGGACCCCCGCGGGGGCCAGAACTTTCTCGCGCATCTGGCGCACCTCGATCGGACCGACGGCCGGAGCCCGTGGGGGGGCGCGCCGCCGGCCTTCGTGGCGGATCCCGACCCGCGCCCGCTGAAGGAGCGCGG
>JBGPMB010000275.1:0-2613 GCA_041486775.1 Candidatus Eiseniibacteriota bacterium | reverse complement strand
CGCCCGCCCTCGCCCGGGAGATCGAGGATCTCCTGGCCAGAGGGCCCTCCGCCGAGCATTATCTGCTTCGCCGCGACAACGTTTTCGCCGACAGGGTCATCCGGCATTCGGGCTGGGGCCAGGACCGGCTCGTGCGGCTCCTGCGGCGCGGTTCCGCGCGCTATCCCGAGCAGCGCGTGCACGCGGACATGCACCCGGAAGGGCCGACGCCGACGCTGGACGCGCCGCTCCTCCACTACACGTTCCGGTCGATGCCGCAGTACCTCGAGAAGCTCCACCGCTACGCGGAGTGGGGGGCGCGGGACCTCGCGCGGGAGGGGCGGCGCGCGGGGTTCGTCGAGGTCGCCCTGCGACCCGCGTGGCGGTTCTTCCGGATGTACGTTCTCGAGGCTGGCTTCCTCGACGGCCTCCACGGCTTCGTCGTCTGCGCCCTGCAGGCCTACGGTGTCTTCCTGAAGTGGGCGCGTCTCTGGGAGCTGCGCCGGATGGAGAAGAGAGAGATTTGATCTGCAGCTCCGGACGTGCTCCTCGTCCCGTAGGGGAGGGGCTCGCCCCTCCCGCCCCTCTCGGGTGCGCCGCGTCGTGGAGAAGGGCACGCGTCGTCAGGAGGCTTGCGGCGAAAGGAGGGCGTTGCGGTCTCGACGCCGCAGCGAAATGGGCAGAGGCGGGCGGGTGCAAGACCCGCCCCTACGGCACGGGGGCCTCGGGAGCCCGTAGTCCGTCGTAGAAGTCCCTCGCCTTCTCGACGAATCTCTCCGCGGTGAACGCGAGGGCGCGCTGCCGCGCCTTCTCGCCCATCCGGCGTCGCGTCTCTTCGGACGCGGCGAGCCGCGCGAGGGCGCGCGACAGGCCTTCGACGTCGGCGGCAATGAGCCCCTCCTCCCCGTCGGTGACGAGGTCGCGCACGCCGGGAATGTCCAGCGCCGCGATGGGAAGGCCGCAAGCCATCGCTTCGAGAATCGCCCGGTGCCCCTGATCCGAGCCGGACGCGGTGAAGAGAAAGATGTCCCAGGAGCGGTAGAGGTCGGGCAGGGCCTCCTCCTGATAGCCGTGCCAGAAGTTCTTCTCCGACGTGCCGAGCGCGGCGGCGTTCTCCTTCAGGTCCGGCATCAACTCTCCGTGGCCGACGTGCGCGAGGCCCGCGGAGGCGACCCCGGCCATCGCGCGAATCGCCTCCGCGTGTCCGCGCCCCACCGCCATCTTGCCGACCGTGCCGGCGAGGAGGATCCTCTCGGGCAGCTCGAAGCGCCGCCGCGTTTCCTCCCGCCCGGGACCGGGATGAAATCGTCTTTCGTCCACGACGGGAGGAAGGACCGGCCCCGGCGCGCCGAACCGTTCGGCGATCTCCCGGTTGGCGAACGCGAACGCCCGGGTGTTCCGGAAGAGCGCGCGGGAGCCCGGGTCCCGGCGCGCGTACCGGATGTGATGAAGCGTGCGGACCACCCGCGCGTCCGTTCCTCGCGCTGCGAGGAGTGCCACTCCGTGGTCGTGTGTCGTGTGCGCGTGGAGGATGTCGAGCTTTTCCCTCAGGACGGTCTCTCGGAGCCGGCGGGCGTCGGCAAACACGTTGCCGGGAGTGCGCGGATGGGTGATGAGCGGCCTCGCCCATCCGAGCGGCAGGAGGCGCCCGGCGAGCAGGCTTTCGGCGACGAAAGCGAACTGTGCCTCCACTCCCGCCGCGACGAGGGCCGCGGTTTGCTCGAAGACGACGGCCGCCGGCCCGGTCCATTTCTCCCCCGCCACCAGGTTGAGCACTCGCACGGTGAAAAGCTAACAGCTTTTCGCCGCGCTCGTAGGTGGTAGGTGGTAGGTGGTAGGTGGTCGTTGATAACCGTGAGCTGTTCGGTGCTTTCCCTAACACCTACCACCTAACACCCAACACCTGCCTCCGCGCATATACTTGGCGCGGAGGCTACATGGCCGTTGACCCCGAGCTTCTCGCCATTCTCGTGTGTCCCAAGACAAAGGGGCCGCTCGAGCTCATCGAGCTCAAGGAGGAGACGCGCCGCCAGCTCGTCGAGAAGTACCGGGAAAAGTTCCGCGGCGAGGAGCCGGTCGTGACGCAGGGCCTCTATTCGAAGCAGGCGAACCTCGTTTATCCGATCGTCTCCGACATTCCCGTCATGCTCGTGGAAGAGGCCCTTCCCGGCTCGCAAGCCCGGTGAGGAGGATCGGGAAACGGGGGACGGGGCACGGGAAGCGGGCGGGGTGAGGCTCCGAGACATTCTCTTCCCCCTGCTCGTTCTTTTCGCGTTCCTCACCTCCCAGATCTCTCCCGCCTACGTCGTCTTCGGGATCCTCGTGGCCGCCTGGCTCTCGGAAATGCTCCGGCGGGGGCGCCGGGCGCCGTCCCTGTCATCGCCGGTCGTCGCGGTGGCGGGCCTTCTCACTCTCCTGACCGTGCTTTCGACGGTCTTCTCGCGCGATCCGGCCGTCAGCGTCCGCCACCTGGCCGGGATCTCGCTCCTCCTTCTGATTCCGATCGCCATGGATCTCCAGGACCGGCCGGGCAAGGCCCGGATCGTCTTCCTCGCGCTCTCCGCGAACGCGGTCGTCCTGTCGCTCGTCGGCTTCTGGCAGTTCGCTCACGGCGGAGACGATCTCGAGAACCGG
>JBGPMB010000274.1:0-2615 GCA_041486775.1 Candidatus Eiseniibacteriota bacterium | reverse complement strand
CCTGCAGCTTGCGGCCACCCGTCACGCCGCCCGCGAGCTCGAGGAGGGAGCCCAGCGTCGTCCCCATGGCGACCTCGTACACTCCCGGCTTCGCGACGTTTCCGCAAAGGCAGAACAGGCGCGTGCCGGTGGACTGCGCGGTCCCGCTGCGTGCGAACGCGGCTCCTCCCTCGAGCACGATCGGGAGCACGTTCGCCAGCGTCTCCACATTGTTGACGACCGTCGGCTTCCCGAAAAGGCCGTGCGTCACGGGGAAGGGCGGCTTGTTGCGCGGCTCGCCACGCTTGCCCTCGATGGACTCGAAGATCGCGGTCTCCTCGCCGCAGATGTACGCCCCGGCACCCCGGCGGATCTCGACGTCGAACCGCACTCGGTGTCCCAGGACGTTGGCGCCGAGAAGGCCGGCGGCACGGGCGACGGCGACCGCGTTTGACAGCCGCGCGAAGGCGAGCGGATACTCGGCACGCACGTAGACGAAGCCTTTTTCGCATCCCGTCGCAAACCCGGCGATCGTCATCGCTTCGACGATCGCGAAGGGGTCCTCGGTCAGGAGCACCCGGTCCTTGAAGGTTCCCGGCTCGGATTCGTCGGCATTGCACACCAGGTAGTGCGGTGTTGCCGGCTGTGTTCGAACGGCCTCCCACTTCCGGCCGGTCGGGAATGCCGCACCGCCTCGTCCGAGCAGTTTCGCCTCCGTCACCTCCCGGACGATGGCCTCAGGGCCCATGTCCAATGCCTTCGCCAGCGCCGCGTAGCCGGACGTGGCACGGTACGCGTCGAGGCTCGTCGGATCGACGGCGCCGACGCGCCTGAGGAGCCGGAGCGACTGCCGGGCTTTCCTGGAGGTCTGGCCCATGTGCGGATGCGCAGCGGCGTCCACGTCCGGTGGGGTCGCACCTCGCAGGAGCGCCGTTGCATGCGCAATTTTGAGCTCACCGAGCGACTGCTCCAGAGGTCGAGCGCCCGCCTCGACGACGAGCGCAGCCGGTGCACGATCGCACAATCCCAGGCAGGGCGAGCGCATCCACGCCGGCCGCCCAGGGTCGAGCTCCAGGTGATCGCCGTCGGGTGCGTGGGCCAGGGCCGGACCGGCCGCTTGCTCGAGCGCGGCACACAGGCCGCGCGCGCCCCGAGCCCGGCACGCGATGTCGTCGCACACGTGCAGGACACGCATGGGCCGAGGCGACGTCGCGAGCATCGCGTAGAAGGTCGCCACGCCCCAGGCCTCTGCGGGAGGGACGTCGAGCCGAGCGCAGACGTAGCCGAGGCCGCCCTCGCTGATCCAGCCCGCGCGAGCCTGCAGCGCCTGGAGGGCGGGCAGCAGGAGGTGCCGCCGTTCGCGCGTCCCGCGGCCGCCGAACTCCACGGTGTGCGCGTCGCGGGCGCTTCCGCGCGAGCCGCCGTCCCAAGCCGACTGCGGCGCGCCCAGCACGGCGTCCACCGCAGCACGTTCCTCGGTCGTTGAGGGGGCGTCGAGGAGGCGAAGGTCCATCGGGCGGTCGGGAGGCGAGGGTTGGGAGTCGGGGGACGGGAACCGTGGATGCCAGCCTGCTAGGACACGTTGGACGAGATGGAGGCGAATGAAGTCGTCGAGAGCTCCACCCGCACAGCGCACGCCTTGAACTCCGATGTCCCCGACTTCGGGTCGGAGGCGTCGATCGTGAGGAGGTTCGTGGCCACGTCGTCCGGGAAGTGAAGCGTCATGAACACGAGTCCGGGTCGTAGTGCCGGATCCACGTGGGCTTCCACGAGCAGGCTCCCCCTGCGCGACGTTACTCGAACCATGTCGCCCTCGTGCACTCCGAGCCTCGCGGCGTCTTCAGGCGAGATGTCGAGAGATTCCCCGCGCCGCAGGGGCGAATCGTACCCCGCCGTCTGCACGCCCGTGTTGTACGACTCGAGACGCCGTCCCGTTGTGAGCACCAGCGGAAACTCGTCGTCCGGTTTCTCCACCGGCCCCTCCTGCCGCACCACGGAAAACGGCGCGGCCGGCCCGCGCGCCGCGGGCGCATTCCAGAGGCGCGCGTGAAGGAATGGCGTTCCCGGATGGGACTCGTCGGGACAGGGCCATTGGATGCCTCCGAGATCCTCGA
The DNA here is from genome assembly GCA_041486775.1 of Candidatus Eiseniibacteriota bacterium. Lineage (GTDB taxonomy): Bacteria > Eisenbacteria > RBG-16-71-46 > SZUA-252 > SZUA-252 > WS-7. Next base: position 522 of record JBGPMB010000274.1, on the reverse strand, counting down.
GGCGCTTGTAGCTCATCCCGCCGGCGAAGTTCGGCGCCAAGGTCCGGAACTCGTTCCACACCTCCTCGGCGCTTGGCGTGCCCCAATCGTGGCCCATTCGCTTTGCGATCTGCGAGATGATCCAGAGCTCGTCGCGCGCGCCCTCCGGAGGGTTTGTCGCCTTGCGGCAGCGCTGCACGCGGCGCTCACTGTTCGTCACGGTGCCCTCGCCCTCGCACCACGTCGCCGCGGCGGGAAGCACCACGTGGGCCATTTCCGCGGTGCGCGTCATCACGATCTCCTGCACGACGAGATGGTCGAGTCCCCGCAGCGCGTCTTCCACGTGGTGCGTATCGGCATCCGACTGCGCTGGGTTCTCGCCGATGACGAAGAGCGAGGTGAGCTCTCGCTTCCCCATTGCCTTGAGCATTTCCGTGAGGTTGTACCCGTACCTCGGCTGGATCTGGGTGCTCCAGTGCTTCTCGAAGCGCTCGCGTGCCGGAGCGTCGGCCTCGATGTCCTGGAATTCCGGCAGCTTGTTGG
>JBGPMB010000273.1:0-2625 GCA_041486775.1 Candidatus Eiseniibacteriota bacterium | reverse complement strand
GGCCTGTACGTTCGGATGAGCGTCAATCCGGCCCGCCGGTACGCCTCACGGTAGTCCTCATCCGACCAGACGATGTCCTCCACGGGACGGGCGTCCTCCACGTCCAGCATGACGATCAGGACCTTGTCCCCGCTCTTCGCAACCGAGTTCCCGGGGAAGGCCTTCGTGCTGAAGGAAGCCCATTCGTTGACATAGATGTCCGGGGACGAGGCCACGCTCACGATCCGGCCGGCCGCGCGGAGAAGGCGCTTCAGGCCCCGAAGGAGCGCCACCTTCCTCTCCATGGTGGGGACGTTGTCGAAGGTGAACGCGGAAAGGATCAGGTCGCAGGAATCGGGGTCGAACCGGCTCAGGTCGCCCTCGGCCAGAACGCGGTAGTCGCCCCCGGGGTCACGTTCGCGGGCCCTTGCGATCATGGGCTCCGCAATGTCCACTCCCACCACGTCGTAGCCCAGCCGTCGCAGGAAGCGGGTGGAGCGGCCGGTCCCGCACCCGAAGTCCATGGCGCGACGGCCAGAGACGTGCTCGGCCAGGATCGCCGGGAGATCCCGATAGGCCAGGTAGTACGTTCCGGGGAACTCGAGCGCGGCGTACGCCGCCGCGCGTCGCTCATCGTCGTACACGTTGGAGAAGCCCTGCACCATTACTCCTCGTTGCGCCGGCGCGTATAGATCGCGCGGAAATCGAGGAACAGAGCGGCGCGACAGCTGAGGCACGAGTCATCCACCTGCTCCGAGAGGACGGGGTCGGCGCAGGCTTCGTACCCGAGCGATTCGTAGAGGCCGATGTACTCCGGGGCGCGGCGCGCCTCGACAACGAACCGCCGCGTCCATCCCTGCGCGACGCGGACCGGGTCCGGGCGGATCCGCGCCTCGGCCAGCGCCCGGAGCGCCTCGCCCTGGACCACGCCCGCGAGCGGCCCCACCGCGCCCTCCTTCCGCTCCGGCATCGTTCGCGTCCCTCTACCGCGCGAGCTGCGCGAGTCTGATGTGCCCCAACCGCGCGGCCCCAAGCGACGCGACGAACTGCACCAGATCCCCCTCCGGCACGTTGACCTGGGCATGGAGCGACTCCCGTATCACCCGCACCATGGTCGAGAAGCGGAGGATGCCGCCGATCAGCGTGAACTCGGGCTCCATCCGCGCCCGCTTCATGAGCTGAACCGAGCGGTAGACGAGCGAGACGATGGCTCCATGCATGATGTCGGCGGGCGGGACACCCTGGGAGAGGTGGTTGATCACTTCGGATTCCGCGAACACGGCGCACACGCCCGAGATGGGTGGGTACTCCTTCGAGATCGCCACCAGGGGTCCGATCTCCTCGGTCGAATAGCCCATGTAGCGGGCCGTCTTCTCGAGGAAGGCTCCCGTTCCGGCGGCGCACCGGTCGTTCAGGCGGAACGACTTCACCTTCGCCTTCTCGTCGAGGCGGCTCGCCTTCATGGTCTGCCCGCCCACGTCGAGAACGGTCCGCGTGCCCGGAAAGAGGAACACCGCGCCACGGGCCGACGCGGTGAGGTCGGTCACATGGAGGTCGGCGAACGTGACCTGGTGCCGGCCGAACCCGGTGGCCACCACGTACGCGAGCGCGCTGCGCTCGAGCCCGGCCTGGTGGAGCGCGGTGGACAACGTCCGCTCGGCCGTTTCCGTCAGACGGAAGCCCGTCGGCTCGACCGCGCGAGCCAGGAGGGAACCGTCCTCTCGAAGCAGGAGAGCCTTGGTGTACGTGGAGCCGGAATCGATTCCCGCGGTGACCCTCATGACGCCACCGCCGGCCCCGCGTGTCCGGGCGCGCGGGATTGCAGGATTTGGTCCAAGGCGAAGAGCGCGGCGCCGAGCGCGCCCATGAAGTGCGATTCCTCGCTCACGTTGACGCGGAGGTTCAAGGCGCGGTTGATCGCGTCGACCATGGCCACGTTCCGGGCGACACCCCCGGTGAACGTCACCTCCTCCTCGACCCCGACGCGCCAGAGGAGTCCCACCGATCGGGACGCGATCGATTCGTGGACCCCGAGGAGAATGTCGTTGATCTTCTTTCCTTTCCCGAGCCACGACAGGACCTCGGACTCGGCGAAGACCGTGCACGTCGTGCTGATCTTGACGGGCCGCTCGCCACGAAGCGCGGAGGGGCCGAGCTCCTCGATGGGAATACCCAGCGCCGCGGAGGCGGCGCCCAGGAACCGCCCCGTGCCGGCCGCGCACTTGTCGTTCATGCAGAAATCGATGATCTCCCCGCGCGGGGAGACGCGGATCGCCTTGGTGTCCTGGCCGCCCATGTCGACGACCGTGCGCGTGTTCGGGAACAGGTGAACCGCGCCCCTTCCATGGCAGCTGATTTCCGTGACCTGCGTGTTCCCGAACGTGACCTTGTATCGTCCGTACCCCGTTCCCACCACGTACTCGACCTCCTCCTCGCGCAGGTCGCCGGATGCGAGTGCTTGGCGAAACGAGTCCTCGGCCGCCCGTATCACATTCGCGCCCGTGGGCGTCAGCGAGCGGCCCACGATCCGTCCCGCCTCGTCGACCACCACCGCCTTGGTTTCGGTGGATCCGACATCGACTCCCGCCGCGTAGGCCATCCGCCCTCCTCTCCCGCGCTCAGGTGCGGGGAACCGCGCCGGCGGCC
>JBGPMB010000272.1:0-2659 GCA_041486775.1 Candidatus Eiseniibacteriota bacterium | reverse complement strand
ATGGTGTAGAGAAACGCGCGCTTCAAGTGTTCCGGACGAAGGGCGGGATCGAGGCCGGAGGAAAGCCACGCGATCCAGGTCCGGATCTCTTCCGGGCGGAGCCGCTCCGGAAGGAATTCAACGGCGCCGTAGGAGAAGCGGTCGCGGCTTCCCGCGACGTTGCTCTTCTTGAAGAAGAAGGCGCACAGGCGTTCCTTCTCCTCCCGCGGGCGGAACAGCTTCATCCGGCACCGGCTCGGGGCGGAGGTCGCGACGTGAAGCGGAGCGAATTCCAGACCCCCCGCGAAGGGATCGATGGCGAAGGGCTGGGCCGCTTCGCGGACCGCATGGACGACGCTCGCGAATGCCGGGTTCAAGGCAAGCTCCCGATCGAGCTTCGCCTCGCAGGCAATCTCGGTGACGCCGGTCAGCACGCGGGCGCCAGCGTGGCGGCGCCCCCGCGGGCGCGGCGCAGCGCGAGCTTCCGGCGGAAGATGGGCTGCGCGACCTTGCGCATGAGCTTGAGCTGAGTCTCGTAGATCCAGGTCGAGGGCCCGGGCGTCGCGAGATAGCGCGTGTCGTCGGGCTGGCAGATCAGGCTCACCTCGATGTTGGGCGCGACTCCGATGGGGATCCCGTTCTTCTTGCACGCCGCGTAGACATGCTCGAAGACGACCCGCATGTCCTCGTAGCGGGGAACAGGATGGTTCTCCATGTCGGCTCCGATCACGGGACGGAAGACGCAGACGGTCGGGAAGGCCCCCACGCTCGTGATGTAGTCGATGGCGCGAAGCGTGTCCTCGACCGGCTCCACGCCCGCGATGATCTCTCCCGAGACCGCGCCCTTTCCCAGGAGGCCCGCCGTGTACTCGAGCGCGCGGAAGAACGTCTCCTGGCCGACGGTGTTCTGCTTGCCGGGGAGGTAGCGCGCGAAGTACTCGGGATTGTGGAACTCGTAGCAGAAGGAGAAGTGGTCGGCGCCGAGGTCGATGAGCTGGTCGTATTTCCAGAGATCGCGCGTGGGCATGAGCTGCACGCCCACGAGCGCGCCCACACGCTCCTTGACCGCCTGCACGTAGGGCGCGGCCTGCTCCATGTCCCGCCCGGCCTGATACCCGCTGTTGAAATGGACGAACGTCACGCCCGACTCTTCCTTCGCGGCCCGGGCGACCTCGACCACGTCGTCGAGATGCTTCTCCGCCATCTCGTTCACGCCCACGTTGGAGCCCGTCGTGCAGAAGCGGCAGTTCTGGGGCGGATTCGAGTACCAGTAGAGGCAGGCATTGGAGATGTAGATGCCGAGGTAGGTCCCCTGGAGAACGCCCACGCGGCGCATCTCGGTGCCGCGGCTCGTGCGCGCTCCGTACCAATGCGGCTCGGGAGGAATGCGCACGGAATAGCTCTGGCCGGAGCGGCCGTCCCGGATCTTGTAATCGGGCCCCTCCTTGACCAGGAGGTACGGCGAGCGCGCCGCGAAATCCTCTTCGATCGGGACGTTGGTCCAGATGTCCTTGAGTGGGCCGGGAATGACGATCTCGAGCCCGGATCCGAGCCCGGCGCGGGTGCGGGAAACCTGGCGGGCGTCGTCGACTAGGTCACAGGAGGGGTCGAGCCTCATTCCGTTGCAGAAGAGGTCGATTTGAAGCTCGCAGGGATTGAGTCGCGCGCGTGACAAGAAGCCTCGATGGGGGCACGCGCCCGGGGTGGGGCTCGCGCCCTCGACTTGTGAAATTTATCACGAATCGCCCCTTGTTTCAAGCCGAATCGGGCGTGAGGGGTGGCCCCTAGTGAGACTTTTCGGGAAGGGAAGCCCGCTTCAGCTCTCGATTCAAGAAGGTCAGCGTCCGCTGCCATGCGTCCTTCGCGGCCTCGGGACGGTACCCTCCCCAGGGATTGTTCTCATTGGCGAAGGCATGACCCGCGCCGGGGTAGATCTTGAAGTCCACATTCTTGCCAGCGCTCTTGAGCGCGGCCTCGAACGTCCTCACCTGATCCGGGGCCGGGCCCTGATCCTCGGCGCCGAAATTTCCCAGCATCGCGGCCTGGATTCCCTGGATCGCCTTGGGGTCGGTGATGGGCGCGCCGTAATAGGCCACGCAGGCCCGGATTCCGGGGTCCGCCGCCGCCAGCCGGATGGAGTATCTCCCTCCCATGCACCAACCGATCACCCCGATCGCGTTCGCGCGAACGTCCTGGCGCGTGCGGAGGAAATCGGCGGCCGCGCGGACCTTGGCGAGCGCCTCCTCCTCCACGAGCCCGCTCATGAGCTGGTGCGCGGTCGCCTCGTCGTAGGCAACCTTCCCCCGGTAGAGGTCGGGCGCGAAGGCCACGTACCCATGCGAGGCAAGGCTGTCCGACTGCTGTTTGACCCAGTCGTTGAGCCCCCACCATTCCTGGATCACGACGATGCCGGGGTGTGTGCCCGCCCCTTTCGGGAGCGAGAGGTAACCCATGACGCGCGTCCCGTTCTGCGAGGTCTGGAGCATGTGCCCCTTGCCGACGAACGCGCGCGGCGTCTTGGCGCCCTGCGCCGGCGCGGTCCCGAGGACGAGTGCCAGGAGGAGCAGGGGAAGGATGGAGCATGCGGCTTTCGGAATCCGCTTCATGGTCGTGAGCCTCCTACAGTTCGTGTGGTTGCGATGGCGGCCGAGTTGGAATTCAGCGCCGTGTGAATTTCGAT
>JBGPMB010000271.1:0-2659 GCA_041486775.1 Candidatus Eiseniibacteriota bacterium | reverse complement strand
GTCACGGAGCGGGCCGATTGGGCTTCCGGGGCGGTCGCGAGCTTCTTCCAGAGCGTGGAGATGGATCTCAATCCGAGCTGGAAGCGACCGTACGGGGAGCCCACGCTCGGCTGGACGGCCTGGTCCGTGGGAAGCAGCTTCTGGGCGCGCCATCGCGTCTCGTTTTCCGTGAGCGCGGATTCGCGCCGCGCCGTGCTCTTTCCGGAGCAGGTCGTCACGTCCGCGCCCATCATCCTCGATCGCTTCACCGGCGCGCACGCCTCCTCGCGCGTGACTCTTCCGCGTGACTTGGCGCTTCGTCTCGGCGGCGACATCCGGCGCCGGGACCGGGACGGCGAGGCCTCGCGCTCGTGGGACGCGGGCCTTACCGGCAGCCGGATCGGAATGAAGGGGCTCTCGGGCGGCCTCCACGCCATGGGCTACAGCGGAGACCACGTCTCGGGCGTGAACGGAGATGCCAACCTCATCGCCCGCATCTCCGCCTGGAGCCAGATCGATGTCGCCGGGGGACTCAGCGGAACGAGCACCGACCTCGTCGGCACACCTGCCCCCTCCTACCGCTCCCGCTGGGTCAGGGCCGGGATCGACTACCGGACCCCCGGGGGTCTCGGGGCCGCCCTCTCGCACGAATGGCGCAGCGGCGGGCCCGGAAACGAGCTTTCCGCGGAGCTGGGCCTCTCCTTCTAGCGGCTCCCCGCTGTCGCGCTCCCCTTCTTGCCGTAGCCGCACCACCCTGGCATGATGTTCCCCTCGGCTTCGAACTGTTCCCTCGAGAGGAGGATCTTCACTCGTGAACATCCCCACCGCCCGATCTCGCGTTCTTCTTGCGGGCCTCTGCGCCGTTCTTCTTTCGTGCCCTCTTCTCCCCGGGGCCGCTTCGACCGCCTTCGCGCAGGCGATGGTCGAGTCCTCCCGAGCTCTTCGAGCCGCGACTCCCAAGACCGACCGCAAGGCTCCGGCGCCGCACCGGAGACCCACCGTCCCGCCCCCCTTCTTCGCCGGGCGTCCCAACGCGACACAGTTCCGGGCGAATGCCGAGGCGGAGTTGAAGCAGGCGAAGAGCGCGATCGACCGCATCCTCGCGGTCCGCTCGCCCCGCACGGTCCAGAACACGGTCCTCGTCTACAACGAGGCGATGGCCCACGGGGAAAACGTGGCCTATCAGTCCAGCCTCCTCGAGGCGGTCCATCCCGATTCCACGTTTCGCTCGCAGGCCGAGTCCATATCCCAGGTCGCCAACAAGTTCCTGGACGACTTGAGCCTCAATCGCCAGGTCTACGACGCGCTCGCGGGGGTGAACGTCTCGAAGGCGGATTCCGCCACCCAGTACTTCATGATGCGGACGCTGCGCGATTTCCGCCGCGCCGGGGTGGACAAGGACGAGCCCACGCGCAAGGAGATCGCGGGAATCTATGAACAGCTGGTGAAGACGGGCCAGAGCTTCGATCGGAACATCCGGAACGACTCGCGGAAGATCCAGGTGCCCGCGGCCGACCTGGAGGGAATGCCCGACGACTTCCTCAAGGGCCACGCGCCGGGACCGGACGGGACGGTCACGCTGAGCATCGAGACGCCCGATTACGTTCCGGTCATCCGCTACGCCAAGCGCTCGGACGTGCGGGAGAAGCTCATGCACGAGGCGTTGAATCGGGCGTACCCAGCGAACATCGCGACCCTCGATTCCCTCCTCGCCGAGCGCTATCGCGTGGCGCGGATCCTGGGCTACGACACGTGGGCCGACTACATCACCGAGGACAAGATGATCGGCACCGCCAAGAACGCTGCGGATTTCATCACGAGGCTGAACGACACCACGATGAAGCGCGCGCAGGAGGAGTACGCGGTCTACCTGAAGCGCAAGCAGGAGGACGACCCCTCCGCAACGCGGGTGGACCGGTGGGAGGTCTCCTATTACAGCCGCCTCATCCGGAAGCGCGACTTCGATTTCGATCCCCAGGAGGTCCGCCCCTACTTCCCCTTCGAGTCGGTGAAGCAGGGGCTCCTGGACGTGACCTCGAGGATGTACGGCATCACGTACAAGCGGCTGGCGAACGCTCCCGTGTGGGACGCCTCGGTCGAGGCCTACGAGGTCTACGAGGGACCGAAGCTCATCGGTCGTTTCTATTTCGATCTGCATCCGCGGCCCGGGAAGTACAACCACGCCGCGAAATTCACGATTCGACAGGGCTCGAAGGGAGTTCAGCTGCCGGAGCACGCCTTGGTGTGCAATTTCTCCGGTGGCAAGCCGGGGGAGCCGGGCCTCATGGAGCACTCGGAGGTGCAGACCTTCTTCCATGAGTTCGGCCACCTGCTCCACGCCATCTTCGGCGGACAGGGGCAGTGGGAGCCCATCGCGGGGACCGCGACCGAGCGGGACTTCGTCGAGGCGCCCTCGCAGATGTTCGAGGAGTGGGTGTGGGATCCCAAGGTCTTGCAGACGTTCGCGAAGCACTACCAGACAGGCCAGCCCATCCCGACCGAGCTGGTGGCGAAGATGCGCCGCGCCGATGCCTTCGGCCGCGCGCTCGGGATTGCCACGCAGGCGTTCTACTCGGCGGTATCGCTCAACATCTACAACAAGCCGCCCGACCAGGTCGTGACGGACCGGGTGGTCGCCGATCTCGAGCCGCGCTTCACGCCGGTGCCGCCGATGCCGGAT
>JBGPMB010000270.1:0-2683 GCA_041486775.1 Candidatus Eiseniibacteriota bacterium | reverse complement strand
GCATGCTCGAGGTCGAGTCCGCGTTTGCCGACATCGACGAGATCATGCAGACGCGGTCGCCCATCCCGAGAGACGCTCCCGTGCAGGAGACGAGAAGGTCCGAGGTGCAGCACGGCCCCGGACCGGTTGCCCTGCGGGAGCTGACCCCCGAGGAGGCGCGCGGCATTCCACGCGAGCGCCTTCTGGAGGTCCGGGATCGCGGCGGTCAGGTGCTCGCCACCGACCTCATCAGCATCGACCGCCTTCCGCCCCAGCTCACGGAGCAGGGCGAGCTCGTCGAGATTTGCGCGGCGCGGGGGATTCGCGTGAGCCCGTGGTGCCTGACCGCGCACGTTCGCGATGCGCATCCCGGCGCGTCCTGATTCACCACTTCGGTTCGCGGACAGCCCAGATCGGCGCGCGAACCCACCAATTCAGTCCGAAAAGTCGCTGGCTCGGTCCGAGAGTCCTCGGGACGGCTCCGAGAGTCCGCAGGTTCGATTCGAGACATCGCCACGTTCCCGCGCGCTTCCGTCAGCCCCCTCTAAAGACCGTGCACCCCGGTGCGCGGACTGGACGGAGGCATCCGCGGCGCGGAGGATGGCGCCGCGGTTTCGCGGATTCGATCCGACGGCCGCCCGGATCGCCCTGCGGTTCCACCAGCCTGGTTCGCCGACCGTCCACTTCCGTGAAATCCTCCAACGGACGGCTTTGCGAACCCGCCGGCCTGATTCGCGGGTCGCACGGAGCGGCTCGACTGTTCGCGGGATCGATTCGCGGCCACACGCCTGAACTCGCGGTCCGTACGAGTCACTTCGCGGTTCGCACGCCTCGATTCGCGGTCTGTACGCATTCCCTTCCAGACCGCACCGATTGTCTCGCGGTTTCCGCGGACTGATTCGCGGTCTTTGCGGCTCGAGTCGCGGCGCCGCGGAATTGCTTGACGGCGTGGCGCGACACTGCGACGGGGTGAGAGCGCGCGCTCCGGAGCGCTCGTGGTGATTCGCGGGCTCAGGGCCGGCGTGACGGATGCAGCGCCGGTCTTGCCGGCCCTGGCGCTGCCGGCGATTCTTCCTCCGGTTCTCTCGCACCCGCATCCTCCTTGCGCGCGTTTCTTCTCCCCGCGATTGTGCTCGGCCTTGCCCTGGCCGTCGGCGCGCTGAGTCTCTACCGCAAGCTTGCGGGTCTGGATGCTTCGGCAGCAGTACAGGGGGTCCTGCAGCATTACACAGCCCCCGGCGTCAGGTTGGGCGCGAGGGTTCGCGAGGTACGGGCGACGGTCAAGGCTCCGTTGACCTTCGTGCCGCACCTGGGGTTCATCGCGAACCCGCAGGACAGATCGGGCGTCTCCCAGGTGCGCCTGCTCCTGTCGGCGGAGGATCGCGAGCGGCAGGGGGACGACGGTGACCGCGTCGACGCGATCGAGCTCGTGACCGCCGCGAAGGACGCCAGCGCGACGCTGCTCGTCGCGGTCGCCGGCCGATTTCCAGGCGCCCCACACGAGGGGTGCGTGTCCGTCGGCGGGGACGACTATCATCGCGAGGTGCGCTACTGGGCTGTGCCGGGAGATCACGGGGGCGTCGCGGTAATCTCCGACTTCGGCGGCGACCCGTCCATCCGTCACGGGGAACAGGTCGTGGTGAGCCTGCTCGCCTTCGCGGGGAGGTTCGACGGCGGGCGCACGCTCCGGGCGACATACGCCGCGAAATCGTGCGCGCAGCTGGTCGGGATCGTGCCGTGAAACGACTGCTGCTCGCACTCGCGGTTTGCGTCGTCGCGTGCCGGCCGCGTGAGCCCTCTTCCGCGGAGGAGGCGCGCACGGCGGCCGCGGCCGACAGCCTCACCGTCGCCTTCGGAGACATGGTGGCGGGAAGAACGAGCGACACACGAGCGGCGGAGGCTGTCCCGTCGGCAGAACCACTCGACCCCTGCTCCGACCGCGTTCGCGGCGACGGTTTTGTCCTGACCAAGACAACTCTTGTGGACGTCTACCTGCCAGGGGACTACGTCCAAGTCGGCGCTGACAAGTCCGAGCGCGATGCGGAGAGGAACGGATACGCGAAGTACAGCTGGCGCAGCCCGGACAATTCACTCATCACGATCTCGGCTGGTGCGGGTGGCGGGCGCCATGGGGTGGCCATGGCGATCCTCAAGGAATGCGACCTCCCGATGGCGGGCGCCCAGGTCCACATCGAGTTCGGCATGACCCTGCAGGGTGAGCTCATTCGCGGCGTATTCACGTTCCCGAACGTGATGGCGCTCGTGTTCGAGGGACGCAGCCGTTCGCGGGAACGGTCCGCGGAGGCGCTGCACGCGTTGCACACGGTGTTCGTGAGCCCGCGATGGGGAGCGCGGCCGTAGCGGTTCGAGGCTGAAGGGTGTGCTTGCGCGAAGGTCCCCAAACCGGAAACTTCCTCCTCTTCCACGGAATCCTCCCTCATCCCCGAGCCGACGATGTGCATCCGCTCCGCATCACCGCGCCGCGCCCTGTTGCTGGCGGCGATGGCCGCTTCGTTGGCCTCGCCGCTGCGTGCTGGGGCGCAGCCAGCGGCGGCATCCGCTTCCTCGGCCGCACGCGCGTTTCCCCCGGACTCGGCCGTGCTCGCCATCATCCGGCAGCGCGTCGAGGACAAGCGGAGCGCCGGGGTGGTCGTCGGCATGCTGGAGCCGAACGGCCGCACGCGCATCGTCGCGTTTGGGGATC
>JBGPMB010000269.1:0-2689 GCA_041486775.1 Candidatus Eiseniibacteriota bacterium | reverse complement strand
CGGATCTACATCATGATGATCGACCCGGACAAGATCCGCGAGGTCATCGGACCCGGCGGCAAGATGATCAAGAAGATCAGCGCCGAGACCGGCACGCAGATCGACATCGAGGACTCGGGCGAGGTTCGCATCGCGGCGTTCAGCGGCGCGGACGGCGATCGCGCGCGGGAAATCATTCGTGGGATCACCGAGGACCCCGAGATCGGCCGCATCTACTCGGGGACGGTGCGCCGCGTGGTGCCGTTCGGAGCCTTCGTGGAGATCTCCCCGGGCAAAGACGGCCTGGTTCACATCTCCGAGCTGGAGCCGAACCGCGTCGAGCGCGTCGAGGACGTGATCAACGAGGGCGACACGGTCCTGGTCAAGGTCATCGGGATCGACCGCGAAGGGAAGATCAAGCTCAGCCGCAAGCAGGCGCTCCCCGGCTACGTGGACACCGGCGAACCGGCGGCCACGGGCGGCGGCAGGCCCTCGGGCGGCGGCGATCGGCCCCGGCGCAGGCCGGAGCACTCGCGCCGGTAGCGGAGCACAGGAAGCGCGAATCCAGCACGTTCCAGCGGAGGCCCCGGGGCCTCCGTTCTGGTATAAGGAGGCTTCGTTGGAAGAGAGCGACCGGTTTCGGCGGATTGTCCTTCCGTCCGGGCTCACCGTGATCGGCGAGCACGTGGACTCCGTGCGCTCGGTTTCGATCGGGATCTGGGTGCGCGTGGGCGCCCGGTACGAGCCGCCCGCCGAGTCCGGGATGTCGCACTTCCTCGAGCATATGGTGTTCAAAGGGACGCATACCCGGGATGCCTACGAGCTGGCGCTGAGCCTCGAGTCGGTGGGCGGGCACCTGGACGCGTTCACCGGCCGCGAGGTGACCTGCTTCGACGCGCGGGCGCTGGACGAACACCTGGACCTGGCGGTCGAGGTCCTGGCCGACCTGGTGCTGAACCCGAAGCTCGATCCCGCCGACGTGGAGAAGGAGAAGAAGGTCATTCTGGACGAGATCCACACGTACGAGGACACGCCCGACGAGCGGGTCCACGATCTATTCGCGGACGTGGTCTGGGCGGGGCACCCGCTGGGGAACCGCATCTTAGGGAGCCGCGAGTCGGTGGAGGCGTTCACGCGGGATCAGGTCTCGGGCTACCACGCCCGGCGCTACGGGACGTCCAATTTCCTCATCGCCATCGCGGGAAAGTTCGATTGGGACCGCTTCTTGGATCAGGTCTCGCTTCGCTTCGGGAAAGTCGGCCCCGGGTCACCCCCCGAGACCAACGGCGTGGCGTTGAACGGGCGCGACGTGGTCCACCACGTGAAGGACCTGGCCCAGCAGTATCTCTGCATCGGCGCGCGCGGCCTTCCGTCCCTGCACCCCGACCGCCACGCGCTCATCGTGCTCTCGACCCTTCTCGGGGGCGGCATGAGCTCGCGGCTCTTCCAGCGCGTGCGGGAGCAGGAGGGGCTTGCCTACTCGGTCTACACGTACGCGGATTTCTACAAGGACGCCGGCATCTTCTGCGCCGGGATGAACGTCCAGCCCGAGCACGGGCGGCGCGCCGTCGCGTTGACTCTCGAGGAGTTCGAGCGCGTCATCCGCGAGGGGGTTCCCGCGCCGGAGCTCGACTCCGCGAAGGCGCAGCTCAAGGGAAGCCTTCTCCTGGGTCTCGAGAGCACGTCGAACCGCATGCACCGGATCGCGCGGAACGAGCTCTACGAGGGGCGATTCGTTCCCCTCGACGAGCTGGTGCGCCGCGTGGACCGGGTCAGCTCCTCGGACGTGCAGCGGGTCGCCTCGGAGCTGATATCTCGCGACAGGCTCTCGCTGGTGGCGCTCGGCCCGAGCGCGGGGACCGCGTTCGAGACGGGGGACCTCTCGCTGGGTCACGCGGCGTGAGCGAGCCCATCCCGGTCCGGATCACGCTGGACGCGCACGCGTTCGCTCCCCCCGCCTACCAGACCGAGCACGCCGCCGGGCTCGACGTCTACGCGGCGGTCTCGGAGCCTTTGACCCTGGAGCCGGGACGCGTGGTCGCGGTGCCCACGGGCGTCCGCCTGGAGATCCCGCCCGGCTACGAGGCCCAGGTGCGCCCCCGCAGCGGGCTCGCGCTCCGGCACTCGATCGGGATCCCCAACGGACCGGGGACCATCGATTCCGACTACCGCGGAGAGCTTCAGGTCCTCCTCATCAACTTCGGCTCGGAGCCCTACGTGGTGCGGCGCGGAGACCGTGTGGCGCAGCTGGTGTTCGCGAAGGTTGCCCGGGTCTCCCTCACGGTCGCGGAGGACCTCCAATCCACCGCGCGGGGAGAGGGCGGATTCGGGCACAGCGGGCGATGAGGTCCTTCGCCCGCGCGGGCGCGATGCTGGCGCTCGCGGTGGTTTCGATGGGTGCTGATCCCGCCCCCGTCGACACCGTCGATCTGTCGCAGTACATGGCCGCCCGCACCGCGCGGGTCGCCAAGGTGCCGTGGAAGATCGGCGAGTACTTCCAGTTCTCGATCGACTGGAGCGGGTTGAACGGCGGGAACGCGCTCATGCAGGTCCAGAACATGCAAACCGTGGACGGCCACCGCGCCTGGCGGATCGTCACCAAGGCCGAATCCAACTCCTTCGTCTCGAAGTTCTACAAGGTGCGGGACCGCGCCGAGTCCTTCATCGACGCCGATTCGCTCTTCACCCGCCGTTTCGAGAAGCACCTGCG
>JBGPMB010000268.1:0-2693 GCA_041486775.1 Candidatus Eiseniibacteriota bacterium | reverse complement strand
GCAGCTTGTGGAGGCCGGCCGCGAGCTTGTCCTCCTCGCCCCGCTGCTTCACGATCACGGCCGAGGTGGCGACCGACTCGGGGAACGGGATCGGCGGCAGGCGCACCGGATGCTCCCGGAGGCAGAAGGTGTCGCCGGTATGCGTGTCCTTGAGCTTCGCCACCGAGCCGATGTCTCCCGCGCAGAGCCGCTCGACTTCGACCCGCTCCTTCCCCTGTTGGATCGACAGGTGGTTGAGCTTCTCCGGCGTCTCGTGCTCCGCATTCCAGACTTCGTCCCCGTTCTTGAGCTCGCCCCGGTACAGGCGGAAGAACGTCACGTCGCCCACGTGCGGCTCGGAGACGGTCTTGAACACCCGGCCGACGAGCGGCGCGTCCACCGGCGCCGGTACTTCGGCCGGCGACGGGAATAGCTCGACCATCTTCTTGAGCAGCGCGCGCACCCCGTAGGTGAGGTCCGCGCTGCCGCAGAAGAGGGGCACGATCGCGCCCTCCGCCATCCCTCGCTTCATCGCCCCGATCACCTCTTCCCGGGCGATCTCCTCGCCGCCGAGATAGCGCTCGATCAGCGTATCGTCGGTGGCGGCGACGGTCTCGGTGAGGTGCTCGGTGTATTCTCGGAACCGCTCCTGGTACTCCGGCGGGATCGGGACGATGTCGTACTCCCCGCTCTTCGTGCCCCGCTTGTAGAGGTGGCAGTGCCCCGAGAAGAGATTGATGATGCCGTGGAAGTCGTGCCCGTCGCCGATCGGAATCTCGACCGGGACGACTTTCGGCGTCAGGTGCGCCTTCACGTCCTGGAAGACGCGCTCGAAGTCCGCGTGCTCCTTGTCCATCGCCGAGACGAAGAGGATCCGCGGCAGGTGCAGGTGGTCGCAGACCTCGTAGGCCTTCTCCGTGCCCACCTCGACGCCCGACGTCCCGCTCAGGACGACGACGGCCGCGTCGGCCGCGTGGAGACCGGTGACCACCTCGCCGAAATAGTCGAGATAGCCGGGCGTGTCGATCAGGTTGAGCTTGGTGTCGAGCCACTCGGCGTAGGCGAGGCCGAGGCCGATGGAGTGCTTCCGTTCGATTTCGTCGGGGGAGTAATCGGTGAGGGCGGTGCCGTCCTTGATCGACCCGTGCCGGCGGCTCGCGCCCGAGACCCAGGCCAGTGCATCGACGAGCGACGTCTTGCCGCTCCCGCCATGTCCCACGAACGCGACATTGCGGATGGCGTTCGAGCCATATGCCTTCATGGCCGCCACCTCCCAAGGCTGTAGGAATTCTCAACTTGGCCCGGGGAAAAGGGGTTGTCAAATGTGAGAAGTGAGAAGTGAGAGGGGCGACCGCCCACTCTTACTTCTCACTTCTCACTAGCGATATCCCGCCGCCTGGAGCTGAAACAGCTCCGCGTACAGCCCGCCCCGGGCCACCAGCTCCTCGTGGGTACCGTCCTCCACCAGCTCCCCGCCCCGGAGCACCAGGATGCGGTCCGCCATGCGGACGGTCGAGAACCGGTGCGAGATGAGCACCGCCATTTTGCCCGCGGTCAGCTCGGAAAACCGGAGGAACACCTCGTATTCGGCGCGGGCATCGAGCGCCGCGGTCGGCTCGTCGAGAATGAGCAGCTGGGCGTCGCGCATGTACGCCCGCGCCAGTGCCACCTTCTGCCACTCGCCGCCCGACAGGTCCACCCCCCCATCGAACCGGCGCCCCAGCATCTGGTCGTACTGCCCGGTGAGCCGGCGCGCGACCGTGTCGGCCAGGCTCCGCTCGGCGGCGCCGAAGATGCGCGGCTCATCCTCCCGCCGCTCGATGTTCCCGACCGCGATGTTCTCCCGCAGCACGAGATCGTAGCGGACGAAGTCCTGGAAGATCACGCCGACGTTGCGCCGCAGGCTGTCCACGTCGTAGTCCCGGAGATCCACGCCGTCGAGCAGGATCCGCCCCTCGCTCGGGTCGTAGAGCCGCACCAGCAGCTTGGCCAGCGTGGTCTTCCCGGCCCCGTTCTCGCCCACCAGAGCGATCCGCTCGCCCGGCCGCAGGGTGAAGGTGAGGTGCCGCACGGCCCAGCGGTCCGAGCCGGGATAGCGGAACCCCACGTCCTCGAAGACGAAGCCCTCGCGGATCGGCACCGGCACCTGCCGCGCTCCCGCCGCGCCCCGGATCCGCGGCTCGAGCGCGAAGAAGCTGAAGAGGTCGTCCAGGTAGAGGCTCTGCTCGAACACCTGCGTGAGCGAGAGCAGCACCCGCTGGATCAGGTCCCGGCTCTGCCGGAAGGAGCCGGTGAGGAAAGTGAGCACGCCGATGGTGAACACGCCGGCGGGCCCGCGATGTCCGGTCACCGTGAGATAGATGATGACCACGTACGCGCCGTAGTAGCCGAGCGTGCCCACCGTCGCGAGCAGGCTGGACACGAGGCTCCGCTTCACGGCCAGCGCCTTGTTGGCCTCGTAGAACTCCCGGCTCAGCCGCTCGTACCGCCCCACCAGGAAGTCCGAGAGCCCGAAGAGCTTCACCTCCTTCGCCGACACGTCGCTCGCGCCGATGTAGCGGAGATAATCGAGCAGCCGCCGCTCGGGCGTCCAGGAGTAGAGCAGCGAGTAGCCCAGCGAGGCGAAGTGGGTCTCGCCCAGCATGGACGGCAGCACGGCGAGCACCAGCAGCAGCAGGAGCCACGGCACGTAGGCCGCGAGCGCCGCCGACAGG
>JBGPMB010000267.1:0-2722 GCA_041486775.1 Candidatus Eiseniibacteriota bacterium | reverse complement strand
TCTCAAGTAGCTTGCCTATAACAAACGGGCGGAAGAGCTCCAATGCCATATGTTTTGGTAACCCGCATTGATTGAGCTTTAGCTCGGGACCGACCACGATGACCGAGCGGCCCGAGTAATCGACGCGCTTGCCGAGGAGATTCTGGCGGAAGCGGCCCTGCTTCCCCTTCAGCATGTCGGAGAGCGACTTCAGGGGCCGGTTGCCCTGCCCGCGCACGGCGCGGCTGCGGCGGCCGTTGTCGAAGAGCGCGTCCACGGCTTCCTGGAGCATCCGCTTCTCGTTGCGGAGAATGACCTCCGGCGCCCGGATGTCGATGAGCTTCTTCAGACGATTGTTCCGGTTGATCACCCGCCGGTAGAGGTCGTTCAGGTCCGACGTCGCGAACCGTCCTCCCTCGAGCGGCACCAGGGGGCGCAAATCTGGCGGTAAGACCGGAATCACGTTGAGGATCATCCACTCCGGCCGGTTCCCCGATTGCCTAAAAGCCTCCACGATGCGGAGGCGCTTCAGGGTCTCCTTCTTCCGCTGGACGGAGTTCTCGATCTTGGCGATGGCGCGAAGCTCGGCCGACAGCTCGTCCAGGTCGATCTCGGTCAGGAGATCCCGGATGGCCTCGGCGCCCATCTTCGCGTTGAGCGTGATCGTCTCGTCCTGCGTCAGCTCGTAGTACTCGTCCTCGGAAACGAGCTGCTTCTTCTTCATGCCGCTCGTGCCGGGATCGATGACCACGTACGATTCGTAGTAGAGGACCCGCTCCAGATCGCGGATCGACATGTCGAGCAGGTGCCCGATGCGGCTCGGCACCGCCTTGAAGTACCAGATATGGGAGACGGGGACCGCGAGGTTGATGTGTCCCAGCCGCTCGCGGCGCACCTTGGCCTGGGTGACCTCCACGCCGCAGCGATCGCAGATCACGCCGCGGTAGCGGATGCGCTTGTACTTGCCGCAATTGCACTCCCAGTCCTTGACCGGCCCGAAGATCTTCTCGCAGAACAGGCCGTCCCGCTCGGGCTTGAAGGACCGGTAATTGATCGTCTCGGGCTTCGTGACTTCGCCGTGCGACCAGCCCCGGATCGTCTCCGGTGAGGCGAGCATGATCCGGATGGAATTGAACGCGAGCCGGCGGCGCGAATTATCGCGGTCGTCGACGCGGGCCAGGCTGAACCGCTGACGTTCCGTTGCGAGAGGCGACTTTATTCCGAACAGTTCCTGCATTGTGCCGTGCCTCCTCGTCTACGCTTCGTCCCGAAGCTGAACGTCCATGCAGAGACTCTGAAGTTCCTTGACCAGCACATTGAACGACTCCGGCGTGCTCGGAGCCGGAGGATTCTCTCCCTTGACGATCGCCTCGTAGATGCGCGACCGGCCCACGACGTCGTCCGACTTGACGGTGAGCAATTCTTGCAAGGTGAAGGCCGCCCCGTACGCTTCGAGCGCCCACACCTCCATTTCTCCGAACCGCTGCCCGCCGAACTGCGCCTTGCCGCCCAGCGGTTGCTGGGTGACGAGCGAGTACGGACCGATGGAGCGGGCGTGGATCTTGTCGTCGACCAGGTGCGAGAGCTTCATCATGTAGATGTAGCCCACGGTGACACGCTGATCGAAGGCTTCGCCGTTCCGTCCGTCGTAGAGGACGCTCTTGCCGTCCACGGGCAGGTGGGAATCCTTGAGGCAGCTCTTGATCTCGTCCACGGTCGCGCCCGCGAACACCGGGGTCGCCACCGTGAGGCCCAGCTCCTGCGCCGCCCAGCCCAAGTGCGTTTCCAGCACCTGGCCGATGTTCATACGCGACGGCACGCCGAGCGGGTTCAGCACCATGTCCACGGGCGTTCCATCGGGCATGTACGGCATGTCTTCCTCGGGCATGATCTTCGCGACCACGCCCTTGTTGCCGTGCCGTCCCGCCATCTTGTCGCCTACGGAGAGCTTCCGCTTCTTGGCGACGTAGACCTTCACGAGCTTGACGACGCCGGGGGGAAGCTCGTCCCCGCGCGTCACCTTCTCGATTTCCTTCTCGAGATTCTTCTCCACCCGGTCGAGCGCGCGCGCCGCGCCCTCGACGAGCGCCCAGAAGCGCTCGTTCGCCTGATCGTTCCGCGTGACCTGCGTCTTGTAGGGGATCCTTTCGAGATCGGCCTTGGAGAGGAACTCCTCGTCGATCTTCTTGCCGGCGCGGGCGACGGGCTTCTCCTCGTCCCCCTCGACCCACTTGTTCACGTACTCGCCCAGGAGCACCCTGCTCACCTCGGCGGCGCGCGTCTCGTGGATGCGATCCTTCTCCTTTTTCGCCTGGCGGCGGAGCCGGTCGATCTTCCGCTTCTCCTGCTTCTTGGTCGACTCGTCCTTCTCGCGGCGGCTGAAGACCTTGGTGTCGATGACGACGCCCTCCATGCCCGGAGGCGCCTTGAGCGAGGCGTCGCGCACGTCCCCGGCCTTCTCGCCGAAGATCGCCCGGAGCAGTCTCTCCTCGGGCGTGAGGTCGGTCTCGCCCTTCGGCGTGACCTTCCCGACCAGGATGTCGCCCGCCTTCACGCGGGCGCCGATGCGGATGATGCCTTCCTCGTCCAGGTTCTTGACCGCTTCCTCGCTCACGTTCGGGATCTCGCGGGTGATTTCCTCCGCCCCGCGCTTGGTGTCCCTTACTTGTAATTCGAACTCCTCGATGTGGATCGAGGTGAACCGGTCTTCCTTGATGAGGCGCTCCGAGACCAGGATGGCGTC
>JBGPMB010000266.1:0-2727 GCA_041486775.1 Candidatus Eiseniibacteriota bacterium | reverse complement strand
GGTGACCCACCCGATGTCGGCGGTGCACCAGAAGACGTCCTCCTCCTTGAGATCGAAAACCCATTTCGTGGTCGCGTAGACGCCGGTCATGTATCCGCCCGTGGTGTGGACGATCCCTTTGGGCTTCCCCGTCGTGCCGGAGGTGTAGAGGGTGTAGAGCATGTCCTCGGAGTCCATCGGCTCCGGCCAGCAGTGGTCGGAGACGTCGTCCATGAGCCGGTGCCACCAATGGTCCCGGCCCTCGGTCATGTGAACGGGAAAGTCGCCGCGCTTCACGACCACGACGTGCTGGATGGAGGGCGTTTCCTTGAGCGCTTCGTCCGCGTCGTGCTTGAGTGGAACGATCTGCCCGCGGCGCCATCCGCCGTCGGCGGTGATGAGGACCTTGGCCTGCGCGTCATTGATGCGGTCGCGGAGCGCCTCCGCGCTGAATCCTCCGAAGACCACGCTGTGGACCGCGCCGATCCGCGCGCAGGCGAGCATGGCCACCGGGAGCTCGGGGATCATCGGCATGTAGATCGCGACGCGGTCCCCTTTCGCGATCCCCAGCTGGCGGAGGGCGTTCGCGAACTTGTTCACCTCGCGGTAGAGGTCCCAGTAGGTCAGCGTGCGCCGGTCCCCGGGCTCGCCGATCCAGATCAGGGCCGCCTTGTTCCGGCGCGCTCCGCGGATGTGGCGGTCGAGGCAGTTGTACGAGGCGTTGAGCTTCCCGCCGACGAACCATTTCGCGTCGGGGCTCTTCCAGTCGAGAACGCGATTCCAGGTCACGAACCAATCCAGCTCACCCGCGACCTTCGCCCAGAATCCTTCGTAGTCGGAGGCCGCCTCCGCGTACATGGACTCGTCGCGGATGATCGCCTTCTCGCGAAAATCCGCGGAAGGGACATAGGTGCGCTTTTCCTCGAGAAGCGCGTCGATGGCGGCCTTGGAGGAAGGAGGACCCGAGGGGTTCTTGGCGCTCATGGGCGCGCAGTATACGTCACTCGGGGCGTGGATAGCAGGCGACGATGAGTCGGAACGTGTCGGTCGCGGTCTCCCTCGACGCGGGCCCGGACGAGCCCACGGCCCCATACTTCTTCGCGATCGACTGGAGCGCGTTCTGGATGTCGCTCAGGAGCGCCGCGCGATCGGAGGGTTTCGCCAGGCGCACCTGCGCGGTGAAGCCCAGCGATGGAGTCTCTTCCGGCTTGGTCTCCGCGAGACGACCCACGTCGGTCTGGAGATCTTCCACGAGCGAGAGCAGGAACCCGAGGCTCATCTGGTCGCGAGCGCGCCTTCCGCCTCCGATGCGGCCGACGAGCTTGGGCGAGAGCCAGTAGGAGCGCGCGGCAGCTCGGTAGTACCCCTCCGAGATCGCGCGCACGCGGCGCTCCTCGACTTTTTCGATCGCGCCGGCGTGCTCCAGGACCTTCACGTGATAGTGGATTTTCTGCGGGGTTTCACCTAGTGCCAAGGCCAGCTCGCCGCACGTGCGGGGCTCGTCCGCGCGCCTCAGTAGCTCGAGCCGAAGCGGGTTCAAGAGGGCCGCCGCGAGGCGCGCGTCTTCGACCAGCATCACATCGCGCAAGATCGCCTCCCGGGAACGCTCAGCACATTCTGATCATACAACAATGTCTTTATGGTAACGGGGAAATGAGCCCGAAAATAGCCCGAAATAGGCATCCGCATGCTCTTTTCTACATCAATAGATTGAGGTATAATCTCCCTGTGCCCCAACATCTTGTGTTTTTTCTTGACGGCTTTCGCACCCCCTGCGCTACCGTGCGTCCCCGGCTCCTGAGGGAGCCACCGACCAATGGGGGTCGGGCCGGAGGGGCCGCGCGAGCGGCATTGGGTGGGCACAGAGCCAAGGAGAGGGGTAAGCGATGGAGAGGGATCTCGCGGGGGTGGGAATGGCGACAATGGTAGGAAGCACGGCAATGAGCGCCCAGGGCAAGCCGGAGTTCGGCGTGGAGAAGAAAGGCGGTCTCCGCTTTCCCCGGGTGTTC
Source organism: Candidatus Eiseniibacteriota bacterium (assembly GCA_041486775.1). Taxonomy (GTDB): domain Bacteria; phylum Eisenbacteria; class RBG-16-71-46; order SZUA-252; family SZUA-252; genus WS-7. Next base: position 739 of record JBGPMB010000266.1, on the reverse strand, counting down.
ACGCGCGCGGGTTCCAACCCCTTCGACGAAGTCGAGTGGGACCTGAGAACCGCCGTGATCTCGAACGAGACCGGACAGGTCGTGTTCGAGCAGCGCGACGTGGAGTTCCCCAAGTTCTGGTCCCAGATGGCGACGAACGTCGTCGCGTCTAAGTATTTCCGCGGACAAATCGGGACTCCCGAGCGGGAGCGCTCGGTCAAGCAGCTCATCGGCCGCGTGGTCCATACGATCGCCGGCTGGGGGAGGAAGCAGGGCTATTTCGCGTCCGACCCGGACGCCCAGACCTTCTCCGACGAGCTGACCTACCTGCTCCTCCACCAGAAGGCCTCCTTCAACAGCCCGGTGTGGTTCAACTGCGGCGTGGAAACGAAGCCCCAGTGCTCGGCCTGTTTCATCAACTCGGTCGGTGACACGATGGAGGGAATTCTGAATCTCGCGAAGACCGAGGGGCTTCTCTTCAAGTGGGGCTCGGGAACGGGCACCAACTTCTCCTCGCTCCGCTCCTCGAAGGAGCACATCCAGGGCGGCGGCACCGCCTCGGGACCGGTCTCCTTCATGAAGGGATTCGACGCGTTCGCGGGGGTCATCAAGTCCGGCGGCCGCACGCGCCGCGCCGCGAAGATGGTGATCCTGAACATCGATCATCCCGATATCGTCGAGTACATCAAGTGCAAGGCGGAAGAAGAGAAGAAGGCGTGGACGCTGATCGACGCGGGCTACAACCCCTCGCTCAACGGGC
>JBGPMB010000265.1:0-2737 GCA_041486775.1 Candidatus Eiseniibacteriota bacterium | reverse complement strand
GCGTCGCGGTACGTTCTCAAGGCGCTACGACGATGCCCATCCGGTCGCCGCCGGCTTTCCGCTCATGTGGCGGAGCAGCTGTCCCACGGTCTGCTTCAGCTGGTGGCGGTGCACCACGCTGTCCACCATGCCGTGATCGAGGAGGAACTCCGCCGTCTGGAACCCCTCGGGCAGGTCCTGCCCGAGCGTCTGCTTGATCACGCGCGGCCCGGCGAACCCGATAACGGCCCCCGGTTCTGCGAGGATGGCGTCGCCGAGCATCGCATAGCTCGCACTCACGCCGCCCGTCGTGGGATTCGTCAGGATCGAGACGTACGGGATGCGGCGCTCCGCGAGCTGGGAGAGCATGGCGGCTGTCTTGGCCATCTGCATGAGCGACAGCACGCCTTCCTGCATGCGTGCGCCACCCGAGGCGGAGACGATGATGAGCGGGAACTTCTTCTCCAGCGACCGCTGCCCAAGGCGGGCGATCTTCTCGCCCACGACGGATCCCATCGATCCGCCCATGAAGGCGAAGTCCATCACACCGAGATTGACCGGCATCTCCTCCATCGTGCCGCTCGCGGTCACGATGGCATCGCCATCGCCTGCGCTGGCAGACGCCTTCTTCAGGCGCGCCTGGTACTCCGGAAAGCCGAGTGGATCCGCCGAACGCAAGTCCTGGTCCTTCTCCTCGACGGATCCTTCGTCCAGGAGCAGGGTGACGTAATCGACGGCCCGGATGCGACGGTGGTAGTCGCAACTGGGGCAGACATTCTGGTTCTTGACGAACTTCTCGCGGATATCGGTATGGCCGCAGGCCTCGCACTTCTCCCAGACGTCGGGAGGGATTTCGAGGCGTTCACCGCGGGGCTGGCGGGGTTTCTTTTCTTTGCGGAACCAAGCCATGTGGGTAATGTCACTCGCGGCTCCGGGTGGGGCAAGAACAGAGGGGAGTGGAGAGGAAGATGGCAGAGGGCGAGAACGAGAGTGGGGAGGCAGAGAAGGATGGAGAAGGGTGAAGGGAGAGCTGGTCGCGTGGATCGGCTTGTCCGCGCGATGGAACGGTGACGGTTTTTCGCCGCTCGTCCCGCATCTTCGCGTCATGCCGATCATCCATGACGATGCCTTTCGCGCGTGGGAGGCCTGCGCGCCGGCGAGTCTCACCGCCGACCCGGTCTGGCGCTTTCACGCGTATCGAGTGGCGCTCTACCTGCTCGACCTCGCGGCGAGCGATGCTCGAGGTCTTCACTCGCGCGGCAGCTCCCCGCGCGGCGCCGATCAGTTGTTACGGGCCGTCAGCTCCATCAGCGCGAACGCCGCCGAGGGATTCTCACGCCCGAGCGATCGCGCCCGCCTCTTCGGCATCGCGTTGGGCTCACTGCGCGAGAGTATCAGCTGGTATCGCGCCGTTCGCACTCACCTTCCCGCGGGCGTTGCCGAAGAGCGATTCGATCAGCTGTTTCAGCTCCGACGGATCCTCATCGGCTCGCAGAAGTGGCTCGCCACCAAGCCGGCTCACTCGCACCTGAGGTGAGCCGGAGCGCCGCCACCCTCTCCCACTCGATCCTTCCCTCGCTTCTCCCGCCGCCCTCTCGCCTTCTCGCGTCTCCCTCCCCTCTCTCCTCTGAGTCGAGCACTCAGATGACCAGCATGTCCGCCCTCCCCCGCCCCTCGGCCGACAACCTCACCTGTATCCCCACGCCGATCCAGCACGCCAGCATGAACGACCCCCCATAGCTGAAGAAAGGCAGCGGAATGCCCGTGATCGGCATCAGGTTGAGGGTCATACCCACATTCACGAGCAGGTGCACGAACCATGTTGCGACCAGCCCGAACGCAATCAGGCTCGCGAACGGATCGGTCGCCCGCGCGGCGACGCGCACGCATCGCAGGAAGAGCAGGAGGAAGAGGGTCAGGGCGACCGTCACGCCGAGGAACCCAAGCTCCTCCCCGACCACCGGGAAGATGAAGTCGTTGTGCTGGGCGGGGAGAAAGGCGAGCCGCTTCTGCGTGCCCTCGGTGAAGCCTTTCCCGAGCCAGCCCCCCGAGCCGATGGCGACCTGCGACTGGAGCACGTGGTAGCCGGAGCGCAGCGGGTCGCTCGCGGGATCCAGGAAGCCAAGGAATCGCCCGCGCTGGTACGGACTCAGCCTGTTCCAGGCGACGGGCGCCACCACGCCGGTCACCACGTTCATCAGGACGATGAACACGCCTTCGGCGACGTACGGCTTGTACCAGAGCACGAGACCGAGCAGGAGCAGAAACCACGCGCCCCACAGGTTGGTGCTGCCGCCGAGTACGAGGCTCACGCCGGGGCTCGCCGCCAGCACCAGCAGCTGCCAGGATGCTCCGCTCCAGAACAGCATCGCGAAGAAGATCCCGATGAACACGAGTCCGGTGCCAAGGTCCGGCTGCGCCATCACGAGCAGCCACGGCACCCCGACCACGAGCGCGGGCCACCACAGGTCCAGCAGCGACTTCGGCGCCTCCCGCCGGGCGGAGAGGACCTTCGCGAGCATCAGCACCACGGCGATCTTCGCGAGTTCCGACGGCTGTCCGATCTTCACCCCGCCGACCGCCAGCCAGCTCCGGTTCGTGGTCGCGGTCGTCCCGCCTTTCCCGAAGAACAGCAGCAGGAGCAGCACGACGCACGTCGCGACGTACGCCGGGGTGGTCAGGAAGTCCATCATGCGCACCGGTGCACGGCTCGCGAGGTACGCGGCGGTCAGTCCCAGGGCCAGCCACAGCAGCTGCT
>JBGPMB010000264.1:0-2741 GCA_041486775.1 Candidatus Eiseniibacteriota bacterium | reverse complement strand
CGCTGCGCGCGGGATCCAGACCAAGCGCTACTTCTATCCACCGGTCCACGAGCAGACCCTCCTGCAGCGGGTGGCGCATCGGGTGAGCGAGCGGATGGAGCACACCGTGGCGGCGAGCCGGGAAGCCCTGGCCCTGCCGTTGTACTCGCACATGACGTCCGAACAGGTCGACCGCGTGTGCCAGGAGGTGGAGCGCGTGCTGGCCTGATCCAGGCCGCGGGCCCATGGGGCGATGCTGACGAGTTTCCTGATCTCGCTATCGTGTTGCACCCTGACCGTGTGCGGCTTCCTGATCTCCTCCGCGCCGATGGCGCACTGGTTCGTGGTGCCGGTGTGGCTCTGCGGGGTCCTGATCGGCGCCGACGCGGTGGATTGGTTCCGTGCCCGCCTGAGCCTCTTTGATCCGGCGGGGATCATCGGCCTGATCGGCGTCCACTTCTTCTTCCTGGCTCCCCTCCTTCACGTCGCATGGGACTGGAGGATGCTCTACGTGGAGCCTCCTCCGGACTGGCGCCCGTGGCTGGGCGGCATGGCGGTCGTGAACGCGGCGGGCCTGCTCCTGTATCGGGCCGCTCGCGAGAAAAGTCGGAGGAGGCGACCGGGCGCCGTGGACACCGCCGGACGCGAGCTGGATACGACAAGGCTTCTCTTCGCCGCCGCATGCGGGATGGCGGTTAGCCTCGGCCTGCAGCTGTGGGTCTATGCCGCGCAGGGGGGGATTCTCGGCTACGTCGACGCCTTCACGCAGTCGTTCGGGCTGCCCGAGGCGCAGAGCGCGTTCACCGGCATGGGGTGGATCTTCATGCTGTCCGAGAGCTTTCCGATCCTGGCGATGCTCGCGTTCGCGGCGGTGGCGAGGCGTACGCGCATCGGGAGGACGTGGGTGGTGATCCTGGCGGTGCTGATCGCCTATTTCGCGTTGAAGCTGCTCTTCGGTGGTCTGCGCGGAAGCCGGAGCAACACCATCTGGGGCCTGTTCTGGGCGGTCGGGATCGTTCATCTGTGGATCCGGCCGCTGAGCAGGCGGTTCATCGTCGCCGGGCTCTGTCTCCTCATCGCCTTCATGTATCTGTACGGGTTCTACAAGGGCCTGGGGCGCGACGTCGTGGCCGTCTACGAAGAGGGGGCGCTGGGCGAGGCGGGGCAGAAGCTCGAGCGGACATTCGAAGGGATGGTGCTGGGCGACTTCGCCCGGACCGACGTCCAAGCCTTCCTGTTCTATCGGCTCTCGCGGCCCGATCGGGACTACGCGTACGCCTGGGGCCGGACATACCTCGGCACCGCCGCGCTGCTGATCCCGCGCCGGATCTGGCCGGAGCGCCCCCCCACCAAGGTCCTGGAGGGTACGGAGGTTCAGACCGGGGTCGGCTCGTACGACGAGGAGAGGTGGGTCTCGTCGAGAGTGTATGGCCTGGCCGGCGAGACGATGCTGAACTTCGGGCTGTTCGCCGTCCCGGTCGCGTATCTGGTGTTCGGCGCGGTCGTCGGTCGGCTCCAGCGGTTTCACTCGCGGCTGCGCCCCGGCGACACGAGGCGCCTGGCGTATCCCTTCATCCTCAACGTGTGCTTCTCGGTCGTGCTGAATGATTCCGACATCCTCCTGTTCATGGTCGTCAAGGACGGGCTGGTGCCCCTGTCCGTCTTGTGGCTCGGCTCACGCGCTGTGACGATCACGTCCGGGGCCCGTCCCCTCGCGTTCACGACCGCCCGGGCCGGCGACGGCTCGGGCCCGGAGCCCGCATGACGCGTTCGGCTCCCCGCTTCAGCCGGTTCCTGGACCTCGACCACGAGGCACTCAACGTGGATTGCCAGGTCCACACCACGTGGAGCGACGGGCGGGCGGACGTGCGGGCCATGCTGGAAGCGGCGCGCGAGCGACGGCTGGCTGCCATCGCGCTCACCGAGCACGTGCGCCGAGACACCGGGTGGTTCGGCGACTTCGCGGGTACGGTGCGAGCGGAGGCCCGCGCGGTGCCGGGGATGGACGTGTACGTGGGCTGCGAAGCGAAGGCGCTGGACGCGGACGGCACCCTCGACGTGACCGACGAGATCCGCGCGCAGTGCGACCTGGTCCTTGGCGTGGTGCACCGCTTTCCGGACGACCGCGGTGGGTTTCTCGACTTCAAGCGACTCGACTGGCAGGCGTGTGCCGAGCTCGAGTGGCAGCTGACCCGCGGCCTGCTGCGGGCGGCGCCGATCGACGTCCTCGGACATCCGGGCGGAATGACCCAGCGCTGGTTCGGCCGGTATCCGGCCTCGCTCTTCCGCAAGATGCTCGAAGCCTCCGGGGAGCGCGGCATCGCGGTCGAGATCAACAGCTCCTACGTGGCGGACTGGGAGGGCTTCCTCGCGCTGTGCGAGGAGGTGAATCCGCTCGTCTCGATCGGGTCGGACGCGCACGGGCCGGGCGAGCTCGGGCGCTGCCGCGACAGGCTGCGCCGGTGGGCGAGGTTCTCGTGAAGGCGAACCCCAAGGTGCTGGTGACCGGGGCTGGCTCCCTCCTGGGACAGGGCATCATCCGGGCCCTGCAGGGGTCGTCGCTACGGCCCACGATCGTGGCGGCGGATCCCAGTCCTCTCGCGGCCGGCCTGTACTGGGTGCAGGCGCCGTACGTGATCCCGCCCGTCGCCGACGACGGCTACCTCCGGCGCATCGAGGAGATTCTCGAACTGGAGATGCCGGACGCGGTGCTCATCGGCACCGACGTGGAGCTCGCCGTCTTCGCCGCGCACCGCGCGCGG
>JBGPMB010000263.1:0-2749 GCA_041486775.1 Candidatus Eiseniibacteriota bacterium | reverse complement strand
TGATAGCGGAAGGAGATCTTGTATCCGGGCCACGCCCTGGGGATGCACGGGTCCAGGTGCAGCGTCGTGCCGCGCAGGCGGAAGCCCAGGATCCACTCCATACCCGCGCGGTACATCCAGCCGGCCGAGCCGGTGTACCAGGTCCATCCCCCGCGCCCCACGTGCGGGATCTCCGCGTAGATGTCGGCGGCGGCGACGTAGGGCTCGACCTTGTAACGGTGGAGTCCCGCGCGCGTGGAGGCGTGGTTGATGGGGTTCAGGAGCGCGAAGAGCTCGCCCGCCTTGTCCCCTTCGTCCAGCGCGGCGAACGCGATGACCGACCAGATCGCGCCGTGCGTGTATTGCCCGCCGTTCTCGCGCACCCCGGGCAGATAGCCCTTGATGTAGCCCGGATCGAGGAGCGATCGGTCGAAAGGGGGCGTGAAGAGGAGCACCAGCCCGTCGCCGCGGCGCACGAGGTACTCCTCGACGGCCGCCATGGCGCGGCGGCGCCGCTCGTGGTCCCCGGCGCCGGAGATGACGGCCCAGGACTGCGCGATCGAGTCGATCCGGCACTCCGCGTTCTGCGCGGAGCCGAGAGGCGTCCCGTCGTCGAAATAGGCGCGCCGGTACCAGTCCCCGTCCCAGCCTTCCCGTTCGACCGCCATCTTCAGCGCGTCCACGTGCACGCGCCACCGCTCGGCCCGCTCGGAGTCCCCGCGCTCCCGGGCGAGCCGGGTGAACTCCCAGAGGTTGGTGTGGAGGAACCAGGCGAGCCAGACGCTCTCGCCCTTCCCCTCGCGGCCGACACGGTTCATTCCGTCGTTCCAGTCTCCGGTGCCCATCAGCGGCAGGCCGTGGGATCCGACGCCGAGGCTGCGGTCGAGCGCGCGCGCGCAGTGCTCGAAGAGCGTCCCGCTCTCAGGGGAGACCTCGGGCGCGAAGAACCGCTCGAGCTCCTCGGGCTTCAGGGGGTCGCCGCGCAGGAACGGCACGCGCTCGTCCAGCACGGCCGTGTCTCCCGTGACTTCGATGTAGTGCGTGACGGCGTAGGGGAGCCAGATCAGGTCGTCGGACATCCGGGTGCGCACGCCCGCACCGGAGGGGGAGTGCCACCAATGTTGCACGTCCCCCTCCTCGAACTGGCGCGAGGCGGCCCGCAGCAGGTGCTCGCGCGCGACTTCGCGCCGGGCGGCGGTCAGGGCCATCACGTCCTGGAGCTGGTCGCGGAAACCGTAGGCGCCGGAGGCCTGGTAGAAGGCGGTGCGCCCCCAGATCCGGCAGGCGAGCGCCTGGTAGAGGAGCCAGCGGTTCAGCAGGATGTCCATGGACCGGTCGGGCGTCTCGATCTGCACGGCCGCGAGCGTGTCGTCCCACGATCGCCGCACGGAGGCGAGGCAGGCGTCGAGATCCTCGCTCCGGTAGCGCGCGATGAGAAGCCGCGCGCCGGCTTCGTCTTCGCCCTGGCCGAGCAGGAAGACCACGGTCCTCCTCTCGCCGGGAGAGAGGCGCACCGTGGTCTGCAGCGCCGCACACGGGTCGAGCCCCGCGCCCGCCTTTCCCGAGAGCCTCCCCTCGCGCGCAAGCGCGGCCGGCGCGTCGAGGGTTCCGTTGCGCCCGAGGAACTCCGAGCGGTCGGCCGTCCACGCGACTTGCCTGCCGCCCCGGGGGTCCGGGGGCCCCCAGAGTTCCCCGCCGAGATTCAGGTCCGCGAAGGCGACGCGTCCGGCGAACTGCTCGTTCCACGGATTGCGGGCGAAGAGCGCGCCGGTCTCCGTGTCGCGCTCGGTGATGATGTAGGGAGCCGAGGCGCCGCGCTGGCTGCCGAGCACCCACTCGGCGTAGGCAGTGACCGACAGGACCCGGTTCGCGCGGGAACGGTTCTCGATGGAGAGGACCGAGATCTTGATCGGGTCCTCGAGCGGCACAAACTGCGTGAGTTCCAGCCGGATCCCGCGGCTCTCGTGCTCGAAGCGGCTGTATCCCTGGCCGTGCCGAGCCACGTAGGGCCACGCGTCACGCGTGGGAAGCGCCGTCGGCCCCCAGATCTCCCCGGTCTCCTCGTCGCGGACCAGGATCGCCTCGCCGGGCGGGTCGCTGACGGGGTCGTTGGACCAGGGCGTCAACTGGTTCAACTGGCTGTTGACGGCCCAGGTGCAGCCCGAGCCGGATTCGGACACGAAGAACCCGAAGTTGGGATTCGCGATCACGTTGATCCAGGGGGCCGGAGTCCACTGCCGCTCTCCGAGGATCGTCACGTACTCGCGCCCGTCGTCTCCGAATCCGCCGAGGCCGTTGAAGAACTCGAGCTCCAGCTGCGGCGGAGGAATGTCCCCCGCGGGAGCGCTCGGAGGCAGTGGCCGGGGAGGCCTGGCGGCGGGCTCGCGGCGCAGGAGGCGCACGATCTGCTCGGAAAGCGTGCCGTGCCGCGAGAGGAGGACGACGCGCGCCGCGGAGCGCAGGAGGTCGTGGTCATCGGCCGAGATCAGGTCGCGGCGCAGCACGAAGATGCCTCCGACCTGGTCCGGCCCTTCCGAGGCCTCGGCCTGCGGGCGCGACCTCACGAGCGCATCGAGGGCCTGCCGCAGGTCCTGCCCGTACGAGGTCGTCTGCTCGTTGAGGATCACCAGGTCCACCGCGAGCCCCTTCATTCGCCAGTACTCGTGGGCGCGCAGAAGCTGCCGGACTATGTCCTGGTCGTCCGGATCGTCGATCCGCAGCAGCACGATCGGCAAGTCGCCCGAGATCCCGTGCGGCCAGAGGGCGGAGG
>JBGPMB010000262.1:0-2756 GCA_041486775.1 Candidatus Eiseniibacteriota bacterium | reverse complement strand
CGACCACCTACGTGACGCGGCCGGTGTCTAATGAGGGCAGATACCGCTCCGCATGGGAAGCGTGGGTCGGCGAAAGATTCCGATCCAGTAAGCCCTCCCACCCCTAGCGCGCACCATGGATCCCTTCTCGTCCGCGACGCCGTCCGACTCGCCGCTGACCATGCAGGACGTCGTGACCTCGCCGCTCTACCGCGACCTCACCACGGCGAAGCTCCGCATCGGAGATCCCGCGTTTCCATTCACTCTGCCTCGGCTGGACCTGAGCGCGGGCATGCCCCGGACGAACGCGGACACAGTCACACTCGAATCATTCCGGGGCAGGCAGCCCGTCGCGCTGGTCTTCGGCTCCTACACCTGACCGCCGTTCCGCGCCCAGGTGGGCGCGCTGGAGGCGCTGCATCAGCGCTTCGGCGACAAGGTCGCTTTCTTCGTCGTCTACATCAAGGAGGCCCATCCCGAAGACGGCTGGGTTCTGGAATCGAACCGGAACGAGAAGATCGCGATCCAGGACCCGACGACGCTCCAGGAGCGCGCGGGCGTGGCCGGGACCTGCTCCATGAGGTTGGAACTCCGCATCCCCGTGTTGCTGGATGGACCCGAGAACCGTGTCGCCCAAGCCTACGGAGGCTGGCCGGACCGCCTCTATCTCATAGGGCGAGACGGCCGTGTCGCTTTCCAGGGAGGTGAGGGTCCCTTCGGCTTCAAGCCCGATGAATTGGAACGTGCTATCGAGGAAGAGCTGCAAGAGAAACGCTGAACTCAGTACTTCTCCCACTCGAAACCTACCCCCGGGACCGCGTATTCTCTTCGGGCGAAGTTCGCACTACTCGAGGAGGATCGAATGAGAATAGTTCAAGGTTGGATGCGAATCCTGACGCTCGCTGCGATGGCTGCCATCATCGGGGCGCCTTCGATCGCGGGCGCGAAAGACGATCAGGTGAAGTACTCGGACCGCTTGACCGAGGCCAAGGATGTGTTCTCGGAGCTGATGTCGGGCAAGGACCGCAGCGTGCCGCAAGAGCTCATGGAGAACGCGAAGTGCGTCGTGGTCATTCCAGACATGTTGAAAGGCGCGCTGGGATTCGGCGCCCGTTGGGGAAGCGGCGTGATGAGCTGTCGGGACGGCCAGGGCGGCTGGACCGCGCCGATCTTCGTCTCGCTCAAGGGCGGAAGCTGGGGATTCCAGATAGGAGCCGAGAAGACCGACCTGGTTCTCTTCTTCATGACCGAGCGGGGGGCGCGATCCCTGACCAAGAGCAAGTTCACGCTCGGCGGGAAGGCCAGTGTCGCGGCCGGACCTCTGGGCCGGAGCGGGGAAGCGGCCACGGATCTCCACCTGAACGCCGAAATCTATTCCTACGCCAAGTCGAAGGGGCTCTTTGCCGGCATCTCGCTCGAAGGATCCAGTCTCACGGTTTCCAAGAAGGCGAACGAGACGTACTACGGCAAGCCGGTCTCACCCGAAGCGGTTCTCTTCGGGCATCACTCGCCGGACATGCCTCCGGAGGCCAAGGCCTTCGTGGCGGCGCTGCCGTCGCACTAGCCCTGTGCTACACTCGCGCCTCTTTCGACATGACATGATGGTCCGGAAATGAGGGAGGTTGCGACATGCTGGTGAGCGACAAGATGGTCGCGGCAATCAACAAGCAGATCGGGAATGAATTCGGCGCATTCTTGCAGTACGTGGCGATCGCCGCCTATTTCGGGAACGAGAGCCTGCCGGAGCTGGCCAAGCACTTCAACCTGCAGGCCATGGAAGAACGCGCGCACGCGATGAAGTTCGTGAACTACGTCCTGGACGCGGGCGGGCTGCCCGAGATTCCCGCGATCCCGGCTCCCAAGTCGCGCTTCTCCAGCGCGGAAGACGCGGTGAAGCTCTCGCTCGACTGGGAGATCACGGTCACGAAGCAGATCAACGAGCTGGTCGATCTCGCCGGCAAGGAGAACGACCACACCTCGCACACCTTCTTGCAGTGGTTCGTGACCGAGCAGCTGGAGGAGGTCTCGAGCATGGACATGCTGCTCAAGATCGTACGCCGCGCTTCGGCGAATCTCCTCTTCGTCGAGGATTATCTGGCGCGGAAGGGGCTCCGGCCCGCCGCATCCGCCGCGGAATAGCCGCCGGCTCGATCAAAATTCAAGGGGCCGACCCCTCACGGGACCGGCCCCTTCTTCCTGCCCGGCGTCTAGCCCGCGAGCTTAGTTCGTGCCCGCCGCGGCGACTTCCTTCCCATCCAGATCCCGGTACGCCACGGCGCCGAGATTGAGCTTCGTGATCTGAGGCTCGATCTTGGAACGGTCGCCGACCGCGATGACCAGCATGCGATCCGGAACCAGGTACTTCTTCGCCGTCGCCTGCACATCGGCGGTGGTGATGGTCGTGATCCGCCCGGGCAGCGTCTGGTAGTAGTCCGGAGGCAGGTCGTAGAGGTAGAGCGTCGCGATGGTGCCCGCGGTGGCGCCGGTCGTCTGGAAATTCGCGGGGAGCGTGCGGATGGTGGATTCCTTGGCCATCCGAAGCTCGTCGTCCGTGACCGGCTTGTCCACCATGCCGTGCACTTCCTTCAGGATCTCGTCGATCGAGGCGCCGGTGACGTCGGTCCGGACGCTCGTTCCGATCAGGAACGGGCCCTGGCCGCGGTTTTCGGCCAGCGCCGAGAACGCGCCGTACGTGTATCCGTGCGCCTCGCGCAGATTCAGGTTGATGCGGCTGGAGAAGAGCCCGCCCAGGATCGTGTTCGCGAGATCGAACCGCT
>JBGPMB010000261.1:0-2792 GCA_041486775.1 Candidatus Eiseniibacteriota bacterium | reverse complement strand
CCGGAATTTGGTTGGGTCAAGCGGTTACGGCCCGCATCTGAAAGGCTGAGGGGCGGGCTGCCGGCGCCCCCGATCGAACGCGAAGGACACAATCCCACAAGACGATAGGGGAAAAGAGCTTGACCGCGCTTCGGCAGCGGGCCAGAATGGGCCGCTCGCAAGCTCACAAAGCAATGTGGAGACTCCATTGACGGCGACCAAGAACAATTTCACCATACACGTGGCCACGGTCAACGGCTCGGGCAGCCAAACCGCGAACACGACGCTGCTTCGGGCCATCTTCCAGATGGGCGTTCCCGTCTCCGGGAAGAACCTCTTCCCTTCGAACATCGCGGGCCTCCCCACCTGGTTCACGATCCGCGTGAACGAGCGCGGGTACCTGGCCCGGACGCACGGGAATGACGTGCTCGTGGCGATGAACCCGCAGACCTCCATCGAGGACATCGGCGCCATGGGGCCCGGCTCGATCCTCATCCTGAACGAGGGTGTTCCCGCCCCGCGCATCCCCGAGGACCGGACCGTCTACAAGATTCCCTTCGACAAGCTGGTCGAGCCGCTCGTCGCGGACGCGAAGCTCCGGAAGCTGATCGTGAACATCGTCTACGTCGGGGTCGTCGCCCACCTTCTCGGGATCGACCCCGCCGAGGTGGACCGCGCGCTGAGCGCGCAGCTCGGGAGAAAGCCCAAGGCGCTCGACATGAACCGGGCCGCCATGAAGGCGGGCGCGGAATACGCGGCCCAGCACTTGAAGATCGCGCCGTTTCGCGTGGAGCGCCGGAACAAGACCGACGGAAAAGTCCTCATCGAGGGAAATCAGGCCGGCGCGCTCGGGGCGCTGTTCGCGGGCGTGACGTTCCTTTCCTGGTACCCCATCACACCCTCCTCCAGCCTCGCGGAGTCGCTGCAGGGTTATCTCGAGCGCTACCGGCGGGACCCGAAGACCGGAGAGGCCACGTTCGCGGTGATCCAGGCGGAGGACGAGATCGCCGCGATCGGCATGGTCCTCGGAGCTTCCTGGACCGGAGCGCGGGCGATGACGACGACCTCGGGCCCGGGGCTTTCGCTCATGACCGAGTTCACCGGATTCGCCTACTACGCCGAGATCCCCGCCGTGATCTGGGACATCCAGCGCGTGGGACCGAGCACCGGGCTGCCGACGCGCACGTCTCAGGCGGATATTCTCTCCACCGCCTTTCTCTCGCACGGCGACACGAAGCACATCATCCTGTTCCCCGCGAGCGTCGAGGACTGCTACCTGTTCGGAATGGAGGCATTCGATCTCGCCGAGCGGCTCCAGGCACCCGTGTTCGTGCTCTCCGATCTCGACCTCGGGATGAACATCTGGATGTCGGATCCGTTCCGCTACCCCGAGAAGCCGTGGAACCGCGGGAAGGTCCTGGACGCCGCCGCTCTGGCCAAGGTCGGCACGTTCGAGCGCTACCGCGACCTCGACAAGGACGGCATCCCCTACCGCACGCTTCCCGGCACCGACCATCCGCTGGCCGGCTACTTCACGCGGGGGTCGGGACACGACGAGAAAGCCTTCTACACGGAGAGTCCCGAGGTCTACAAGCGCGTCATGGACCGGCTGGCAAGGAAGTACGACACCGCGCGCACGCTCGTTCCGCCCCCGGTGATCGAGCGCTCCCCGGGCGCCGAGGTCGGCATCTTGGGCTTCGGCTCGAGCCATTGGGGCATCGTGGAGGCGCGCGACATGCTCGCGGCCGAGGGGCTGCCCACGAATTACCTGCTCTTGAAGGCCATCCCGTTCACGAGCGACGTGAAGAGCTTCATCGAGTCCTGCGACCGCGTGTACGTCGTGGAGCAGAATCGCGACGGCCAGATGGCCGCGCTCCTCAAGATGGAATATCCCGGGATTGCCGTGAAGCTCCGGTCGATCCTCCACTACGACGGACTTCCCCTCGATGCCCAGTCGATCGTGGACCAGGTCCGGGAGCGGGAAGGAGTGCTGGCCCGATGACACCCGTGGAAACCAACGGCAAGAACCGGATCGGGCTCACGGTCGCCGACTATAAGGGCGCGAAATCCACACTCTGCCCCGGCTGCGGACACGACGCGATCACCGGGAGCATCATCCAGGCGGCCTTCGAGGCGGGCCTCGAGCCCCACCGCGTGGCCAAACTCTCGGGCATCGGCTGCTCCAGCAAGACGCCCGCGTATTTCCTGAGCCGCTCGCACGGATTCAACGCGGTGCACGGACGCATGCCCTCGATCGCGACCGGCGTCTCGGTCGCCAACCGCACGCTGACGCTCCTGGGCGTGTCCGGGGACGGCGACACCGCTTCGATCGGCCTCGGTCAGTTCCTGCACCTGGTGCGCCGCAACGTCCCGCTTCTCTATATTGTGGAGAACAACGGCGTGTACGGCCTCACCAAGGGGCAGTTCTCCGCGACCGCCGACGTCGGCAGCAAGGCGAAATCCGGACGCGTGAACGAGCTCATGCCCATCGACGTGTGCGCGCTGGCGATCGAGCTGGGGTGCGGGTTCGTGGCCCGGTCCTTCTCGGGCGATCCCAAGCAGCTGCGGCCGATCCTCAAGGCCGCGCTCAGCCACCACGGGACCGCGGTCGTGGACGTGATCAGCCCCTGTGTCACGTTCAACAACCACGATGGCTCGACCAAGAGCTACATGAACCTTAAGGATCACTCCGCGCCCCTCCACGACATCACGTTCATCCCCAGCTACGAGAACATCGAGGTGGACTACGAGCCCGGGGAGAGCCGCGAGGTCACGCTGCACGACGGCTCGCGCATCACGCTGAAGAAGCTGGG
>JBGPMB010000260.1:0-2805 GCA_041486775.1 Candidatus Eiseniibacteriota bacterium | reverse complement strand
TAGGCCCTCCGCGATCGCGGGCTCGTCATCTACCACCAGCACTACCGGCTTCATGGCACCACCAGCACGACTGGTTTCACGGCGCCTCCAGCGGCAGCAACACCCGCACCTGCGTGCCCCGCCCGAGCTGGCTCCGGATGTCCATGCGCCCCCCGTGCTGTTCCGCGACGGTGCGCGCGATGGCCATGCCGAGGCCTGTGCCGCTGTCCTTGGTGGAGAAGAAGAGATCGAAGGCGCGCGTCCGCGTCTCCTCGCTCATGCCGCAGCCCGTGTCCTCCACCGCCACCTCAACGAATCCCCGCTCCGCTCCGCGGGTACGCAACGTCAGGGTTCCCCCCGCCTCCATGGCTTCGAGCGCGTTGACGATGAGGTTGAGGAAGACCTTCCGGATCTCGCGGGGATCGAGGGCGGCCTGCGGAAGCGCCGGATCGAGGTGGAGCACCACGCGGATCTCCTTGCCCGCCACGCGCGCCTGGGCGAGGGCGAGGCAGGACTCCATGAGGCCGTTGAGATTGATGGGAACCCGTCTCAGCGACCCCGGCCGGCCGAACTGGCTGATCTCCCGGACCAGGTCGGTCATGTGGTCCACTCCGCGGCTGATCTTGCCCGCCACCTCGGAGCCCTCGGCATCCCCGGCCTTGCCGAGCCTGTGCTCGAGGTACTCGGCGAAGAGCTTGAGGCCGCAAAGCGGATTCCGGAGCTCGTGCGCCACCTGGGCAGTCATGCGCCCAAGCGCCACCAACGCGCCGCTTCTCAGGCGCTCCAGCTCCCGGGTATTCTTGAGCGCCACCGCGGCTTGCGAGGAGAAGATCGCGAGCACGTCGAGGTCGTCCGCCGTCGGCTCCACCCGCGTCTCGACAACGAGCGCGCCGGCGGCCCCGCCGCCAACGAACAGCGGCGCGCCCAGCATCACGCGCCCATCTTGGTCGGTCACCGCGGTGGGGATCTTCCGCTCGAGCACCGCCTGCGCCGTCCTGGCGAGGTCGTCGGTCGGGCCGGGCGAGGCGCCGGCGCTGGCCTTGGGCACGAGGCGGCCGTCTTCGAGCAGGAAGACCACGGCTCTTTCGGCCTCCGTCGCCTCGACCGTGGCCCGGGCGATGGCCTCGAGGACCTCCTCCATGGTGCCGGAGGATCCCACCAGAGCCTCGCCCACAACCTTCAATAGCGTCCGATCGCGGGCCCACCGGCGCGCGGACAGCGCGCGGCCGACCTTGCCGCGCAGCTCCTCGGGCACGAACGGCTTCGTCAGGTAATCGAAGGCCCCCTGCCGCAGGGCTTCGACCGCGTTGTCGATGGTGCCGTGCGCCGTCATGATGAGCACGGGCAGGCGTGGCTGGCGCTCGTGCGCGGCCTCCATGAGCTTGAGACCGGTGACGGGCTCCATGCGCAGGTCGAAGAGCGCCACGTCGAAGCCGCGGTTGTCGAGGAGCTCGACCGCCTCCCGGTAGTTCCTCGCGAGCGCCACGTCGAGCCCCATGGATTGAAGCCGCTTCTCGAGAACCTCGAGGATGGCCGGGTCATCGTCCACTACCAGCGCGCGCGCGGCCGTCACCGCTCGCTCCCCGTTGGCGCCGGCCCCACCGGGAGCGCGCCATGGCGAGGCAGGCGCACCAGAAAGCCGCTTTCGCGCCCCTCCTCGGACTCGACCCGAACGCGGCCGCCATGCGCCTCGACACACCCCTTGACGATGGCGAGCTGCAGGAGCCGGTCCGATCTCGCGGCGATGATGTCCACGAGCCGCCTCTGCTTGGCGGTGAGCGGCCCCTGCACGCGCTCGAGCAACGGATGGGTCGCCTCCTTGGCCGAGGCGAGCGGGGTCCGCAGCCCGTGCGAGATGTGCAAGAAGAACTCCTCCTCGAGGGGGTCCGCCTCGCGAAGGCGCTCCGCTCTGCGGTTGAAGGAGCGAGCCAGCTCCCCGATTTCGTCGCGGCTCGCTACGGGAAGCGGATGCGTAAAGGCACCGTCGGCCCGCTGGGCCGTGGCGATCGAGAGCCGGCGGAGCGAGCGCGTGAGGTGCACGGCCAGGAAGGCCGTCGTGGCGAGCGCTGCCGCCAGGCTCGCCAGAAGCGCCCAGAACACGGTGTTCCACGCGTGCCGGCGGTAGATGGCGAAGGAGGGAATCGTTTCCTGGTGCTGCGACCGCTCCATCTGGGTGCCGAGGAGGGAGCGCAAGAGGTCGAAGTCCTTGGCCATCCGTGCGGCGCGGTCGTTCCAGGCCTTCTGTGCAGGCTCCCCAGCGGCCGGCCTGGCGTCCATCTCGGTCCGCGTGAGGCCGCCCGGTTGCTCCCCCAGCGAGGTGCCCATCCGAAGAGCCGGCAGAGACTGAGTTGCGATACCCCGATTGACGTCGACCCTCCGGCTGATGGCCAGCAGGCTCCAGGTGACGATCCCAACCAGCGCCACGATCACGAGCGCCGAAGTCATGAACACGTTGTAGGGCAACCCCATCGTATCTTCCAACCTAGCACAGCCATCCCCAAGGCGTCATCAGACTGACACTGGCTCAGATCACATAGCTACCTAGATAATTTTAGCCCGAATAATCACTCTATTAGGACCTATAACTTGCTATATCACTTCAAAGTGAGCGAATCGCTTTTGAGACGGAAAAGGCGCCCGGAGCTTGTCCTCTCCTTGACATGTCGGCCTGCTGACGGCAGTCGGCCTTGCCTTGACAGGCCACCGGGTGGCGAGCAATATGGCCACCCATGGACTTCGGCTTCGCCCTTCCCGGCCGCGGATCGCTTGCCACCCCCGAAATCCTGATCAAGCTTGCGCGCAAGGCGGACGAGCTCCGCTACTCGT
>JBGPMB010000259.1:0-2818 GCA_041486775.1 Candidatus Eiseniibacteriota bacterium | reverse complement strand
TCCTGGCCTGCCATGGTTCGTAGGCGACTGAAAGGGCCCATTCCGTGCGTGCTGAGATAACAACCGAAAAAGCCGGCGAGCGGCCGAGCGTGATTCGCGCGTTCGGGGATTACATCCGCGACGTCCGGGTCGAGATGAGCAAGGTCAGCTGGCCGTCGCGCCGCGAGCTGCGCGATTCGACGCTGGTCGTGATCGTGATGGTGTTCATCATGGCGATCTTCATCGGGATCGTGGACCGCGGCATGACCGTGGCGTTCGAAGCCCTCATCAAGATGGTGGGCTGAACATGGAAGAAGTCACAAAGAGCACGAAGAACTGGTACGTGATTCATACCTATTCGGGGCACGAGAACAAGGTCAAGACGAACCTCGAGCGGGCCATCCACTCCACGGGACTCGAGTCCTATTTCGGCCAGATCCTCGTTGCGACCGAGGAATTCGCCGAGATGAAGGACGGCAAGCGCATCACCTCGAAGCGGAAGACGTTCCCGAGCTACGTGCTGGTCGAGATGGACCTGAACCAGGAGACCCGCCTGCTCGTGCAGAACGTCCCCGGGGTGACCCGGTTCGTGGGATCGGGTCAGGATCCGATCCCGCTCCGCGAGATCGAGGTGAAGCGGGTCCTGGGCCAGCTGGAGTCCGGCGGCCGCGCCAAGGGGTCGGCCGAGGTGCCGTTCAAGTCGGGTGAGCACGTCAAGGTGGTGGATGGACCCTTCACCGATTTCACCGGGGTCGTCGACGAGGTGAACCCGGAACGGCAAAAGGTGAAGGTGATGGTGTCGATCTTCGGGCGGGCGACCCCCGTCGAGCTCGACTTCTTGCAGGTGCAGCCGGTCTAACCGCCGGCCGCGGCCGACCCGATCCCGGGTCAGGCCGCGCGCGACCACGCGACGTGGGAGCGGGATGAATCCCGCGACAGGAAAGGATCATCGAATGGCTAAAGGGAAACCCGTCCAGGCTCTGGTGAAGCTCCAGGTGCCCGCCGGAAACGCCACTCCCGCTCCGCCGATCGGCCCCGCCTTGGGGCAGCACGGCGTGAACATCATGGAGTTCTGCAAGGCGTTCAACGCGCGCACCCAGGGGCAGCCGGGTCTCATCATTCCCGTGGTGATCACGGTCTACAGCGACCGCTCGTTCACCTTCATCACCAAGACCCCTCCCGCCGCGGTGCTGCTGAAGCGCGCCGCCGGCATCGCGAAGGGGTCCGGCGAGCCGAACCGGAACAAGGTCGCGAAGGTGACCCCGGCTCAGGTTCGTGAGATCGCCGAGCTCAAGAAGCCCGACCTGAATGCCAATGACGTGAACGCGGCGGTGAAGATGGTCGAAGGCACCGCGCGGAGCATGGGCATCGAGATCTCGGGTTAGGGGGCGCGATGAAAACGGGAAAGCGATATCGGACCGCAGCCACGGCCGCCTCTGTCGAGGGCGGAAAGATCGAGAGCCTCGCCGACGCCATCGAGAAACTGAAGTCGTCGGCCACCGCCAAGTTCGACGAGACCATCGAAGTCGCGATGCGTCTCGGGGTCGACCCGCGTCACGCCGAGCAGCTCGTGCGCGGCTCGGTCGTCCTGCCTCACGGCACCGGCAAGAAGGTGCGCGTGCTGGTCCTGACGAAGGGGGACAAGGAGCGTGAGGCGCGCGAAGCGGGCGCGGACCACGTGGGATCCGACGAGTGGATCAAGAAGCTGACGGAAGGCTGGCTCGACGTGGACAGCATCATCGCCACGCCCGACATGATGGGCGAGGTGGGGAAGCTGGGACGCGTGCTGGGACCGCGGGGGCTCATGCCCAACCCGCGCAGCGGAACGGTCACCTTCGACGTCGCCAAAGCGGTCCGCGACGTGAAGGGCGGCAAGATCGAGTACCGGGTGGACAAGGCCGGCAATCTGCACGCACCGGTCGGCAAGGCCTCGTTCGGGAAGGAGCAGCTCCTGGCCAACGTGGAGACGTTCCTGCGCGAAGTGGTCCGCACCCGGCCGCCCGCCGCCAAGGGGCAGTACATCCGTAGCGTCACGCTGAGCTCGACGATGGGCCCTCCGGTCCGTCTCGACCCGGCCTCGGTCCAGGCTTCGTTCAAAGCCTAGGCCCCCCTCGAGCAACGATTCACGAAACGGAGATTCCGCGTCCCATGGCGACGTCCGAAAAAGAACAGCGAGTGCGGGAGCTGACCGCGGCCATCGCCCGGTCGAAATCGATCGTTCTGGCCAATTTCACGGGAATGAACGTGGACCTGGTCACCAAGATGCGGCGGAGGCTGCGCGACGCCCACGTGGAGTTCATCGTGGAGAAGAATACGCTCGCGAAGCGCGCCTTGGCCGATAGCGGCGTCACGGAGCTGGACCCCTACCTCGAAGGCCCCACCGGAATCGCGCTGGGGCAGGACGAGATCGCGGGCGCCAAGATCCTCGCCGAGTTTTCCAAGGAGTTCGAAAAGCCGGCCCTCAAGGCGGCGTACGTCGGAGGCCAGCTCTACGGCCCCGACGGGATCAAGATGCTGGCCCAGCTACCTCCGCGCGAGGTGCTGCTCGGCCAGCTCATCGGTGCGCTTCGTTCGCCGCTCCAGGGATTCGTCGGCGTGCTCTCGGGCTCGATCCGGCAGGTGGTGGGGACGATCGACGCGGTCGGCAAGAAGAAACAGGGTTAGGGTCCGCGCGGTCGCTCGGAACCCCCCGCGATTCCGGAGGAGGAATTCAACGTGGAAGCAGGGACGAAGGAAAGCCAGATCATCACGATGTTGGAGAGCATGACGATGCTCGAAGTCTCGGGCCTCGTGAAGAAGATGGAGGAGCATTTCGGCGTCACGGCCGCCATGCCCATGA
>JBGPMB010000258.1:0-2826 GCA_041486775.1 Candidatus Eiseniibacteriota bacterium | reverse complement strand
CTGGTAGCGCGTCTGGTTTGGGACCAGAAGGTCCCGGGTTCAAATCCCGGCGCCCCGACTACACTTAGCCGTATGAAGATCCGCAGTTGGCTCGAAACCTCGCTCAAATTCACGCCTCCACCACCCGCTGCATGGTCTGCGTATCCGGCTGTTGGTAGGCCGTCTGTAGGCTCGTGAGATCGCTCCACCCACCCGCCTGGGCCACATCCTGGGCGGGGAAGTGCTTCCGGCTCGTCGCCCAGCCGCGGCGGAAGGCATGCCAGAGGCTCCCGTCATGCGTGGGGAGGTTCGCGAGGCGTTCCGCCCGCTCGAGCCAATCCGAGACGAGATCGACCGAGACCGCCCGCCGAGGATTCCGGGGCGACGGAAACAGGTAAGCCCCCCCTAAGCCCGGGCGCGCCGCGAGCAGGCGATCAAGCACGCTGCGCACATCGGCATTCAACGGCGCCAGCCAGGCTTTCCCCATCTTGTCCGTATCCCCCGGCCATTCGATGGCCCCGTGCGGGCCCTCCCCGAGCCGGAGATCGCGGTAGCGCAACTGCACGATCGCCCCGATCCGCCGGCCCGTATGATGGGCGAGGGCCAGGAGCTCGGGGAGATAGGACGGGACCGCGATCCGCTTCCCCTCGGTGCGAATCTCCATCGTGATCTGGGGCGTGACCCGCTGGAGCGCGAGGTAGCGGTCCCGCATGGCCACGGGCCGGCGCGGATTGGCGACGGTGGGGAGCGCATACCCGGCCATGGCGTTCCGTTTCAGGAGCGGCGCGCCGCGCACGATCTTCGCCACCGCCCACAAGAGACAGGCGCGGAGCCATTCGAGATCGGCCGCATACGTGCGGGGGCCCACGGGAATGCGATCCTTCCCCGCGACCGGCTGGCCTTGGGCGTCGATCTCGCCCCGCTGGCGTTTGCGGCCGAGGCGGTCCAGGGTGTCATGGTCGAGATCCTCCTCGAGATGACAGGCCCCAAGGACGGCGCGCCAGAACGTCGCGCCGCGCTCCTGCGCCTTGCGGGCCCGGGAATGCGGATCGGGATACACCTCGCGCTGCCGCTCGAGGTAGAGATCGAACACCCGCCCCGCGGTGGGGACGTTCGGGGAGCTGAGCCGTTGGCGGAGCTGATCGTGATGGGTTTTCGCCCAGGCGATCGCCCGCTCGCGATCGCGATGCCCGAGGCTATGCCGCGCTTCGACGATGCGACTCCCCTCGCGCGCCATCCCGTACAGCATCCCATTGCGCGCTTCCCACACGAGCACGCGCACATCTCGGTAATCACCTTCCGAATAGCTCCAGCGGGTCCGGCGAGCCATTAGTCCCTCTCCTGTTCGAGCCGTGCCGCGAGCCGTAGAAGGCGGCCCGCCTGTTTCCGGCACACCCGCACCAACCGCCCCCGCATCACCGCCCCGGGGTGTCGATTCCCCAACCGCCAACTCCGCACGGCG
Source organism: Candidatus Eiseniibacteriota bacterium (assembly GCA_041486775.1). Classification (GTDB taxonomy): domain Bacteria; phylum Eisenbacteria; class RBG-16-71-46; order SZUA-252; family SZUA-252; genus WS-7. The sequence continues at coordinate 1,385 of JBGPMB010000258.1, read as the reverse complement.
GGATACCCGGCCCGGAGCGCAGTCGCCACTTCGGGCAGGGTCAGGGTGAGCGCATCGAGCGCCTGCTGCGCCGGATTCATAGTAGCCAATTTAGCTACCTCTCGGACTGAGGGTCAAGGGACGGCTCGGGCAGGGTTTCCGGGGCAATTCGGATACCGCCAGCATCGTGGGGCCCGTATTTGCATGATCGCGAAGCCGCCCCGCCCGCACCAGGCGCCGCAACTGCGCCACGCTGTACCCGGAGAGGCTCGCGGCTTCCCGGTAGTCCACCAGCCGCTCGCTGGAGGCTTCGACGGCCTGTACCTCCGCGATACAGCGCTCGAGCAGTCGGGCCGCTGGGTCCTGGCCCCAACTGCGGAGCCCCTCGGCCTCCGCCGTCCAGGCCGCGAGGAGCTCGGGGCGGGTCATGGGCGCACCCCCAGCCGGTGGGCAATCCGCGTCAACTCGCGCGCGAGATCATGTAACCGGTTGGGCAGCACGACGAGGGACGCGCCGTTCGGCTGCTCGGTTAGCCGGACCTTGGTGACGGCCCCCGGGCCCGTGGAGAGTTCCACCGTCAGGGCCAGGTAGGCGTGGCGCGACAACGACACGCCCCCCGCCAACGGGTCGGCGGCCGGAGGGTGCACTGGCGGCTGGGGGCCCAGGCGTCCGTGGCTCATAGGGGCCTCACGTAGGAACCCCGGGGTAACGACATAAACGATTTAAACGACATAACCCCCCTCAAAGCGGGGTTTGGTCGTTTTGGTCGTTTTGGTCGTCGCCCGCCAGCGTTCCACGGGGCGCCCCGGTTCCCCGGTCTCGGGGGTGGGGACCTGCTCAGCCAGACCCGCACCGGCGAGTACCCGGAGCGCTCGACTGATCTCCTCGGCGCCACGGTTACGGCCGAAGTGATCGCGCAACTCGGTGCGACTCAGGGATGGGGCACTCTGGAGCGCCTCGAGCAGCTCATCGGCGATCGGATCGCCGAGATCCTGACCGAAGATGAAGGCGGCCGAATCATGGATATAGGTCCACAGAGCGAGCGCCGCCTCGAGATGGGTGGCGGTGATCGTCGCGGACATATCGAGCAGCGCATAGAGCATGCTCAACCGGAGCACGTGCGCCTCGGCCCGCGCCGTGGCCGCTCCCAGGAGGCCCGGCCGCTCAGCGCTCAGCTCGGGATAGATCTCCCGCCACGCCAAGGTCGCCGCGGCATCCCGACGCATCGTCGTGATCTGCTTCGCCCGGGCCACGGCGAGGCTGAACGCGTCGGCCAGGGGCACGCGATCCGCGTCTGGGAGGTGTCCGCCTTCGGGCAGGAGTTGGGCCCGGCAGACCAGAAAGCGATTCAGGAATCCGTTGGCGGCCTCGGTGCGGGTCAACTCCCGCCGGAGCTCCTCGATCGT
>JBGPMB010000257.1:0-2829 GCA_041486775.1 Candidatus Eiseniibacteriota bacterium | reverse complement strand
CCTCGCCGTGAACCCGTCGTCGCTCGATGCGCTCGCCGTCGCGGCGGCCATCAAGTTCCTCGATGGGAACAAGGCCGGCTACGAGAGCCTGCGGCAGCGCGCGCTCGCGCTCAACCCGCACGACGCCGAGTTCTACGCGACGATGGCGGAGGTCGCCGCGCGCATCCGGTTCTACCTCATCGCGGCGGACTTCGCGAAGCAGGGGGTGGAGGCCGACTCGACCGCCTCGCGCGCGTACAGCCTGCTCGGGATGAACCAGCTCCGCCTCGGCAAGATCGCGGAGGGACGGAAGAGCCTGGAGGCGGCGTTCACCGGCGATCCCTACGACATCTGGGTGAAGAACACGCTCGACCTCCTCGACACGTTCAAGAATTACGACGTGATAAGAACGGAGCGATTCGAGGTGATGATCGAGAAAGAGGAGTCGGCGCTGCTCTCCATCTACCTCACCGACCTCCTCGAGCGGGCGTACCAGACGTTCTCCACGAAGTATGCGTACAAGCCCCCGCCACCCATCCGCATCGAGGTCTACCGCAGTCACTCCGACTTCTCGGTGCGCACCGTCGGGCTCGCGGGGCTCGGCGCGCTCGGGGTGAGCTTCGGCACCACGCTCGCCTTCGACTCGCCCGCGGCGAAGGATGCCGGCCCGTTCAACTGGGGCTCCACCGTGTGGCATGAGCTGGCGCACACGTTCACGCTCGGGCTCACGACGCACCGCGTGCCCCGCTGGCTCTCGGAGGGGCTCTCGGTGTACGAGGAGCACCTCGCGCGGCCCGGCTGGGGCGCGCACGTGACGGTCGAGTTCCTCGACGCGCTCCGCGCGGGCAAGCTCGTCCCGGTGAGCCGGTTCAACGACGGGTTCATGCACCCCGCCTTCCCCGAGCAGGTGCAGCTCTCCTACTACCAGGCCTCGCTGTTCTGCGAGTTCGTCGCGCGCGACTGGGGAGACAAGGCCCTGCTCGCCATGCTCCAGGAATACGGGATCGGGAAGAACACGGACGAGGTGTTCCAGAAGGTCCTCGGGGCGGACGCCAAGGCGCTGGACAAGCGCTTCGACGCCTACCTGCGACAGCGCTTCGCCGGTGCACTCGCCTCGCTCGCCGGTGACACCGCCGAGACGTCCCGGCAGGCGCTCTCGCCCGCGGCTCTCGTGGCCCTCGCCAACGCGTCGCCGCGAAACTACCGGCTCCAGATGATGGCCGGCGCCGCTTCGGCGGAGCGCGGGGACACGACCGTCGCGATCACGCTCCTCGAGCGCGCGCGTTCGCTCTTCCCCGAATACGGGGGCGCAGACGGCCCGTACGGGCACCTCGCCCACCTCTACATCGGGCAGGGGGAGCTGCGCAAGGCGGCCGACGCGCTCACCGAGATCACGACCAGGAACGAGTCGGACATCGGGGCGAACCGTGAGCTCGCGCGCCTCCGCGAGCTGGTGGGCGACACGGCGAAGGCAGCCGAGGCGCTCGAGCGCGCGATGTACATCAATCCCTTCGATGTCGCGCCGCACCAGCATCTCGCCGATCTTTACCGGGCACTCGGCGACCGACCGAAGGCGGTGCGTGAGCGGCGGGCGGTGGTGGCGCTCAACCCGGTCGACCGGGCGGACGCACTCTACCGCCTGGCCCTCGCGTGGCACGAGGCGGGCGACGACAAGCAGGCGCGCAACAGCATCCTGCGCGCCCTGGAAGAGGCACCGAACTTCACGCCGGCGCAGGAACTGCTGCTCACCATCGTGGACGCGAGGAAACCATGACGAGAGGAATGGTCGTTCGGATGGCGGAGGGCGGAAGACGGAAGGGACTGGTCCTCGCCGCGCTGCTGCTGGTGACCGCGCCCGCGTACGCGCAGCGTGGCGGCGGGCGCGGAGGCGGGCGAATCGATCCGCGCGAGTTCAGCAATCTGCTGGGCGGGTCCAGCGAGTTCTACACGCCTCCCGACTTCCACGGTAACCCGCCGTATGACGGGCGCTTCACCTTCGCGCGGATCAAGTACCGCGGCTACGGGCGCTGGTCGGGCCGCGAGGGACCGGGGTGGTCGCACGACTATCCGGATGCGGACGTCCACTTCATGCGCATCATGAAGGAGATCACTTCGATGCGCCCATTCATCGAGTGGGGGAACATCCAGGGCGGCGTCATCGTCGGGCTCGACGACCCATTGCTGTTCAAGTATCCGGTCGCATACCTCTCTGAACCCGGGGGCTGGTTCCCGAACGACGTCGAGGCGAAGGGGCTCCGCACGTACCTGCAGAAGGGTGGGTTCCTCATTGTCGACGACTTCCCGCAGTTCAGCTACCCCATCTTCGAGCAGGCCATGGCGCGCGTGCTGCCGGGCGCCAAGATCGTGCAGTTGACCGGAAAGGAGCCGATCTTCGACTGCTTTTACACGATCGACCTGAGGAAAATGCACCCCTCGTACTACGGCCAGGGCACGTGGCTCGGCATCTACGAGAACAACGACCCCAAGAAGCGCCTGATCGCCGTCATCGACTACAACAACGACGTCGGCGAGTCGTGGCAGTGGTCGGGGCAGGGGTTCTTCTCCGTGGACGTGGAGAACGAGGCATACAAGCTGGGCATCAACTACCTGATCTACGCCCTGACGCACTGAGCTCCACTTCCCCCAACCGAGATTCCCCGTGGCCGCAACCGCCGTGAGCCCTGCGCTCGAATCCTCCGACGACCTCGCGCACGCCGACCGCCTCAAAGCCGGATGCGACCAGATCCGCTCGGAGCTCAGGAAGCTCATCGTCGGCCAGGAGGGCGTCATCGAGCTGGTCCTGCTGTCGCTGCTCACGGGCGGCAACAGCCTCATCATCGGCGTGCCGGG
>JBGPMB010000256.1:0-2842 GCA_041486775.1 Candidatus Eiseniibacteriota bacterium | reverse complement strand
GTCTCGGGCCTCGTGAAGAAGATGGAGGAGCATTTCGGCGTCACGGCCGCCATGCCCATGATGATGGGCGGTGGTGGCGGCGGCGGTGCTGCGGCCGCGGTCGTCGAGGAGAAGACGGAGTTCGACGTCGTTCTCGTGGGCGTCGGAGACAAGAAGATCCAGGTCATCAAGGTGGTTCGCGAGGTCACCGGTCTCGGACTCAAGGAAGCGAAGGACTTGGTCGACGGCGCTCCGAAGCCCGTCAAGGAGAAGGTCTCCAAGGAAGAGGCCCAGTCCGTCAAGCAGAAGCTGGAGGAGAACGGCGCTTCCGTCGAAATCCGGTAGTCCGTCGCGGTTGGGTGGAACCATGGCCTCTCTCGAAGGGGTGAAAACGACGTGATAAAAGCCATTCGCGGCAAAGAGCGACGGAGCTTCAGCAAGATCGAGCGGGAGTGGGACATTCAGATCCCGAACCTGCTCGACGTCCAGCTGGAGTCGTTCCGCAATTTCATACAAGCCGAAGTCGAGCCCCTGAAGCGCAAGAACGAAGGGCTTCAGGAGGTCTTCAACAGCGTGTTCCCGATCAGCGACGCGCGCGAGTATTTCTCGCTGGAGTTCGTGCGGTTCGACCTCGGGGATCCGAAGTATTCCGTGGACGAGTGCCAGGAGCGGGATCTGACGTTCTCGGTGCCGCTCAAGGCCACGCTGCGCCTGCGGGTCCGCGAGGACACGGAGGAAGGCCGCAAGGACAAGAGCATCATCGAGCAGGAAGTCTACCTGGGCGAGCTGCCGATCATCACCGACAAGGGCACCTTCATCATCAACGGCGCCGAGCGGGTGATCGTGAGCCAGCTCCACCGCTCCCCGGGCGTGTTCTTCGACGACCTGATCCATCCCAACGGGAAGAAGCTCTTCACCGCGCGGATCATTCCGTACCGCGGCTCGTGGGTGGAGTTCAGCCTCGACGTGAACGACATCATGTACGTGCACATCGACCGGAAGCGGAAGCTGCCGGTGACGGTGCTGCTCAAGGCGCTGGGCTACGTCACGGATCGTGAAATCCTCGAGCTCTTCTACGACACCGAGGAGGAGGAGATCGGGGGGGCGCGCAGCAAGCGCGAGCCGGACGCGGTGGGCAAGATCGCCGCGGAGGACGTCGTCGACGAGCGGACCGGAGAGGTGCTGCTCGAGGCGAACGAGGTCATCACCATGGAGCGGATCGAGGGCCTGCGCAAGGCCGGGTTCGCGACGGTGAAGACGTTCGTGATTGCGCACCGCGACGAGGCGGACATTGTCCGCAACACCCTGAAGAAGGATTCCACCAAGACCGAGGACGAGGCGCTCACGCGCATCTACAACCTCCTCCGTCCCGGCGAGCCGCCGCGCGCGGACACCGCCCGGGACATCTTGAAGAAGCTCTTCTTCAACCCGAAGCGCTACGACCTGGCGAAGGTCGGGCGGTACAAGCTGAACCGCAAGCTGCCCCACGAGATCCTCCTCGGCTCGAAGGAAAAGCGGAAGCGGCTCACGCTCACGGCTCCGAACGACGACCAGACGACGCTCTGCCCGGAGGACTTCATCGTCATCATCGCCTACCTGATCGACCTCCGGCTGGGCGCCGAGGTGCCGGGGTTGCCGGTCACCACGGACGAGATCGAGCATCTCGGCAACCGCCGGGTGCGCGCCGTGGGCGAGCTCCTCTCGAACCAGTTCAATGTGGGGCTGGCGAGGATGGCCCGGATCATCCGCGAGCGCATGACGCTCCAGGACGCCGAGCAGGTGACGCCGTACGATCTCATCAACGCGCGCACGATCTCGGCCGTGATCCAGAGCTTCTTCGGTTCGAGCCAGCTCTCGCAGTTCATGGATCAAACCAATCCACTGGCCGAGCTGACGCACAAACGCCGCCTCTCGGCGCTCGGACCGGGCGGGTTGACCCGGGACCGCGCGGGGTTCGAGGTGCGGGACGTGCACTACACGCACTACGGGCGCATGTGCCCCATCGAGACTCCGGAAGGGCCGAACATCGGGCTGATTTCCTCGCTCGCGACCTACGCTCGCGTGAACGATCTCGGGTTCCTCGAGACGCCGTACCGCCGCGTGGCGAACGGGGTCATGGACAAGAAGCTGGTCCAGTTCCTCTCGGCGGACGTGGAAGACCGGTTCAAGATCGCCCAGGCGAACGCGTTGGTGGACGACAACGGGCATCTCGTGGGCGAGCAGAACGTCCGCGAGAAGGGCGAGTTCCCGATGGTGGAGCCCAAGGACGTCGATTACATGGACATCTCGCCCATCCAGCTCGTGAGTCCCGCGGCCGCGCTCATTCCGTTTCTCGAGCACGACGACGCGAACCGCGCGCTGATGGGTTCGAACATGCAGCGGCAGGCCGTTCCGCTCCTCTTCACCGAGGCGCCCCTCGTGGGCACCGGGCTCGAAGGCAAGGTGGCGGAAGACTCCGGCGCGCTCATTCTCGCGAAGAAGGCGGGTGTCGTGGAGTCGGTCTCGGGGGACGCCATCCACGTCCGCTACGACCAGCCCGAAGGCAAGCCCCGGACGGTCGACTACTCGGAGATGGCGGGGGTCGATTTCTACAAGCTGACCAAATTCAAGAGGTCGAACCAGGACACGTGCATCAACCAGCGTCCGCTGGTCTCCGAGGGTGAGCGCGTGAAGAAGGGGCAGCTCCTCGCCGACGGCGCCGCCACGAAAAACGGCGAGCTGGCACTCGGCGCCAACATTCTCGTCGCCTTCATGCCGTGGGGTGGCTACAACTTCGAGGACGCCATCCTGGTCTCGGAGCGCCTCATCAAGGAAGACCGCTTCACCTCCATCCACATCGAGGAGTTCGAGCTGCAAGTGCGGG
>JBGPMB010000255.1:0-2863 GCA_041486775.1 Candidatus Eiseniibacteriota bacterium | reverse complement strand
TGAAATGCCGTTCAAGGTCGTGTATCCGCAGGAACTGGACGCAGGCAATCTCCGCGCCAAGTTCGACGTGCTGATCTTCCCCGAGAACTCGATTCCGGGAATGGGCGGCGGCGGCGGTCGTGGCGGCCGGGGTGGCGGCGGTGGCGGCGGTCGAGGCAGCGCCGAGGTCCCGGCCGAGTTCCAGTCGCTGACGGGAGCCGTGTCCGCCGACCGCACGATCCCGAAGCTGAAGGAGTTCGTGCAGCAGGGCGGTCGGATCATCGCCATCGGACCGTCCTCCATCAACGCGGCGCAGCAGTTCGGGTTCCCGGTCACCAACCACCTGGTGGAGCGGACGCCCACTGGCACGGGCGGCCAGCCGTTGCCGAGCGAGAAGTTCTACGTACCGGGCTCGCTCCTCGAAGTCGCGTACGACACGACGGCCGAGGCAACACGGGGGGAGGAGGCGCGCGGCATCGTCTTCTTCGACAACAGCCCCGTGATGCGGCTCGGACCAGACGCATCGCTCCGGGGCATCAAGCCGGTCGCCTGGTTCGATAATGGCGCACCGCTCAAGAGCGGGTGGGCGTGGGGTCAGAACTATCTCGAAGGCGGCGTGGCGATGGCGGAGGCGAAGTACGGCCAGGGCACACTCTACCTGTACGGCCCCGAGATCACTTTCCGCGCGCAGCCGCACGGGACTTTCAAGCTGCTGTTCAACGCGATCGTGGGGCCGGGAAGGCCGGATACCCGCATCATCCCGTGAGAATCCGCGCTCGTTCGTGATTGCGGTCCAGGTCCCCGGGGTCGGCGTAACCCGGGGTGAGGGAGGGCGGCTCGCGAGAGCCGCCCTCTCCCTACTTCCCACAATGTGATCCACCGCACCGACTTCGCACACACGGGCCCGATAGCCTAGTGGCCGGATGATGCCCCCCCTCCGTCGCCCGTTCACCCGTCAGCCGCGCCGGACTCCACCTCCGGATTCGGGTGGGAGACCGCTCGCGCCGCGGGGCCGGCTCTTCGTCTGGTGCATGCACGCGCAGACCCAGGCAAAGATCGTCGCGCAGCTCCACGCCGATCGCGTGGCGTATCACCTGGCGGAAGGCGAGTGTGTCATCATGGACCTCGCGTGGAGCGAGCTTCGCGGCCTGGTCATCCCCCTGCGCCGGATCCTCACGCATCGGGAGGCGGACGATGTCCGCGTCCTGTACCGGCCCACGGGCGGAGAGCTCACCACGGCCGACCTCCCGAAGGTGCAGTCGTACGCCGCGTTCTCGCTCGTGGGCCAGTCGACGTGGCTCTCGGAGATGCTCTCGGAGAACCGCTTCACGAGTGTCCTCCAGCCGATCGTGTGGTCCGCGAGCCCCCAGCGCGTGTTCGCGCGCGAAGCGCTGCTCCGCGGGGTGGGGAAGGACGACGCGATCGTCTACCCGAACTACATCTTCGACGTGGCGCGCGGCTGCGGGATGCTCGTGCAGGTCGACCTCGCCGCACGCAAGGCCGCGATCGACCGGATGGTGCTCGACGACATTCACGAAACGCTCTTCGTCAACCTCTCGGCCAGCACGCTCGAGGACCCGATCTCCAGTCTCGAGCGCACCGTCGAGATGATCGATGCCGCGAAGATCCCGCCCAATCAGGTGGTGTTCGAGGTCGTCGAGAGCGACCAGGCGCACGACGCGCAGCACCTGAAAGGGCTCCTGCGCTTCTACCGGGACGCCGGCTTCCGCGTCGCCCTCGACGACGTCGGCGCGGGGTATTCGTCCCTGAACCTGCTCCACCAGCTGCGCCCCGACTTCATCAAGCTCGACATGGAGTTGATCCGCGGCGTAGACTCCGATCCCTACAAGTCCCTGATCGCCCAGAAGATCATCGAGATCGCCAGCATCCTCGGAATCGAGACGATCGCGGAGGGCGTGGAGACGCCGGAGGAGCTCGACTGGGTGTGCTCGCACGGCGCGACCTACGCCCAGGGCTACGGCATCGGGCGTCCCACGCAGCCGACGCTCGCGGGGCGCACGCCGATCACCATGGAGCGCATGGTGTCGTAACCGGCGTCCCGGCGCATAGGTTTCACGCGCCGTGAAACGCTTCATCCTCTCGCTGGTCGTCGTGTCGTGCCTCGTCGTCGGGGCTGGGTATCTGGACGTGTTCCTGGCGGGAGCGCCGCACGCGTGGGCGCCGTGGTGCCTCGCGCTGGGTACGAACGGGGCGCTGATGTCCCTCATGGCACTCGGCGCGCTCCGACGGGGCCGGATCGCCTCCGCGCTGCGGTGGACCTTCGTCGGCATGTTCGTGCTCTGTTCCGCCGCCTTCGGCGCCGCCCTCGCCCTTCCCGCGGCCGAGGGCGCTGGCGGCCCCCTCCTGCTCGGGCTCCCGCTGCGCTCGGCAATCGTCATATACGCGGTCGGCCTGGCGCCCCTCCTCGTCTTGCCGCTCGTGTGGGCGCGCACGTTCGAGACGTCGACGCTCAGTGACGAAGACCTGCGTCGCTTGCGCGAGGCCCACCGAGCGATGGCGCGCGACGTGCCGGGGACCGGTCCCACGACCCCGGACGCCGTCTGATGCGCGCGCTCCACCAAGCGACGCTTCCCGCGCTCACGGAGCCGGCCATCATCGCGGTCGCCGTCGGCTACTTCATCATCGTTGCCGCGATCGCCATTTGGGCCACGCGCCGCACGAAGAACGCAAGGGACTTCTTCGTCGCCGGCGCCGGTGTGGGACTCTGGACCCTCGCCATCGCGAAGATGGCCGCGACGCTCTCCGGATTCTCGTTTGTCGGCGGCCCGGGACTGGTCTACACGATCGGCCTCGCCGGCATCTTCATCATCCTGCCGGGTGCGCTCACGAACGCGCTCGGCGCCTGGGTCCTGGCCAAGAAGAT
>JBGPMB010000254.1:0-2884 GCA_041486775.1 Candidatus Eiseniibacteriota bacterium | reverse complement strand
GATCGGCGCCCATAGCTTCGCCTCCATTGCCGTGCGGATGTCGTCCGCGCGCAGCTCGACGATCGGGCCGGACACGCCGGCGCCGATCGTGCTGACGAGATGATCGAACGAGCCGATCGACTCGAAAAACGCCTGGACATCTTCCTCGCGTGAGGCGTCGACCACACGGATCGTGCCGCCGGCGAGCCGGGCCGTCTCTTTGAGCGGGGCCGCGGTGCGCCCGCCGAGGATCAAGGTCGCGCCCGCGTTGGCGGCGTCGACCGCTACCGCGCGGCCGATGCCGGATCCGGCGCCGATTACGACGACTGTCTTCCCATTCAAGTTCATGCTCTCCCTCCTGTAACCGTATTAACCGGTTACAAAAGATAGGTCCAGTCGTGTAACTTGTCAAGAGTGAACCTCGCCGGGATTCCCGGAGGCTCCATTCCTTGAGAGGATGGGGTCATGGCACGAGCCAGCAAGTTCTCCCCAGAGGTCCGCGAGCGGGCGGTCCGGATGGTCGTGGAGCACGCCGAGCAGCATGAGTCGCAGTGGGCGGCGATCCGCTCGATTGCCGCGAAGTTGGGATGCGCCGCCGAGACGCTGCGCAGTTGGGTCCGGCAGGCTGAGCGCGATGCGGGCAATCGACCGGGGCTGACCGCCGACGAGCGACAGCGCCTCAAGGACCTCGAGCGCGAGAACTTCGAGCTGCGCCGCGCCAACGAGATCCTGGAGAAGGCGTCTGCGTATTTCGCCCAGGCGGAGCTCGACCGCCGAGCGAAGTGATGGTCCGGTTCATCGACGAACACCGGGCGACGTACGGGGTCGAGCCGATCTGCGCGGTGCTGCCGATCGCCCCGTCTGTCTACTACGAGCACAAGCTCTGGCAACGCGAGCCGCCGCGACGGCCGGCCCGAGCGCAGCGCGACGAGGAACTCGGCGCCCACATCCGTCGGGTGTGGAACGAGAACTTCGAGGTCTACGGCGTCCGCAAGGTCTGGCGACACCTGGTGAAGTTGGAGAAGCGCGAGGTCGCCCGCTGCACGGTGGCGCGGTCGCGTTCGTCGTCGACGTGTTCTCGCGCCGCATCGTCGGCTGGCGGGCGTCGAGTTCGCTGCGCAGCGACCTCGCCCTCGACGCGCTGGAGGAGGCGCTCTGGGCCCGACCCGTTCACGGCGACAGACTCGTCCACCACAGCGACCGCGGCGTGCAGTACGTCTCGATCAGCTACACGCAGCGACTGGCCGAGGCCGGCGACCTTCCGCTGGAGGTACGGCTTGTTCCACGAACGGCTGGGCTCGCCGGTGAGGCGCTCCAGTTCGGCCCGAAGCTCTCCGGTACTCATGCGCGAGACTTCGAGGACGCGCCTCGCGATCGCGAGGACATCACCCCGTGGTTCTCTGTCTTTCGCTGTGCCCATACTCACCATTGGTCCCTCTGTGTGGGCGACACATCAAGCTCTTCATCTTCGCGCCCACATGTCGCGGACACGTCGGGAGTTGGGGCATCCTCCGCGCGCTTCAGGTGTAGGCGGAGGTAACCGTGGGCGAGTAGGGAGGCGACCTCGCGAAGTCCGCCCACCTCGAGATCCGAAATCACGCGTCGGGCCCTCCAGATTCGAGTTCCGGTTCGCCGGTACTAATACCCGGATGCTCCGAATCGGGTTTACGGGCAGGCGCTTCCGCCTCGCCGGGGGACAATGGCAATTCCAGTTCGGGATCGCGGTCATCGGGGAGAGTGTGGCTCGCCTATTTCAACGAGAGCCAGAAGGGCTCCGTGAAATGGGACCGGGAGCAACACATCGTCCAAGTAAACCGGACCGAGGCCCTGGACGCGGGGAAAAAGGGGATCCGCGACGGGGCGGTCGTTCTACCGAGGCGGGTCCCGCTCCTTGAGACCTTCGCAGAGCATCTCGCCTCCGATGCAAAGAAGCTTATCGACGACGATGAGACCGGGGCGAAGTCCTACCGATACATCCGTACGGGCGTGAATCACTACTCGTTCGCCTTCACCTATGACTGGCTCGCCTCGGAGAATGAACGTAGGAGCTACACCGGGGTCCTGCAAGCCTGGGACACGGGCGGAACGGTTGCGAGCAATCTGATCCGCGCGCATCGGAGAGATGGGGGCGAGTGGCCACCCCGGTGGGATACGGTGTTCTGATCGCCGGCAGGGGAAAGCTGGAAACCGATTGGATCGATCCCCGCCAAGTTGAAGCATGCGATATGCAGAACTGATGGTCCCCGGCGTGCATCCTGCGAGGAAGCCGCACCGCCTCCCTCTCGCTCGCTCCGTGCTTCAGGCGGAAGTCCAAGCGGCGACGTTCCATAAAGGGGCGCATCGGACCTTGGCATGTCCGATGCTTTAATCACTACCGGCAGGTTCAAGGGCGTCGATCACGTCAAGGATCAGACGTGCGCGAGAGGCGGTGCTTCACCTTTGTCAAGCAACCCGAAAGGCTTCACCCTCATCGAGCTGATGATCGTTGTGGTGATCATTGGGATCCTGGCGGCCATCGCGATTCCGAACTTCATCACAATGCAGGACCGCGCACGCGAAGCCAACGTGAAGGCGAGCATGCACAGCTTCCAGCTAGGGGTCGAAGACTTTGCCGTGAAGAATACGGGCACCTACCCGGTGGCCGCGGACGACGCCGCGGTGATGGCCAACATGCCGTCGGGCAACTATCCGAAGAACCCGTTCACAGGAACGAACGATGCGTGGACCTGGGCTGCGGATCCTGCGGCTTCGGGCATCATCGGCGCGAACCCATGCTCCACGACGGGCTACACCATCAAGGGCTACGGCAAGACGGCCCTGCTTCCGCTCACCCTGACGAACGGCTAACCCTTCACGTCTTGATTCCTCGCAGCGCCGCGTAGAGCTCCTCGTCGCTAGGATGCGT
>JBGPMB010000253.1:0-2898 GCA_041486775.1 Candidatus Eiseniibacteriota bacterium | reverse complement strand
CTCCATGCGAGCCGGCGGAGGCGAGTACGCGGGGGCCCGTTCCATTCTGGCCGGGGGAGGCGAGTCGCCGGGCGCTCGCTCCATCCGACGCTGCTCTCGCGCTCGCCGATCGAGCTCGGAAGGCGTTCCCATGGACCTCGGCACACTCTCCGAGCGTGACTCGGCCGCGCGCCGTCCGGGCACGGCGCCCTCGATGACGCGGCGCGCCGGGGGCGTGTCCGAGCGGGAGCGCCACGATTCGCCTCGCGGCGTCTCCGAGGATTGGTGGCCGGGAGGAGCGACGGAAGGCCGAGGCTGGCGCGGCTCGACCCGCGGCTGTTCGCGTGCGCGTTCGGACGCCACGGGCCTTTCGCGAGGCGCAACCCTTTCGCGGCTCCGCCAGGAATCTACTCCCGTGGACCGCGTCAGATCTCTCGGCTGCAGCCGATCGCTTCCGGGGACCGGGGCTCGCTCGCGCGAGACCGACCCGGCGTTTTCGCCCCGATCAACGGGGCTCCGCCACCGTTGCGCCGTTACTGGCTCCCGGCTCGCTCCCGGCACGGAGAGGCCCCGCGAGCGTTCCGCGAGCGCCCCGCGCGGCGCGATCTCCGCGGCGGTTCGTCCCGCCACCCGGCCTCTCTCCGCGACGACCGCTCGGTCGCGCAGCGCGGACAGCGTGTCGGGAGGGAGCGTGCGATCGCGCGCGAGGACCGGCGCCAGGAGCTGGGAGTCCGAGCCGCCCGTGCGCTCGATCGTGCGCGGGGCCTCTCGTACGTACGTGCGGATCGCTTCCCTCACGCCTCCCTCACGCGGATTCACGACGATCGGGTGAGAGGAAATTGCGACCTGCCCTCCCAGGCGATCACCGATCCGAGACCCGGGGATGACGTCCATGCGGGCGTGAGTCGCTCCAAGGGATCCGGCGCCCGTGAAGTTCCAGCCGCGGAAGTCCACGCGGCGAGACGGGAACGTGCCGTGGAGGGAGAAATACACGTTCGCCCGGGACGGGAACCCCCAGTGGCGGTACGTGTCGAGCCAGGGCGAGAAGAAGGAGTAGTAGCCGATCGGGCACCAGCCCACGAAGCCCGGCGAATAGCCCCAGTACACCCATGCGGGCGAATAGACGTTGGCCGGCGCCCAGCACCAGCGGTTGCGCGCGGAGGCAAAGAACCAGTTGCCGTAGTGGAAGGGATACCAGCCCCACGGATCGTTCGACCACCAGGTCAACCCCGCCGGTGTGTAATACCAGGACCCGTAGGAGTAGGGGCTCCATCCGGCGTCCACTCTTGGAGACCAGACGTTGCCGCCGTAAGAGGAGTCGTAGTCCCAGTCCCCGTAGCCGTCGAGCGCGGCCACGTCGCCCGCGTATTCCTCGCCGACGTATCGAGCCGAGGCCCCGCGGGCGTCGTCGAATGTCTCCAGCCGGTCGGCCAGCCATACGTCGAACCGGTCGCGCGAGAACGCGCCGCGCCCGATTTCCGGCTCTTCGTCGCCGCGCACCATGAGGTACTGCCCCGCCTTGACCGTGAACGTGCCGGCGCGGGTGCGGACCTCGGCCGAGCCCGAACGTCCGATGACGACGGTACCCCGGCGCGGGTCGCTGTTGACGCGAACACGGGCGCCGGTCGACAGGTAGACCGTCGCGTCGTCGGTGTCGATGCGCGGGATCTGCTGCTCGTCGGAGCCCATCGCGGACAGAAAGGCGTCGCCGTCGGTCAACCGGATGCCGGAGAACTGATCGTCTTCGCCCTGCTGGTCGTGCAGCGAGTCGAAGGCGGCATGTGTTCCGCCCCCGAGGAAGAGAGTGTTTCCGTCCGCGAGCCCGATCTCGATCCGGCCGCCCTGCGACACGGAGATCTCGTCCCCCACGGAGATCGGCATGTTGCGACGAGCGTCCACATTTCCGTTCCACCGGGAAGCCACGCTGGCCTCGCCCGTCATGAATCGGATGTAGGAATAGCCTTCGCCCCTGCCGGCCTCGTCGCCCAGGGCCGCGCCCGCAAGCAGTAAGCCCACGACGGCCGCGAGACCCGCGAAGCGTCGTTTCATGGTCATCTCCATTTCTCCTCCGGGTGAAACAAAGAGCGATCCGCGTGCCACCGGTTCTCCTTGCGCTCGTCGAAAGAATGTGTTCTAAATAAAGGACTTATGAAGTTGATGGGCGTGAGGCCAAGGCCGTTCTTGTCCCATTCGGGAGACACAGTGGAGAGCCCCGAGGACACGTGTCGTGGGGCTCGCCTCTACCCTGAGCCCTCCATAATCGACCGCCTCCCGGCATGATCCGCGATGTCATCCGCTACGGGGACACCCGACTCCTCGCGGAAAATGCGGAAGCGAGCACGGCGGCCCCGGACTTCGCGGGCCTCCTCGCGGACATGATCGAGACCTGCCACGCTGCTCCCGGCATCGGCCTCGCCGCACCGCAGATCGGCGTCAACCTGAGGGTGGCGGTCATCGATCTCTCGGTGGGCGCCGACCCCAGAGCCCTCATCGTGCTCGTCAATCCCGAGGTCCTGGAGGTCACCGGCGAGCAAAAGGAGGAAGAGGGGTGCCTCTCGATCCCGGACCTCTCCGAGCGGGTCCTGCGGCCCGAGCGCGTCCGGGTGCGGGCGGCGGACGAATCGGGGCATCCGCGCGAGATCGAAGGCACCGGGCTTCTCGCCCGTGCTTTGTGCCATGAGATCGATCACCTGGACGGAATGCTCTTCGTGCACCGATTAAAGGGTCTCAAGCGGGAGCTGACCTGGAAGAAGATCGAGCGGTCCAAGCGCAAGGCGGGCTGGTGAGCCCGGTCCGGCTCCACAACACGCTCGGAAGGCGGCTCTCGGATTTGACGCCGCTCGAACCGGGGCACGTGCGCCTCTACACGTGCGGGCCGACCGTCTACAACGTGGTTCACATCGGCAACCTGCGCACGTT
>JBGPMB010000252.1:0-2910 GCA_041486775.1 Candidatus Eiseniibacteriota bacterium | reverse complement strand
GTCGGCGATCGCGCGCGAGATCCATGTTCAGTTGACCCCGGACGAGCGGTCGCGGCTGACGCGCGCGGCGAGCGTGAATCCGGCGGCGCACGACGCCTACCTCCAGGGCCGGTATTTCTTCAACCGCCCGAGCGATGAGAACCTGAAGAAGGCGATCGAGCAATTCGAAGAGGCGGTCAAGCTGGATCCGGGCTATGCGCCCGCGTTCTCGGGACTCTCGGACGCGATCCTCTGGGCCGCCTTCAACGAAGGGGTTCTTACAGCCTCGGAAGCAGGGCCCCGGGCAAAGGCAGCCGCCGAGAAAGCCATACAACTCGACGACGCGTCCGCCGAGGCTCACACCTCCCTCGCGGTCTACAAGCTATGGTACGACCATGATCTGGAAGCCTCGGAGAGAGGTTTTCGCAGGGCTTTCGCGCTCAATCCCAGTTACGCGTTCGGTCACGATCAGTTCGGCCTGGGGCTTGCGTTCCACGGCCGGCTCGACGAAGCGGTGACCGAAGGCAAGCG
This sequence comes from Candidatus Eiseniibacteriota bacterium, assembly GCA_041486775.1. Taxonomy (GTDB): domain Bacteria; phylum Eisenbacteria; class RBG-16-71-46; order SZUA-252; family SZUA-252; genus WS-7. Next base: position 2,400 of record JBGPMB010000252.1, on the reverse strand, counting down.
CGCGGCGGAGCTCGACCCGCTGGACCCGCAGATCCCGATAGACAACATCATGGCGCTGGCCTGGAAACGCCAGTATCAAACGGCCCGGGAGGAGGCCAGGAGGTCTTCGGCCCTGGATCCGACCTTCTTCTTCGCACCATTTGGATTGGGGTGGATCGACATTCAGGAAGGGAAGATCGGCGACTCCATACCGGAGTTCCAGAGAGCCAGAGCCCTGGAGTCGCCCCCATGGGTTACCGCCTGGCTCGGGTACGCCTATGGGGCCTCCGGCGATCGAACGCGCGCGATGGCCACGATCGAGGAATTGAAAGCAAGGGCGTTGCGTGGCAACGTGCCTCCCTTCAACCTCGCGATCGTCTCTCTCGGCCTGGGCGATCACGCGCGCGCCCTGGATTACCTCGAGCAGGCCTACGCCGCGGATTCGCAGTGGCTGATCTACCTCAAGAACGACCGGATCTTCGACCCCCTCCGCCCGGACCCGCGCTTCGTCACCTTGATGAAGAAGCTCAAATTCGAGAAGTGAAGCGATAGATGCCGTTGCTCCCCGGCACCCGTCTCGGAACCTACGAGATCCTGTCGCCGCTCGGCGCGGGCGGGATGGGGGAGGTGTACCGGGCGAAGGATTTGAAGCTCGGGCGGGACGTTGCGATCAAGGTCCTTCCCGAGGCGGTGGCGCAGGACGCGGAACGCCTGGCGCGCTTCGAGCGCGAGGCGCGCACGCTCGCCGCGCTCAACCACCCCAACATCGTCACGATCTTCGCGGTCGAGGAGTCAGGCGGCACGCGGTTCCTCGCGATGGAGCTCGTGGAGGGGGAGAGCCTGGACACTCTCATCACGTCGGGCGGACTCTCCGTCCCGAGGTTCTTCGAGATCACCGTGCCGCTGGCCGAGGCGCTGTCCGCGGCTCACGAGCGCGGGATCGTGCACCGGGACCTGAAGCCCGGCAACGTGATGGTCACGTCCGAGGGGCGAGTCAAGGTGCTGGACTTCGGGCTGGCGAAGCTCGAGACCGCCGACTCGAATCCCAACCTCACGAACACTCCGACGGAGAGCCGCGCGAACCTGACGGGCGAAGGCCAGGTCTTCGGCACCGTGGCCTATATGTCTCCGGAGCAGGCGCGTGGCGGGAAGGTGGATGCGCGGTCGGACGTCTTCTCGCTCGGTGTCTTGCTCTACGAGTTGTTGACCGGGGAGCGTCCGTTCCAGGGAGCGAGCGCAATCGACGTGATCTCGTCGATCCTGCGGGACAAGCCGGCCTCGGTCACGGATCTGCGCGCGGACCTTCCGCAGCACCTCGGCAGGATCCTTCGTCGATGCCTCGAGAAGGAGCCGCGCGACCGCTACCAGACCTCGCGCGACGTGTACAACGAGTTGAAGGAGCTGCGGGCGGAGAGGACGGCGGACTCCTCGGTAGCCCCGCCGCGGTCCGAAGCGAGGAATGTTCTTCGGCAGGACTCGGGACGAACCCAGACGCAGGCCTTCTGGATTGCCGTGCTTCCCTTCAATCACTCCGGCGGGGATTCCGAGCTGGAATCTTTTGCCGAAGGTCTGGCGGAAGACATCAACGCCGGCCTGGCGAGGTTTCCGTACCTCTCCGTCATCTCGCGGAACTCCACGCTTCGCTTCAGAGCGCAAGCTTCCGACGTGCGCGCTGTGGGCGAGCAATTGGGCGCCCGCTACATCCTGGAGGGCGGTATCCGCAAGGGCGCCTCCGTCCTTCGCGTCAATGTTCAGCTCGTCGATGCTCAGACCGGCGCGCACCTCTGGGCGGAAACATATAACCGGGATCTGAAGAGCTCCGACGTTCTCGCCGTGCAGGACGACATCACCGACCGCGTCGTGGCCACCGTCGCCGACACCTCCGGCGCGCTCGTTCGCTCCATGGCCGCCAGCGTCGAAGAGAAGCCCGATGCGGAGCTGACGGCTTCCGACTGCGTGCTCAGACATTGCCGCTACCAACAACGCGGCACGCCGGAAGAACACGCCAGGGTCCGGGACGGCCTCGAGCGCTTCGTCGAGCGTGAACCGGGACAAGCGGAGGTATGGGCATGCCTGGCCCGGTTGTACGTCCATGAATTCTGCTTCGGGTTCAACCGGCGCCCCGAGCCGCTGGAACGGGCGCTCCGCGCGGCGCAGCGTTCCGTGGACCTCGACCCCACCGGCCAGCACGCGCGCAACGTCATCGCTCAAGTGCATTTCTTCCGGCGTGACGTTCGCGACTTTCGCACCGCGGCGGACCATGCCATCGCTTTGAATCCGCGCGACACCGACACGCTGGGTGTCATGGGCAACATGTTCACGGACAGCGGGGATTTCGAGCGCGGTCCGAATCTTGTGCGGCGGGCGATGGATCTCAATCCCTATCATGCGGATTGGCTTCGCTTCGCCCTGATGTTTGAG
>JBGPMB010000251.1:0-2917 GCA_041486775.1 Candidatus Eiseniibacteriota bacterium | reverse complement strand
GTTCCCGCCGCCCTGCCCATGGGCTGGGAAGAAGTCATCACTCCCGAAGGGGAGCGCGCGGTGGTCCCGGACCACGCCATGCGTCGCGTGCAAGCGCGCGTCGTGGGCGTGGCCGCGCTGGGGATGGCGGCCGCTGCGGCTGCCGTGATCCACGAATCGCAGAATCAGGAAAGGCTCTGGCCCTTCGCGGTCCAGCTCGTGGTGGGGACGATCGCATTCGGGTGCGCCGCCGTGTGGCTGGGGCGCGGACGGATGGAGTGGCGGATCGGAAGCGGCCGGGCCACGCTTCGCAGGCGATTCGGAGCGGGCGCGCGCGACGTCTTCGAGGCTCGAGGACTCGAGCTCGTGCTGACCCACGATCGTAGCGACAACTACGACTGCTTCGCCCTCGACGCCCTCTCGGATCCGCCCGGGTCGGCGCGCAGGCGCATCACGACCGCTGTCCGCGATTCGGCCGTCCCGCGCCAGCTCGGCGCCTACCTCGCCCGCGCCGCGAACGTCCCGTTCGTGGACCGCACCACGCCCGAGGCCCGCTCCGCCGATCTCACGCTGCTGAAGAATCAGCTCGAGCAATCAGGTCCGCTGGGGCGCTTTGCCGTCCGCTTCGTCGTCGACATGAAGGCCCGGAAGCAGGGCTAGCCCTACTTCTCCATCTTCAGCACGATCCTCGCCTCGCCGCTCTTTTTCTGCGACCATCCGGGCCCCTCAAAGCGTCTCCGGTGTGGGTACCCCAGGAGGAGCGGCGGCAAGGCACATGGACTCCCGCGCAGACACGGATCGCTGGAACAGGCTGATACGGCTCCTGAGGCCGATCCACCCGCAGGCGGTGGCCACCGCCCGGCGGCTCAGCCGGTCGGCCCACGACGGCGATGATCTCTATCAGGAGGCCGTGCTGCGCGCGTACGACAAGCTGAACGGCCTGCGCGACGAGTCCCGGTTCCGGTCCTGGTTCTTCGCCACCCTCCTCTCCCGGCACCGCTCGAGCGTGAGGCGCCCGCGCCGCGAATGGCTGCCGATCGAGGACATGCTCGGCCGCAGGGACGAGCCGGTGGGGGAAGACGGAGCCCTCTGGGAAGAGGAGCGCCGTCAGGCGGACCGCGCGGTCCGCGCCCTGGCGGGGCTCAAGCCGGAACAGCGCGAGGCCATCGTGCTGCACGACATCGAAGGGTTCTCCGTGGAGGAAGTCGCGGAGATGCAGGGTGTCACCCTCTCGGCCGTGAAGTCGCGCCTGACGCGCGGCCGGGAGAAGCTGCGGAGCTTCTATCATCGGCACGCGCGGGAGAGCGAAGCGGCGCGAAACGATACACGGACGGCCGGGACCATGGCCTGGCCGGCGAAGGAGAGATCCCATGAATGACCCATCGCAGCTGGACCGGGATCTCGAGGCTCTGCGAAAACTCAGCGCCCGAGATATTGCCGATCTGGATGCCACCATCCAAACCATTCGCCAGCGCGGGGTCGAATCAGGCCCCTGGCTCTGGAACTTCAGGAGGAATGTCATGGCTCTGCTTCACTCGGTTCGCACCCGTCCGGCCGTCGCGGCGGCGGTTTTCGGGGTCCTCGCGGTTCTGATCGCGATGGTGGTGCCCGTTTCCTACGACAAGGTCGTGGGCCAGGAGGTCGCCCTCACGATCGCGGGGAAGGCCATAGGACGCGCGGAGGTCGCCGGATTCGCCCAGGGACTCAAGACCGCTCTGGGTGTGAAAGAGGTCCTGGTGGATGCTTTCTCGGCGAAGGACGGGCCGCGCTTCGTGCTCCATACCACGCTGCCCAAGCGCTCCGGCGCCGAGGTGCAGCGTGCCACCATGGACTTCGCGCGGGCGCTCGCCGCGAAGGGCTATTCGGCCTCGGTCCAGGTCACGCCGCATCGGGAGCGTGTGACGTACCCCGCCGTGGCCTACGCCTTCGATCAGATCATCAGCATCAGCGTGGATGGGAAGTCCTCGGCCGCGCTCGAGCAGGAGATCAAAGACCGCCTCGCGCAGGCGGGGGTTCCCGACGCGCAGGTCTCCGTCACCGACGCGCCGCAGGGAGGCCACGAGGTCCGGCTGACGGTGGAGCACCAGCAGGACGCCTCGGCGCCGCCGCCCGAGCCCATGCCTCAGCTCGTCCTCACGAAGAACGGCGCTCCGCTCGGCGGCGGAAAGGGGCTGACCGTCAAGGTCCAGAAGCGGAAAGTCGACGGTGTCACGTCCCTGAGCGTGAATGTCACGTCGAACGGCAAGGCGGGGAAGGCGGAGGTGTCGAACTCGGATGCGCTGAGCGATGCCGCGCTGGCGGACGCGATCTCCTCGCAGCTCAAGCAGCAGGGGCTCGACGTGAAGGTGACCGTCGTGGCCGGAAAGATCTCGATCGAGGCGGTGAAGTAGGGAAGCAGCGCGGAGAAGCTCGGGCGGGGCGGCGAATCGGCCGCTCCGCCCGTCTCATGGTCGGGCGCGACGTGCGGCCCCGCACTCGGTCTTCTCTGGCGTCGGGGAGGCTCCAGCGCTAGAATCGCGGACACAACGTAGGCCCCTGTTTGGGTACGTCGCCCAAGCACACCTCGAAGGGCTTGCATGCGACCGCCGCGCCCAGTCCTGCTGATCATCCTCGAATATCTCGTCTTGGCGGCGCTTGTCCCCCACGCAGACGCCGGCACGGCGAATACCGCCCAGACACAGAATCTGCCCCCGATCATCACGGCTCCCGCCGTCGTGCACGCGGTTCCGTTCGCTCCCTTGACCTTCGAGGTCTCGGTGGCTGACCCGGACGGGGATCCCATTCAGGATCTGAATGCGTACCTGGGCATTCCCGGATTTTTCGGGGCAACGTTCGACGAGAGTCCGGATCACACGAGAGGCACGTTCTCGTGGACCCCGGGCACCGATTTTGCGTTTCCGGCCGAATCGGATCGGCTCGATGTCTCCTTCTATGCCTC
>JBGPMB010000250.1:0-2919 GCA_041486775.1 Candidatus Eiseniibacteriota bacterium | reverse complement strand
GAACACCTCGCGGTAGCGCACCACCGCCTTGGCCATGCCGTCGCCCGCCGCGATGAGCGTGGCGTCGTCCACGTTCTTCCGCGGCACCTGCATCTTGATGATGAGCGGCGAATCGCCGAGCTTCGCTCGCGCGATCGCGGCGATCGGCCGCATGTGTTCCAGCCTCAGTCCCTCGCGGACGTCCTCCCGCCACACCGCGCGGCTCCGGACCTCCGTGGGCGCCTGACGCTGGTACCCCGCGAGCGCGCTGAGCTCGCCCACCAGCCGGTCGAGTGAGCCCCTCGCCGGGGACTTGTTGATGTCCCCGAGCGAGCGGTCGAAGTCGTCCAGGCACCGCTGGACCCGGAGAAGCGACTCGTGCCGCTCTTTCTGTGCGCTGTTCATGCTTCCCTCCTGGTGAGTCGTGATTGGACGCGCCTGAATGGGCCGCCGGTGTGCGCGTCCGGACTCCCGGCGGCGGGTGTGGCTCGTTTCGTGTCGGCATTCGGTGTGGCGGCGGCGGAGACCCGTCGCGGCGCGACGGGATCGCTCCCGGTGGCGACGGAGCCGGCTTGGATTCGAACGAACGGGCCTCGGCGCCGGACGGGGCTCGCTCGCGGCCCGACGGTCGCGACTCCGGGCCGGTCGCTCCAGGCTCGTGCCCGCACGGACCCGGCTCCCGATCGGGTCGGACTCCGCTCAGCGTCGGACGGTCGCGGCTCGCGGCTGGACGGGGACGGCTCGCGATACGACGGTCACGCTTCTCCGCCGGACGGTCACGCCTCGGGCGGAACGGCCATGTCTCACGCGCCGACGGAGACACCTCGCGGCCCGAGGGCCTCTCCTCACGGCCCGCCGGCCTCTCCTTACGGCCCGACGGCCTCTCCTCACGGCCCCACGGGGCCGACTCACGGTCGGAAGGTCTGGCCCCGTGCGCTGACGGTCATGTCTCGGGCGCGGGCGTTCGTGCATCACCCCCGGGCGGGGTCAGCTCAGGTCCGGATGGTTCCCCCTCACGTGCGGACGGACCCCGCTCCCGGCTGGACGGACGAGCCTGTCGCGAGGGTGGACGCACCTCGCACCGGCGCGGAACTCACTGAGGCTCCATCGGTTGCGTGTCGGGCCGCGACGGTTGCAACTCTCGCCGCCGGGGTTGCGGGTCGCGATCCCCGGCTGCCTTTCGCGAATCCGGGGTCGTTAGTGGTCCGGTTCGGCCAGCCCGGCCGAAAAGCGTGATTCGCGCGCCTACATATCTGAATGCGGAAACTGGCACAAAAGTCAAGAGAAATCTTTTTTTCGCTCGCCAGTATTCTTTTCCCGTTCTCAGACGATTAATAAGGTTGTAAGAGGGTTGTTGGTGTGTCTCAATTCCGCCATAGCCTCTCGCTGCGCCTACATCGTCTTCACCACGATCACCGGCCCCTCCCGCGCCGCGCCCCCGAAGCGCTGCATTGCCGCCGCCGGGTTCAGAAACTGGATCTCGACGACCGAGTTCGTGAGGATCCCCTTCAGCTCGTCCAGCGCGACGACCCCGAGCCCGTTGATCGAGGCGTGCACCTTCCCCGCCTCGGGGTCGCTCATGCTGTTCTTCCCGCGTTCCGTGAGGAAGTTCGGGCGCAGTTCCTTCACGACATCCAGCACGTTCCGCGACCTGACTCTGGGATCCTGGAGCTCCTCGTGGCTGATCAAGTTGGGGTTCCGCCGCGCCGGGCTCGCCGCGGGGCTCGCCACCGGTGCGGCGCCTTGAGCGGCGCCCCCTGATGGAGCGTGACCCGCGCAGGCGGCGGTCACGGCAACGACGGCGAGCGATATGAGTGTCTTCATGGTTGGGTCCTCTTTACAGGTGCCTGTTCTGCCCATGGCCAGCTGCCTTCTGCCTTCTGCCTTCTGCCTTCTGCCTTCTGCCTTCTGCCTTCTGACCTCTGCTCTCCCCTACCCGTACGCTACATCGCCACCTTGCGCGGCGGAATGAACACCGCCGGCACTCCCAGCTCCCCCAGCAGCTTGTTCAGCGCCGCCAGGTCCCCGTCCTCCAGCGCCTGCAACTTCCGGAGCTGCTCTCCCACCTGTACCGAGAAGTCGTTGAACATCTCCCCGTGTTGTGCCGTCGGGGCATAGTCACCCGTCTGCACCTGCCCGGCGATCGTGATCAGGATGTTGTAGAGCTTGATCGGCTGGTCGAGCGAGCACTGGTCCGCGTGGCACCCCACCTCGTACAACTCGGCACGTAGCCCCTCGAGGATACCGCGCACCGGCTTCGCCGCATCGCTCACGCGCTTGGCATACGGCTGGCCGGTCGTTCCCGATGTGCGCGCGTCGAGCTGGGACTGGAACTCCTCGATGCGCGTGACGGCTTCCGTGAGGTCCGTGATCCGGTCACGCACCTTGATCGCCGCCTGGAATTGCTGCGCGAGCTCCGTGGTGGACGACTTCACGCGCGGGTCCGCGACCACGGTGAACTTCCGCACGAGTGTGTCCTTGCCCAGCGCGAGCCGCACCGAGTACTCCCCCGGCGGCGCGACGGGCCCATCGAGCGTGCCCTCGTCGATCAGCGTGTTCTTGAGCTTCTTCGCGCCCGCGTATCGCAGGTTCCACACGAACCGGTTCGTGCCCGCACGCGCCGCGACGATGCTATCCCCCGCCGCGTAGGTGATGCGGCTCTTGAGCGCGGAGCGCATCTTCCGCGCGATCGAGTCGGCCGCGATGTTGCGCGCCGAGTCGGTCTCGACCTTCTCGCTGGTGTAGCTGCGGATCACTTTCCCGGCCGCGTCGAGGAACTCCAGCGTGACCACCGAGGCCGGCGCGGCCTTGAGCCAGTAGTCCACGTACGCGCCACTCGCGGGGTTTTCGCCCGCGGTCACGCCGCCGCCGCTGCCGCCGGCCCACCGCACCGCCGGCGACGGCTGGAAGAGATGCGCCTCGCGCGACGTCACCGAGTCG
>JBGPMB010000249.1:0-2923 GCA_041486775.1 Candidatus Eiseniibacteriota bacterium | reverse complement strand
GCGCATCAAGGGCGAGTCGAACTCCAGATAGAAGGAGTCGTAGCTCAGGGCGCTGGAATCGGCGGGAGCGTTCATGGGAGAGCCGCATTGTGTCGGACCGGCCGCGCCAGCGCAAGGGGGCGCGAGATGCTACACTGCGCCCTCGGGGCCGGCATCACCGGACGACGCGCAATGAAAGGGGGAACCTGCCATGGCTGTCGCGAGAGTTACCGAGATCACGGCTTCATCCGCCAAGAGCTTCGAGGACGCTACCCGGATCGGCATCAAGCGAGCGAACAAGACGCTCCAGAACGTGAAGGGCGCCTGGATCCAGGAGCAAAAGCTGAAGGTCGAGGGCGGAAAGATCGTTGAGTACCGCGTGAACATGAAGATTACGTTCATCCTGAAAGACTAGCGATTCCGTGGGTCAGACCTAGGCGTCGGAATCCGGGATTTCCGGCTCGTCCTCGCTGAGGGAGTCGATCGCGCCCAGGCGGGCAACGCGCGCGTGCGGTGGCAGCCACAGTCCCAGAATCAAGCCGCATCCGAAGCCCCCGGCATGAGCGTGGACGTCGGCGTGCGCGATGGCGGGAACGAAGAGGAGGATGAACAGAGGAATGTAAACGCGCCAGACCTTCCAGCGTTTGGCGTAGTTGAACATGTGGCGTCTGCGAATGATGAAGGATACCGCGCAGCCGAGCAGGCCGAAAACGGCGCCGGATGCCCCCACGCTCAGGGGCGGCGCGCCGTGTCCCAGGTAGGAGACCCAGGCCGCGCCGAGCCCCGTGACGAGATAGGCCAGGAGCACCCATCCGCCCCCGGCCAGGAACTCCACCGCTCCCGATGCCGCGAGGAGCGCGGTCATGTTGCTCGCCAGGTGACCGGGGCCGACATGAAGGAAGAGCGTGGGAAGGAACCGGCCGTAGGCCCTGTCCACCCGCACCGCATGCCACCCATCCCAGGCCCATTGCCGAACGTTCACCGAGTAGTCGCTCCCCCATACTGCGAAGAGGAGAGCCGCGGTGACTATGTTGGCGGCGAGGAGGAGTTCCGTCGCGGAGAAGCCCCGCTTCGGGAATAGAATTTCACGAAGATCCGCCGTCGGACCTTCCATTCTTCGTCTATCGGTTCTTCACTTCGCGTGCTCACGAAGCATGGCCTCGATCTCCCGCAGCGTGAACCGATTGAGCCCGATGACCTTTGCCTGGGGGCGGTAGATCGGCGGCACGATCGACCGGGCCTCCTCCTTCGAGTCCACGTCGACGATGATCCAGGCGCGATGGTCCCCGTCACGGCACCCCCACTCGGCATTGGCGACGAAATGAGAGCCCGAGCTCAGGAAGGCCTGGACCGCCCGTGCACACGCCACCTGTTCACGATCGTGAGGGACTTCGATGAGAAACTTCGACATGACCCTGGCCCTCCTGCTGGAACGTGAGGATGCGGCTTCACTCCTCGACCCGCCCCATTCTACCTCTGCGCGGCCAGGTATTTCGAGCCCGACGAGGAAAGATCAACTCTTTCGCGAATCCTTGGCGGCGAAGTTCCGCACCGTCTCGAGGGCTTCCGCCACGGCGCGGCGCACGGAGTCGTTCTTGCTCTTTGCCTCGCGGCTGAGAATCTCGAGCGCGGCCGGAGTGCCGAGCCAAGCCAGAGCCATCGCCGCATCCATCCGGCCCGGTGGCTCCGCGGACTGGAACATGCCTCCGCGGGTGAGCATTCGCTCCATCTTGGGAATCAAGGCGTCCGAGCCGGCGCGCCCGAGGGCCCCGCAGAACGCGACCCTCTCGTCGACATCCCGGCCCACGAACTCGGGCGCCTCGATCACACTCCAGATGATTCGCGCGGCACGCTCGTCCTTTCTGCTCGCGAGCAGTTGCGCGACCAGGATGCGAATGCTCTTGTCGGAATCGCGCAACGCGGAATTGAGATAGGCGCGGCTCGCGGGACTGTCGATCCCGCCCAGGGCGCGGACAGCCTCCTTGCGCACCCTCACATCACCGTGCGTGAGGGCGTCCCCGAGGGCCCGCTCCACGCCCTGGTGCGCGATCCGGCCCAGGATGTAGAGGATGTTTCGCACCACGTACCAGCGGGAGTCCGAGAGCCGGTCGAGCAGGATCGAGACGTGGCTTCTGCACGAGAGCACGAGCGCCTCGCAGATCGCCCTGCGGACCTCCATTTCCTCGATCTCGCCGAGAATATCGCACAGGGTCGGTGCCGCCGAGGGGCCGAGCTGCGCCAGGAACTTCGTGAGCCCGGGGAGATCGAGGTCCCGGTGGCGACCGAGAATCGCGCGGAGTTGTCCCAGGAAGTCACTCCGCCCCAGGTGCTGGAGGACCTGGTCCGTTACGGCTTTGAATTCACCGGGTGTCGTCGTCTTGGCGTCGGAAATGCCGCGGAGGCGGTCCAACAGCTTGTTCGCCTCCTCCATGTCCCCCGCCGCGACGGCATGCTCGACGAGGCGACCGACGCTCAGCGCGACCTCGAGAAACTCCGCTGGCCTCTCCTCCGCGCCCAGCAACGCCCAGAGAATTTCCAGGATTCGATCCCGAGACGAGAGGGCGTCCTCGATGCTGGCGAGCATGCAGATGTTGAACGCCTCGATCTCGGTGAGGTTGGACAGCGGGGGCAGAGGCTCGTCCGAGCCGGACCCCTCGGATAAGGACCAGTCGTCCGACCGCCCCTCCGCGGTGTCGCCCAGGTCCGAGCCGGCCTCACCCTCCGCGATCGCTCCCGTCGGCCACGGAAGCGCGCGGCCGGCCGCACTGCTTTCGAGGTCTTCGCTGTTCGTCCACGACTCCGGGTTCCACTCCTCAAAGGGGACGCACTGATAGCCGATATGGGGGAGGTCTTCCCCCCAGAGGAGAGTTACGACGTCCTCCGAGTCCGGATCGCGACCGACGGTCGAGCGCGCCAAGATGTCCAGGAAGGAGCGCAGCTCATC
>JBGPMB010000248.1:0-2941 GCA_041486775.1 Candidatus Eiseniibacteriota bacterium | reverse complement strand
GCAACCTGGCAACCGGCCGACCGGTCGACCTGGGCGAGGCGACGGGCGTCATCGCCGCGCAGTCGATCGGCGAGCCCGGAACGCAGCTCACGCTCCGTACCTTCCATATCGGCGGCGTCGCGGGCCGCATCGTCGAGCAGTCGCGCATCAAGTCGAAGATCACGGGCTCGGTCCGGTTCCGCGAGCTCGAGGTGGTGGAGCGGCAGAATGGCTCCCTGGTCGTCGTGGGTCACAAGGGCCAGATCGAGGTCCTGGATCCGGAAGGCAAGGTCCGCCACCGCTACTCGCCGCCGTACGGCGCGACCGTGGACGTGAAGGATCTGGCCAAGGTCACGATCGGGGACGATCTGTTCGAGTGGGATACCTACAACACGCCGATTCTGACCGAGAAGCCGGGCACGGTCCGGTTCGTGGATATCAAGGAGAAGGTCACCGTTCGGGACGAGGTCGACGAGAACACGGGGCTCCGCCTCATGGTCATCGTGGACGATCGCGAAAAGGTGCTCCAGCCGCACGTCGACATCCTGGGTTCCGGCGGCCGGCGGGTGGCCAGCTACCCGCTTCCGACCGGCGCGCGGCTTCTGGTGCGCGACGGCCAGGAGGTCACGGCGGGCGAGCCCATGGTCAAGATTCGCCGCGAGATCTCGAAGACCCGCGACATCACGGGCGGTCTACCCCGCGTGAGCGAGCTCTTCGAGGCGCGGAAGCCGAAGGACGCGGCGACCGTCTCGGAAATCGACGGCCGCGTGGAGTTCGGCGGGGTCAGCCGAGGCATGAAGAAGCTCCTCGTGGTCGGTGAAGCCGGCGACACGCGCGAATACCTCATCCCGCAGGGCAAGCATATGCACGTGCAGGAGGGGGACTTCGTGAAGGCGGGCGACCGCCTGACCGAGGGGCCGGTGAACCCGCACGACACCCTCAAGATCAAGGGAATCCAGGCGGTACAGGAATACCTGGTCAACGAGATCCAGGAGGTCTACCGCCTCCAGGGTGTGCGGATCGACGACAAGCATATCGAGGTCATCGTCCGGCAGATGCTCCAAAAGGTCCGAATCGAGGATCCGGGCGACACGAACTTCCTCGAGGGGGAGCAGGTCGACAAGGCCCAGCTGCGTATCGAGCAGCGCCGCGTCGAGACCGAGGGCGGACAGCCGGCGACCTATCAGCCGCTTTTGCTTGGGATTACGAAGGCTTCCCTCTCCACCCAGAGCTTCATCTCCTCGGCTTCGTTCCAGGAGACAACTCGCGTTCTCACAGAGGCTTCCGTGCTCGGGATGACCGACCACCTTCGCGGCTTGAAGGAGAACGTCATCATCGGTCACCTGATCCCGGCGGGCACCGGCATCTCGCGGTACCGTGGGATCGAAGTCATTACTGAGGAAGAAGATGAGACCGAGCGGGTCGCAGGTGTGGAGGAAGAGATAAAAACAGCTTGACCCGGTTTTTCGAACCTGAGTACACTGTGCGTTCTTTGCGCCCAAACCCATTGTCATGAGGAATCTTAGGTGCCGACTCTGAACCAACTCGTGCGTCTCGGCCGTAAGCGGCAGATCTCGAAGACGGCTTCGCCGGCTTTGAAGGGCGCGCCGCAGAAACGCGGCGTGTGCACGCGCGTCTATACATCGACCCCCAAGAAGCCCAACTCGGCGCTTCGCAAGGTCGCCCGCGTGAGGCTCACGAACGGGATGGAAGTCACCTGTTACATCCCGGGCGAGGGCCACAATCTTCAGGAGCACTCCATCGTCCTGATCCGCGGCGGCCGCGTCAAGGACCTGCCCGGCGTGCGCTATCACGTCGTGCGGGGAACGCTGGACGCCTCGGGAGTCGATGGGCGCTCGGCGAGCCGCTCGAAGTACGGCACGAAACGGAAGAAGGGGGCGTAGCGGCCCATGCGTCGCGCCAGCAAGATCCATAAATTCGAAGTCCAGCCCGACGCGCGCTTCAACAACGTCCTGGTCACGCGCTTCATCAACGCGCTCATGATCCAGGGCAAGAAGAGCACCGCGGAGCGGATTTTCTACGGAGCGGTCGACATCATCGAGAAGAAGACCGGCGGAGACGGGCTCACGGTGGTGAAGACGGCGCTCGCGAACGTGAAGCCCGTGCTGGAAGTGAAGTCCCGGCGTGTGGGCGGCGCGACGTACCAGGTCCCGGTGGAAGTGCGCCAGGACCGTCGGACGGCGCTCGCGCTCCGCTGGATCATTCAGTACTCGCGTGTCCGTCCCGACCACTCGATGAAAGAGCGGATCGCGGCGGAGTTGATCGCGGCATCGAAGAACGAGGGGGGCGCGGTCAAAAAGCGCGAGGATACTCACAAGATGGCGGAGGCCAACAAGGCGTTCGCTCACTATCGCTGGTAGAGCGGTCGAGGACGGTTTCGAAGTGCCCAGGCTGTACGATCTTTCTCATATGCGGAACATCGGCATCATGGCCCACATCGATGCCGGCAAGACGACCCTGACCGAGCGGATCCTCTACTACACGGGGAAGGTCCATCGGATCGGGGAGGTCCATGACGGCACCGCCACCATGGACTGGATGGAGCAGGAGCGTGAGCGGGGCATCACCATCACCTCCGCCGCGACGACCTGTTTCTGGCACGACCACCAGGTCAACATCATCGATACGCCAGGCCACGTCGACTTCACGGTCGAGGTGGAACGCTCGCTCCGGGTGCTCGACGGGGCGATCGCCGTCTTCTGCGGGGTGGGCGGTGTGGAGCCGCAGTCGGAGACCGTGTGGCGGCAGGCCGACAAGTACGGCGTGCCGCGGATCGCCTTCGTCAACAAGATGGACCGGGTCGGGTCCGACTTCGACCAGGTGCTCAAGGAAATCCGCGAGCGGCTGGGCGCCAAGGCGTATCCGGTGCAGCTGCCGCTGGGCCAGGGCGAGCTGTTCACGGGCGTGGTGGATGTGATCCGCCGGGTCGAGGTCGTGTTCG
>JBGPMB010000247.1:0-2944 GCA_041486775.1 Candidatus Eiseniibacteriota bacterium | reverse complement strand
GAGAAGAAGGCCTGCGACGATCAGCGTCGAGCAGGGAATGGGCAATGTGTGCCGGGTAGCCAAGAGCTCTCCCCTGCAGATTTCAGAAGCAGGCGCCCAGCGCGGACGTCGATGGGTCCGCTTCTTCCTACTCCTCCGCGAGACCGAAAGTTCCCGCGTCTTCCGCTTCTACCCGCGCCCGCCGAAGTTACTTGAGAATCGTCGCGGTGCCGGATGAGGTCTCGCCCGCCGACTCGATCTTGTAGAAATAGACCCCCGACGGAAGCGCTGCCCCGCGCTCGTCGCGCCCGTCGAGGGTCACGGTGTAATAGCCCGGCGGAGCGCTGGGCTGGCTCATGAGGATTCTCACGAGGCGGCCCGTCACATCGAAGAGGGTGGCGCGCAGAGGCCCGCTCTTCTCCGTCACGAACGTCAGGGTCGCGCTGGGATTGAGCGGGTTGGGCGAGACCATGGCTGCGAGCCCGGCCGCCCCGGCCGCGACGCCGACGTCGATCGAGGCGCGGAACCGGCCGCCCGTGACGACCGCGCCCTCGATCGTCACCGGCACGCTCGAGGTTCCCCGCAGACCGCTGAACAAGAGCCTCAGGTCGACCTTGCTGAAGCACGCCGTGATCTCCTCGATTCCGTTTCCGTCCCGGTCCGCGCCGATCACGGTCTTCCCGGATTGAGCGCTGATCTGATCCACGGATCCGGTGCCCGGTGACTTCATCACGAGGGTCGAGAGATCGACGAGCGCGTTCTCATACGCTCGCCCCACCGGCTCGACCTGGAGGCACCACGTCGGCTTTCCCTTCGTGAGCCGGATGAGGCCGTTCGCCGACGTGGTGAACGCCCGCGCGGTGAAGATCGCGACGATCGAGGCCGTCGCGGTGCCCAGGTCGGTCAAGACGCCGTCCGACACGGAGAGGGCGACACCGAAGAGCCCCGCCTGCGCGTACGCGTGCGTCGGCGTCGCTCCAACGCCGTTATCGCCGTCCCCGAATAGCCAGGCATAGCTCAGGAGGTTTCCGTCCGGGTCCGAGGACCCGGTGCCGTCGAAGGTCAGCGGGACGTCGACGAATCCCGTATACGGACCCCCCGCGTTCGCGGCCGGGGCGCGATTCACGTCGAGAACATGGATGGCCGTCGCCGCGTCCGCCGTCGAGCCGTCCGACCCCAGCGCCGTGAACCGGACGGCGTAGTCCCCCGCCTGGTTGAAGTTCGGGGTCCATTGAAAGCTCCCCGTGCCTTGGCCCAGGTCCGTGAAGGATGCTCCGAGCGGAAGGCCCGTCGCGCTCAGCGAGATCGCCCCACCCTTGGGATCGCTGGCGTGGACCTGGAACGTGAGGCTCTGCCCCTCCGGGATCGTCTCATCGGACGCCGCGTCGATCTCGAGTCCTTCGACCTCGCCCGAATCGAACGCGGCCTGGACCGCGTCATCGGCGGCCCGGAGCGCGGTGATGGAGGACAGGCGGTCCGTGCCCTGCCCGACGACGATCGCGAGGACGATCTCCTGGGAATCCCCCGGGGCCATGGCGAAGGGCCCGGAGGAGACCAAGAGCCTTCGGTCGGCCGGCGCGGAATCCAGCCACCCGGTGCCCGTGACCGGATCCCCGCTCACCTGGTACGTGGTGATCGGAGCGAATGGGTCGTCGTTCACGTGGATCAGGGTTCCGTCCGCGTGGAGCCCGTGCATGTAGTTGTAGGTCTGGACGGGGGAATTGGGGTCCGTCCCGTTGATGAACTTGTTGAATGAAGTCATCCCCAGGGTGTCGTAGACGCCCGGCGATCGCGGGACCACGGGCCCCCGGAGAAGATCGAAGCCGACCGCCGGCGGAGACGAGCCGTACTGCGTGTCGGCGTTCGTTCCGTTGTAGCAGTAGCCCAGGCTTCGTGTCGTGTCGCACCCGACGAGATCATCGGCGAATCCGCCCAGGTCCGGGTCGCCCCAGAACGTGAAATACATGTCGCCGAGCGAATCGAATCCCTTGTTGGTGAGCTGGAACCTCAGGAAGATGGTGTTGCCGAGGGGCCCGGATCGATTCACGGCGTATGTGGATTGGCGGACCTCGACGCCGAGCGGCGACGTGCCTCCGTCGCTGTTGAAGTGGAAGGAGGAGTCCGCGTCGTTGTACACGCTCCAGATCATGTCGTCACCCGAGAGCTTCGGGTTTCCCCCCGCGTCCACGGGCGCGCCGTCCTGGACAGGCCAGTTCAGGAAGTCGAAGCTGGTCGTGATACCCCGGGCGATCTCCCAGTTCCGGAATCCGGGCTGATCGGGCAAGAACGTTCCGTTCTGCATCGGACCCGGAACGAATTCCTGCGAGTACTCGCCCACGGCGACCCGAAGCCCGTCGCTCGCGAGGGCGCCGATCCAGGGTCCCGCCGCGAAGACGACCGTGTGGCCGGAGCCCTTGGGGTAAACGAGCCCGGGATTGCCGGTGGTGAGGTCGTAGGCGACCGAGCCGTGATTGGTCACCACCATGTCGAGATTGTTCACCGCCATGTGAGCGCCGTTGTCGATGATCGACGGCGCGCGATGCGGCCCCCGCGCGGATGCCGGAGCGGAGCGGGCGGCCCAACCCGCGCCTGGCCACGCGACCGCGCCCCAGAGGAGAATGCCCGCGGCCAGGAGCGCCTTCGGGTTCACTTGAGCACCGAGAGCTTTCCGACCGTCTGCCCGTCTCCGGAGTCTATCTGGTAGAAGTAGAGCCCCGACGCGAGGCGGGCGCCCGAGTCGTCGCGGCCGTCGAGGCGAACGTCGTGATATCCGGAAGACGCGTAGGGATCGTCCAGGAGGGAACGCACCAGCCGCCCGCGAAGGTCGAAGAGGCGGACCCGCACCGGCCCCGGGTTCGTCGTCACGAACGTGAGCACGGCTTCGGGGTTGAGCGGGTTGGGCGAAACCGACGCCGAGTGGCCCCCGCCCGAGCCGGTCACGAGAAGATCCATGGAAGCGCGGAAG
>JBGPMB010000246.1:0-2966 GCA_041486775.1 Candidatus Eiseniibacteriota bacterium | reverse complement strand
GCGCCGCCTCCGCCGCGGCCGTGACCCGCTCCACCGCGAGCCCGAAGCCATGGATGGGGTCATTGTCATCGCCTGTCGCGTCCTCGATGGATCCACCGGCGAGGCCCACTCCCGCCGCCAGCCGCACCGTCTCGGCGCACGCCTCGGGCGACCGCCCGAATCCATCCTGCATGTCCGCGGACACCGGCAGATGCGTCGCCTCGACGATCTCCTTCGCGTTCGCCAGGACCCCCTCGCGCGTCAGGTCCGCCGAGAAATCGCCGCGCCCGACCGAGAACGCGTACCCCGCGCTGGTCGTCGCGAGGGCCTCGAAACCCATCGCCGTCAGAATTCTCGCCGACCCCGCGTTCCAGGGATTCGGGATCACGAAGATTCCGGGCCGCGAATGCAGCGCCCGGAACGCCTCGTATTTCTGATCACGCGTCATCGGAAACCACTCCTATCAGATTCAAGACTCACCCCACGAGCCTCATCCTTCGCAGCAGATCGGTGAAGCGAGGGTCCGAATGAAGCACCCGGAACTTCGGGTCAACCTTGATCCATCCCAGCTCCTCATCCCGGGAGTCGTATGCGCGATCGAGCCAATGGAACGCGCGATCCTTCTCTCCGAGCGCGGCATAGATGGCGGCGATGAAGTAGGGCGGCGCCTGCGAAGCGGTCGCCGGTCCTGCCACCGCACGCAACACCTCCTTCGCCTCCGCTCGCTTGCCCGCCGCGGCGTAACCGTACCCGAGAAGCGCCTTCACCCCGGGATTATCGGCGTTCTGCATAGCCTTGCGGAACTCTGCGAGAGCTTGGTCATGGGCGCCCGTTTCCGCATAGCAGAGGCCCAGCGAGTAGTGCCATGTGACGTAGGTCGGCTCCGCGGCCGAGAGGGCCCGAAATCCGGCAATGGCCTGATCGTACTGACCCGCATAGTAATGGCCCATCGCCTCCCAGCCGGCGAGGCCAGTGGTCAGAGGTTCCAGCTCGCGCGCCCTCTTGAACTCGGTCTCGGCCTCCGGGACACGGCCCGTCTCGGTCAAGAGCTGGGCGTAGTAGAAGTGCGCCGTGGCGTAGCTGGGTTTGAGTTGGATCGCTCGACGGATCTCCCACTCCGCCGAGGACCACTCCCAATCGTACTGGGACCGGATGACGCCCAGGGCGCCATGCGCCTCGGGAAGATCTCCGTCCAGCTCGAGCGCCCTCTCGGCGGCCGCGCGAGCCTTGGGCATCGCTTCCTTGGAAGGCATGTAGATGTTGGATAGGGACCAGTAGGCCTCTGCCAGCCCCGCCCATGCCGGGGCGTAGCCCGGATCGATTCGGATCGCTGAGTTGTAATGCTCGAGCGACTTCCGGTGTCCCTCCTCCGAGATCCAATCGCCGGCGAAGAACCTGCCCTTCAGGTATTCCTCGTGCGCCGCGGGCTCCACCTTCCGCGATTTGTGTATGCGAGATTCCTCATCGCCGGCGAGTTTCACTCTGGCTTCGTTCGCAATGGCCCCGGCGATCTCCCCGGCCAGCAGGGGGGCCTCCCCGCTCGGCCGATCGAACCGCGCATTCCAGAGCCTCTTCCCCGAGCCGGTAGAAAGAAGCGCCACGTCCACCCGCACCCGGTTCCCTGCGCGGGTGGTCGAGCCTGTGACGAGCGCGTCGACGGCGAGCGCCTTTCCAATTTCGGGGATCGTTTGCTTGGAATCCCGGAATTGCCGGCTGGACGAGTTGGAGATCACCCCGAGTGCCCCGATCTGAGACAGGTCCGCAGTCACTTCGTCGACGACCCCATCGACGAAATATTGCTGCATGGAGTCGCCCGTGGCATTCCGGAAGGGAAGAACCGCGAGTGTGCGGACGGGTTCTTGTCCGATCGCGCCCATGGCGCGGACCCATTGTGGGACGCGCAGCGCGGCGAAGACTCCCGCGGCGATGATGGCCACGGCGGCTACGGCTCGAACGGCCCACCGGCGGAAGCCTTCTCGCCGCGGCTTGCCGATCCGGCCAAGAGGAGCCGTCGGGGCATCGGCATTGAAGCTGTCGACGACGGCGCGAGCCGAAGCGAAGCGATCCTTGCTGTTCTTCTCGAGGCAGCGCAGGACAGTCGAATCCATCGCCCTCGATAGCTCAGGCCTGAATGAGCTGGGCGGCGGTGGTGGCGAATTCAGGATCGCGTTCGTCAACGCAACAGGGTTCTCTTCGTGGAAGGGACGCTTCCCCGTCGCCATCTCGTAGAGAACAACCCCGAAACCGTAAATATCCGTGCCAATGTCCACCTGCTTGCCGAGGAGCTGTTCCGGCGCCATGTAGGGAAGTGTTCCGGCCATTTCGTGAACGGCCGAGACCGTCGTGAAGGTTGCCAGCGTCCCGGCCGACGGGAACCGCCTGGCAAGCCCGAAATCGAGAACTTTCACCTGGCCTTTCGGGGTGACGATGATGTTGCCGGGTTTGAGGTCGCGATGGATGACGCCTTTTTCGTGCGCGGCATCGAGAGCGTCCGCGATCTGCCCCGCCAGCCGGCGAACCTCGGCTTCTTCCATGGGCCCGGACGCCAACCGGTCCGCCAGCGTGGTGCCGGGGACGTACTCCATGACAAGGAAGTCCAGGCCATCCTGGGAATCGAAATCATGGATGGTGCCGATATGCGGATGACTCAGCTTGGATAGGACGAGGGCTTCCCTGCGGAACTGCTTCCGGGCTCCCTCGTCAGCGAGCGAATGTGGTTGCAGGATTTTGACGGCCACGTTGCGTTCGAGGCGCTCGTCGTGCGCCAGGTACACGACCCCCATGCCTCCCGCACCCAGCTTCTCGAGGATGCGGTAGTGAGAGAGGGTCTTGCCGATCATGGCGAGAGCAGCCCCTCCACCACGAAGAGCGAGCTCAGGCGCTGGTAATAGCTGTACGCGAACGTCGCCGCGTCCGAGGTCATGCGTATCGATGCGACGCCCTCGACGCCCGTCCGGTCGGGAGGGGAGATCTCGCGCCAGAGCTTG
>JBGPMB010000245.1:0-2987 GCA_041486775.1 Candidatus Eiseniibacteriota bacterium | reverse complement strand
GTGCGTTCAGATGCAGAGCTTGGTTTCATTCCACGTGATGTCACAGATGTCTTGCCTACTCATGGTGCCGGCCGCTGCTCAGTAAACTCACGATGCGGGTGTCTCAAAGTCGTTGACAGTTTCCGAGTCTTCGCGTCCGAATGCAGGTTTGAGCCCTCCCCCGGGCATTCGCGCTCCCGCTTCGACTACCTGTAGATCTGCTTGATCTTTCCCCAGGTCGTGGACTCGACGGCGGTCGCGGCGCCCTCGGTGCTGGTAGCCGTCGTGGTGTAGGTGATATCCCCGGTAGCGGCGTTGTCGTTGTTGCACGCGGCACCCGCGGCGTAGAAGGTCACCGTCCCGCCTCCCGGCGGCGGGGCGGTCCACTGGAAGGCCCAGCCTGCCCCCGCGGAATCGGCGTACGTGCCGTCGAACCCCTCCAGGGTCGTCTGGGAAACGTAATCGAACCCAAGGTGCGATTGTTCCGCCACGGCGTTGGAACTATCGCCGAACGACCCGGCCATCTGACCAGCGTTGTTCACGGCCGTCAGCTCGAAGCCCCACCGGGTGCTGGTCGCCGCCGTGATCGCCGCCACCAGGAGATACTTCTGGCCCGGGGTGTACGTCGGCGGCACGTTGAAGACGAAGATGCCGCCGAGACCGTCGTTCAACCCGGCATTGTGGCAGTTGTGGCAGGTGCCCTCGGTGGGCGCGCCGGTCAAAGCCGGGTCCGGCATTCCGGACTTCGCCACGACCGACGTGGGCCTTGTCAGATCCAGTGAAAAACCGCCCAACGCGATTCCAAGCACTACCGCCACAATCGTAACCGTCCGCTTCATCCGGCCTCCTCGGCTTGGGCGGCCGGCGGCATCGACCCCCCCGGGTCGTGCCGCCCCACCGCCGGACCCCTCTCCACGCAACACGCCATTCTGCATCGAGGCGGCCCGAGTCTCAACTCAGGAGTGAAGCCGGGGGCGGAAGGTGCCGATAACCCTGGGGACATGCGCTCGGGCCGCCGGACAGGGGCCCGCCCGCCACCGAGCCACCCGATCCCACGGGGAATCCCATGAACCGTGCCGTCCGTTCCGCTCTTCTGGCCTCGCTCCTCGTGTGGGCGCTTCCGCTCGGGATATGGGCCGCTCCGGCCTGGGCCGACGATGATGCCTCCGAGGCTCCGCCCCTGCCCCAGCTCAAGTTCTTCGACGGCGGCGACTGGGTTCTCCTGAATTTGCACGGGTGCTGGGTGGAGGGCGCGGGCGCGACGTCCGAGGGCACCGCCACGGCGACCCTCAAGTCGAAGCTGGACGGACCGAAGACCTACGTCGTCATCGCCGGCACCACGAGCGAGGTCGTCCTGGCGAATCCCAAGCCACGGTTCCGGATCGCGTCCGATAAGAGCGCTGCCCTCCGGCTTCAGCTCGCGCAGTTCGAGGTCAAGGACGGGAATCGCAGCACCACCGTCGAGCGCACTTCGAGAGGCACTCTGTTCACGAAGGGGATCGACCTCGAGGTGACGAGGGTCCAGGAGGGGCTGTGGGAGATCCGGCCCACGAAGTCGCTCCAGCCCGGTGAATACGCGCTCGTGACCTCCGACAAGGATCACGTCGCCGATTTCACGATCATCGAGAAGGGCTACTAGAGCCGCCTAGAGCGTTACCGCGTACTCCAGCGAGGCCATGCGCTCGTTGAACTCGGGCGTGTCGAGCGCATAACGGTACCTCCGGAAGTTCCCGCGCAGGATGAGGGCATGATGGGGTGTCGTCTGCCATCTCACCTCGCACCGTGGGGCCACCTCGGTGTCCGTGCCGAAATTCCCCGTCCGGGATCGCATGAAATCGAGCTGACCCGAGGTCACGATCCGGGAGCGCGGCAGGCTCCAGAGGAAACCGGGTCCGAACCCGCTGACCTCCGTGACGGCGACTTGGAGATCCGTGCGGCTGTAGTTCCCACCGAAGCTCAGCGTGAGAACGGGCGACATGGCGGCTTGCCAGTTGGCCTGCAGGGTCAGGCCACGCATGTTGGTCAGAGGAACCGGGGCGGTGGTCGTGTTGTCCGAGCTCTGGATCGTGGCGGAGCCGGTCAGCGTCTGCTGGATCCCGCGCGTGGCGTAGTTCAGGTGAGGCGAGAAGGCCAGGAAACGCGTGATGTTCGAGGAGCCGGCCACCGAATCGGCCGGGTCCGCGTCATTCGTCGTGAAGCCGAACTGAAGATCCGTTCCGAAGTTGGGACGGGGCATCCACGAGGCGTTCAGGGAATAGTTCCGCCGGGCCGTCTCGGCGAGGAGCGTATTGCTCACATTGTCGTTCCGCCACCCCGCGTTACCATTCAGGAGCAGTTTTCCGCTCCGGAGCTGGGTCCGCCCCGTGATCCCGAATTCCACGCGATCGTTCGAGATGCCGGAATTGCCGAGGCTCACGAAGCCCCCATTCAGGACCTCGAGGTTCGCGCCCACCGAGGACAGAACCGTCTCGCGAAGGAGCTTCACTCCGACCGCGCGGCCCTTGACGCTCGCAGCTTCAGCGCGTCGATCGCGGTCGTAGAGCGACCAGGCGCCCTCGAGCTGGGCGCTCACGTGCAGCTTCTGGAGCATCCGCTGAGCCTTGAAGCCGTACACCGTATTCGCTTCCGGGGTGGTGATGAACGTGGTGTCGGTATCGTTCAGAGAATTCGAGTCGTCCCTGGCGCGCAGCACCGAGACCTCCACCAGGGTGGCCTGGGGATCCCCGTAGCCGACGCGGCCGGCGGTGATGTTCCGGGCGAACTGCGGCTGGACCAGCGTGGTGGGGCTGGCGGCGATGGCCTTGCGCGACTGGCCGTTCGCGAACCCGATCCGCCACTTCCGCGGCGTCAGCTCGAACCCTTCGCCCAGGACCGTAGCGTCCGAGAGCGTGTAGGTCGAATACTGCGGGGCGAAATTACCGGCCTGGAGCCCGGCCCAGTTGAACTGAGGATGCAGGGCAAACTGATTGATGTTCTCCCGGAACGAGACCTGATCCCCCGAAACGAGC
>JBGPMB010000244.1:0-3015 GCA_041486775.1 Candidatus Eiseniibacteriota bacterium | reverse complement strand
TCATCGTGCTCTCGCCGCCGTAGCCCTGCCAGTTGGTGTTGGTGGCGAAGCTCACCGCGGTGTTGAACGCGGAGTCGGGCGAGACCGGCCCGAGCCTCTGCGGATTGAGCGGGAGCAGGTGCTGGAAGCGCTGCAGGGCGTAGACCGCAAAGAACCCCGCCATGTTGAAGAGCAGCATGGCCACCGCATAGCGCTTCCAGCCCATCTCCTGCTCGGGGCTGACGCCAGCCAGGCGATAGCAAAGCCGCTCGAGCCCTCCCAGAAGCGGGGAAAGCACGGTCCGCTTGCCCTCGAGCACCTTGGCCATGTAGCGGCCCAGCGGCTTCACGCACAGCAATAGAACAACGACGAAGATCACGATCTCGAGCCAGGCCGCGGTCATCAGAACTTCTCCGGCCGAAGGAGCGCGATCACGAGATAGACCAGGAGAAGGAGCGCCACGACGAGCGCGATCGCGTGGAGCGCGCTCATCGCCGCGGCTCCGCGTGGTCGCAGAGACGTATGAGACCGAACGTGAGGAGGATCAGGACGACGAAAAGCGCGATCCAGAAGACATCGCTCATGACCGCATTGGATCACGAAACAACGTCAAGGAAGTGTAAGGACCTGCCTCGTCTGAGTCAGGGAACGGTCAAGGGTGCGGGGGTGCCTGGTGCGGGAAAACGGTGCGTCAGTTCGCGGGCTGCGGTGTTCCCTGGCCGATGGACTTGAGGTAATCCTGGGGCGAGCCCTTTTCGTACCACTTCGTGCTGACGTACTTGGCGTAGATGATGAAATTGTCGGGTGGGATGAATCCGGGAGCGCCGCCGATGATGTCGGCGTCTGGCTTCAGGAAATACGTGGTGGGAAAGCCAGTCACGCCCACCGAGCGCGCGAAGGCCCGCTCCGTTATGACCTTCCCCTTCCAGTGCATCTCGGCGGAGGATTCGCCGTTCACCTTAGCGAGGACGAAGTTCTCGGTCAGGTAATTCGCCACCTCGGCATTGCCGTAGGTCTGGCGATCCATGACTTTGCACCAGCCGCACCAGGTCGTGTAGACGTCCACGATCATGTGCTTGTTTTCCTTCTTCGCCTGGTCGACGGCCGCGTCGAACGCGAGCCAGGCGAGTTTCTTCTCGCCGGGCGCCGGCTTGTCGGAGCGGTTGAACGTGCTCGGGTTGGCCGCGCTAAGCGATGGCGCCGAGGCCAAGGTGAAGCCGAAGAGAAGGAGGACCAAGGCTGCGACGGGGGCTCTCATTTCGAGGGTAAGTCCTTTTCCTGCGCCAAGTTGAATTCTAGGGTGCGATGCTGGCCCGGGCTTGGGCCGACAAAATATCATACCAGTAGGGAGTACCCGATTCAATCTCCATTTCTCCCTGAGACTTGGCCCCACACGGCTTGCCACGCGATCACGCTCGCGACGACCGCGAAACCCAGCGACGTCCAGGGTATCGATCCCAAACCCGAGCGGTCGGCCAGCCAGCCACCGATCAGAGGCCCCGCGATGGTCGCCAGGGCGTAGGTTCCGTTCAGGACGCCCAGGCCTCCGCCGCGCTGTGCCCTTCCCGAGTACTGGGCCGCCAGCGTGTTCGCGCTCACGTTCACCATGCCGTAGAGCGGCATCGCGAAGAGCGCCGCGATCGCGATCGGGCTTCGCGTGACCGCCATGCCGAGGTACATGACGATGTAGAGCGTGGTCCCCATCGCCAACACAACGTGCCCCCCGAAGCGGCGCACGAGGGGGCCCACCGCGGGCATGAGCGCGATCCCGAGGAGCGAGGAGACCGCCAGGGCCACCCCCAGCGTGCGCACGCTCGCGTGGAGGTGCTCGACGAAGAAGACGGAGAAGAAGCCCCACGTGATGTAGTTCCCCGCCACCAGGAAGAAGATCAAGACGCAGAGCGCCAAGAGTCTCGGATTCTCGTAGAGCGAGGCCAAGTCCTGGGCGACCCCGGCGAGCCAGCCGCGCGACTGGCGGATCACCGGCTCGCGGCGATAATCGCGCAGCATGAGGGCGACCAGGACGACCTGCGCCGCCAGGAGCGCCGCCGCGGCCCAGAGAGCGACCTTGAATCCCGGCCCCAGCCCGTGCTCCATCAGCCTCGAGCCGCCCACGCTGCCCGTGAGCCAGCCGATGCTCTGCGCCATGAGGAGGTACGCGAGCGAATGCTCGCGGCGGTCCGGGCGCGCCAGCGTCACGTAGGTCTTCAGCGTCGGGGCGAGCGTGCCGTAAAGAAGAGAGGCGAGAGCCGCCCAGAGGAAGATCCCGACGTCGTTTCGAAAGAGCGGATATCCGGCCAGGGCCGCGACGTAGCCCAGGAGACCGATGAGGATGAATGGCTTGAGACGGCCATTCACGTCCGAGAGCCCGCCCCAGAAGTTGCTCGCGATGAAGGTCCCGAGCGCGGGGATCGCGATGACCGCCCCGACGACCAGAAAGTGGGTCTCGCCCAGGGATTGCCGCACGTACAAGGGCAGGAAACCCTGGATGAGCGTGAGGGAAAGACCTTCCAGAAGCGCGGCGGTCAAGATGACAAAAGGCATGGGGGAGGGAACCTAGCACGCCCCACCGGGGTCGTCCAGATAGCCCCGTCTGGCCTGGGGCCGGTCTGTTAGACTCCAGATTGGTTCTTCAGGGCCATCACCGTCGCCATTCGCCGGAACTTGGAAGCCCGCAGCCGCGGGCGGAGGTTTGCCTCATGAGCGGTACCCAGCCCCGAACTGCCGCGAGGAGACTGCTCGCCGTGAACTCTGCTCTCGCGGGCGCCGCAGCGCTTCTCCTCCTGGTCCTCGCCGGATGCAGCAGCAAGACCGGCGGCACCGCGACCGCGCAGGCATCGACGGCCGCAGCCAGGACGGCGGTGACCCCGATCCCGTTCAAGATCGGCATCATGGTCGGCACGGTCTCCCAGGGCGAGGACGAGTTCCGCGCGGGGCAGATGGTCGTGGCCAAGTACGGCGCCGATCACGTGAAGATGGTGACCTACCCCGACAATTTCATGCAGGAGCAGGAGACCGTCATCTCGCAGCTCGTCG
>JBGPMB010000243.1:0-3026 GCA_041486775.1 Candidatus Eiseniibacteriota bacterium | reverse complement strand
CTCGCCCGGCCGGATGCCGAGCTTCAGAGCCAGTCCGCTCGGATCGAGGCCGGCTACGGTAAACGGATCACTGAGACCGATCACGGGGGTTCCTCGGAGGAAAGACGCGATGGGAATAAGGCCGAGTGATTCTAAGCACTTCGGGGCGTCCAATCAAGTGCAGCCTGAATGCCCGGGCCTAGAGAGGTGAGAAGAGAACGCGATGGGAAAAAATGGAGCGGGCAACGGGATTTGAACCCGCGACCTTCAGCTTGGGAAGCTGACACTCTACCACTGAGTTATGCCCGCTCACACGTTGGGTGGACGAACCCCAGGCTAGGGCCTGTCCGCCGCATGGTCAAGCCGATCTTGGATCGCGCGCGCCGCCCGAGCGAGATCCTCCGGCTCCTGAAGCTCGATCCAGTGGACCCCCGGCGTCATGCGGAACCAGGTCTCCTGGCGCTTCGCGAGCTGACGCGTCCGCTGCGCGATCCGATCGAGCGCCTCCGGCAGCGAGGACTCGCCGCGGAGATGCGCCAGGAGCTCCCGATAGCCGAGAGTCCGGGGTCCCGGCGCGTCCTCGGGGAGATGGGCCGCGAGGAGCGCCCGTGTCTCCTCGAGGAATCCGCGTTCCATCTGCCGGTCGATCCTCGAGGCGATCCGGCCCGCGAGCACGGGGCGCGGCCAGCGCAGCCCGAAGACGAGCGCGGGCAGAGGGTCGGGGGCATGCTCGCGACGGAGCACGCTGATCGGCCGTCCCGTCAGCTCCCAGACCTCGAGCGCCCGGATGACCCGCACGGGGTCGCCCCGCGAGATCGCCGCATGCGCCTCGGGATCGACGCGCCGGAGCTCCTCGCGGAGCGCGTCCAGGCCCTCCTCGCGAATTCGTTGCGTGAGACGGGCGCGAAGGGACTCGTCGCGCGCCGGTCCGTGGAAGAGCCCCTGGAGCAGCGCGCGGATGTAGAGACCCGATCCCCCCGCCACGATCGGGATCTTTCCCCGCGCCTCGATGGCGCGGACGGTAGTGCGGGCCTCGCGGCCGTAGCGGCCGGCGCTGTAGGTCTCGGCCGCATCGAGGAACGCCACGAAGTGATGCGGCGCGCGGGCGCGATCGTGGAGCGTGGGCGCCTCGGTCCCGATTTCGAGCCCCCGGTAAATTTGCCGCGAGTCGGCCCCCACGATCTCGCCGCCCAGACGGTCGGCCAGGTCGAGCGCGACGAGGCTCTTCCCCGACGCGGTCGCGCCGACGAGGACGATTCGTTTCGGGCCGTGCCGATCCTTACCGGCGGCCAAAACGACGATCCAGCTCCTCCATCGAAACCCGGACGTAGGTGGGGCGCCCGTGGGGATCGCCGTGCGGGAGGCTCGTGGCGAACAGCCGGTCGAAGAGCGCGCGGCGCTCGATCGGGCTCAGGGCTTGGCCGCTCCGGACCGCGGCGTGGCAGGCAAAGGATTTCGCGATGTGCTCCTCGGGCGGATCGCCGCCCTCCCCCAGCGTGTCCACCGAGGCGAGCACGGCTTTGAGGGAATCGACCGCGGCCTCTTCGGGAATGGAGGCGGGCACGCCGCGGATCGCGACCTGGCGCTCCCCGAAGAGCGAGGCTTCATATCCCAGCCGGCGCAGATGCGGCTCCATCATGAGGAGCGCGTCCAGCTCCGCCGGGGTCAAGTCCACGATGCGCGGGAAGAGAAGCACCTGGCTCGCGCCCGTTCCGCCGTAGAGATGCGCGCGCGCTTCCTCGTAGAGGATCCGCTCGTGCGCGGCGTGCTGATCCACGATGACGAGGCCGCCGCGGATCGGGGCCAGAAGATAGCGATCATGGAGCTGCCAGATGGGAATCTCGGGCTCCCCGAGACTTTCGTGTATATCCCCCTGCTCGCGCTCCTTGGCGTCCGCGGCGCCTGCCGGCGCCGCTTCCAGGGCGAGAAGGAGCGCGCCCATGGCTTCGGTCCCGGTCTCCTTCGCCGCCTGGGTCGCGAGCGCCGTGGCGGAATCCTCGGCGCGCGTGTGGTACGCGCCGCCCCCTTCCGGCTCTCCCACCGCGCCCGCGTCCCGGAACGTAATACCGGTGGGCACGTAGCGGCGCATCGAGGATTCGACCGCGCGGCGCAGCACCTGGAACACGCGCGCTTCGTCGCGGAATCGCACCTCGCGCTTGGTCGGATGAACGTTGGAGTCCACCTGGGCGGGATCGATCTCGATCAGGACGAGCGCCAGCGGATAGCGGTCGCCGGGGAGGAGGTTGCCGTACCCCTGGCGCAGGGCGGCCGCCAGCGTGGCCGAGGCCACCACGCGCCCGTTCACGGCGAAGGTCTGATAGTCGCGCGAGGCCCGCGCCTGTTCCGGCGCGCCCAGGACGCCGCTCACGTGCACGCCGCCCGCCTCGTGATCGAACTCGGCCGACCCGTCCTCGGATCCCCGCCCGTACAGCACTTCCCAGCGCTCGAGAAGGTCGCGCGCCTCGGGCAGGTCGGTGTCTTCCCGCCCCTCCACGGAGAACTTCCAATGCACTCTGGGATACGTGAGCGCGTAATTCCAGACGACGCGGCTCAGCACCCGGATCTCCGCCTCCCGCGATTTGAGGAAACGGAGCCGGGCGGGGGTGTTGAAGAAGAGATCCTCGACCAGCACCGTGGTCCCCACGGCGCGCCCGACACCCGAGACCTGGATCACGGCGCCGCCCAGCGCCTCGACCTGGGTCCCGGTCAGATCATCCGAGGACCTCGTGGAGAGCGAAAGACGGGAGACCTCGGCGATGCTCGCGAGCGCTTCGCCGCGAAATCCCAGCGTGCGGATTTTCGCGAGGTCGTCCGCGGATTCGATCTTGCTGGTGGCATGGGGACGGAGTGCCAGGAGCGCGTCCTCGCGTGACATTCCCGCGCCGTCGTCCTGGACCCGGATGGACCTCTCGGGGTGGGACGCCGCGTGGACCGCCACCAGCGTGCTCCCCGCGTCGAGGGCGTTTTCGATCAGCTCCTTGACGACCGCGGCGGGACGATCGACGACTTCCCCCGCGCGGATCTTTCCGACCACCGAGGGATCGAGG
>JBGPMB010000242.1:0-3055 GCA_041486775.1 Candidatus Eiseniibacteriota bacterium | reverse complement strand
GTGCGGGATTTCGCGTCGCTGCTGCCGCTGCGCGACTACTTGCGCGGGATTCACGCGCCCGCGCTCGGCGATGCCGACGGCATCGTGCAGAAAGTCTTCCCGCACCTGGGCATCGACCCCGCGCGCATCCGCGCCGCGCAGGGCATGGCGGGCACGTTCAACGTCTGCAATTACACGCGAAAGGTGAACGAGGCGGTTCCGCACACGGAAATCGACCTCGACCTGCTCATCGCGGGCATCTCGCTGCCGATCTTCATGCCGCCCATCCGCAAGGGCGCGTTCCTGTACCTGGACTCCGTGTGGATCAAGGACGCGAACCTCAAGGAAGCCGTGAAGCGCGGCGCCGAGGAGCTATGGCTGGTGTGGTGCATCGGCAACACCACGGCGTATCACGACGGCCCGTTCGAGCAGTACGTGCACATGATCGAGATCAGCGCCGGCGGCGCGCTCAACGAGGAGCTGGAATGGACCCGCGACGTGAACGAGCGCATCGCGCGAGGGGATTCACCGTATGGGCAGCGCTCACCCATCCGGTTGCATGTGATCAAGCCCGAGTACCCGTTGCCGCTCGATCCCGACTTCTATGAGGGCCGGATCGACGCCGGGACGCTGATCGACCGGGGCTACAGTGATGCGCTGCGGTACATCCGGGCCGCGCGCCCGGAAGGAGTTCCACTCGAGCCGGAGGCGACGGGCATGAAGGACACGACGCCGGGCGTCACGTTTCGTGAGACCATGGCGGGGCCGTTCGCGATGGGGGAGACGGATCCGCGTGCCGGCGCCGCGCGCGGAAAGGCGAGCGCCGTGCAGCTCGCGCTGCACGCGACGATCGACATCCACGACATCCAGCGCTTCATCGCCGATCCAGAGCACCGCGAACCCATGACGGGCCACGTGGACTACCCGGCGTTCGGCACCAGCATCCCGGCCTACGGCGGCGTGTTCGCGTTGTTCGCGCCGGGCAACGAACCGGGTCTGAACTGGATGGTCTACGAGCTGGCGTTCACGCATGAGGGCAAGGACTACTATCTCGCGGGGAAGAAAGAGGTGCGCTCAGGCTCCGTGTTCTCGCTCTGGCCCGCGACGACCACCTTGTACACGCGGTTGCACCAGGGGCGCGACACGAGCGGCCCAGTGGTCGGGGCCGGCATCCTGACGCTGGGGGTCGGCGAGCTGCTGAAGCTGCTCTCGACGTTCCACGCCACCAACACCGCGTCGGTGGGCGCGGGGCTCAAGGCGTCAGGGGCGTTCGCCGGTTTCTTCGCGCGCGAGCTCTGGGCGAGCTACGGGCTCGGCAGCCGCAAGGGGGCGTCGTGACACGCGCCGCCGGTCGTCGCAGGGAGACGCCATGACTCGCGCCGCCGGTCCCGGAGAAATCCCGCAGACCATCGTGCAGGAGCCGATGGTCGGATGGTTCAGCCCAGGCCAGCTCGTCCGCACCGCGATCCGCGCGCTGCTGGGAACGGTGTTCGGCGCATACGCCGACCGCCGCGAGATCCAGGCAGCGCTGGTCTCGAGCTCACCGGAGGAAGAAGCGCAGGAGATGGCGCGGTATTCGGGCACGGACGAGCTGTGGATCGACTACGTCGCCGACGTGGGTGATGGCTGGGACTCGACGTACAGCATCGCGTGGCTCTTGTCGCAGGAGCGGCTGCAGCTCGACGGCGTCGACACGCCGAGGGGCCACCTGCTGGTGATGGGCGGCGACCAGGTCTACCCCACCGCGACGCGCTCGACGTACCAGAACCGGTTCACCGGTCCCTACACCGCGGCGCTGCCGTGGACCGAGGGCGACAGCCAGGGCTTGTACGTGCTGCCCGGGAATCACGACTGGTACGACGGGCTGACGAGCTTCCTCAAGCTCTTCTGCCAGCAGCGGTGGATCGGCGGGCGGAAGACGCAGCAGCGCCGGAGCTACTTCGCGCTGAAGCTGCCGCACGGCTGGTGGTTGTGGGCCGTCGACATCCAGCTCGAGGCGGACATCGACGAGCCGCAGAAACATTACTTCGAGCACTTCGCGAGCACGCTCGAACCCGGTGATCGCGTGATCCTCTGCACGCCCACGTCGAGCTGGGTGGACGCCGGAGACGCCCGGGTGCTCCCGGACCCGGACTCCGCCGGCGCGCACCCGAACCTGACGTACCTGGAGGCCATGATCGCGAGGGCGAAGGCGGAGGTGATGCTGAACCTGGCAGGCGACCTCCACCACTACTCGCACTACGTGCAGTCGTCCGGCGGGCGGCACAAGTTCACGGCCGGAGGCGGCGGCGCGTTCCTGCGCGGCACGCACGACCTGCCCCGGGAGCTCACGCTCACCGAGGCGGGGACGGAGAACAAGTACAGTCGCGTGAGCGCGTACCCCGACGACAAGACGTCGCAACGACTCCGCTGGGGAAACCTGCTCTTCTTCGTGCGCAACCCCGCGTTCTCGCTGTTCGTCGGCTTCCTCTACCTGTTCTACACGTGGATCTGGCAGAGCGCGAGCAAGGTCCCGCTCATGCCGGGGAGCCTGATGGAGCGGCTCGACCGCGTGCCGGCGAGTTTCTCCAGTTTCTTCGGGGTCGTGCTCCCCGATCTCGTCCGGACACTGGCACACCGGCCCGGGAGCCTGCTGGTCACGCTGGTCCTCCCCGTGGCCACGTGGGGCTTCTCGAATCCCCCACCCCG
The DNA here is from genome assembly GCA_041486775.1 of Candidatus Eiseniibacteriota bacterium. Lineage (GTDB taxonomy): Bacteria > Eisenbacteria > RBG-16-71-46 > SZUA-252 > SZUA-252 > WS-7. The sequence goes on along the minus strand of JBGPMB010000242.1, from coordinate 388 downwards.
CAAGTGGGGCGCGGTGCGAAAGGCGTTGTGGGGCCCGGGACACGGGATCGCACACCTGTTCCTCGGCGTCGCACTGCTCTGGCTGTTCGCGACGATCAACCTCGGATCGCTCGCGGGGCTGCCGCAGGCGGACGTCGAGGCGTGGATGGACTCGCCGTGGCAGGCCCTGCTCTTCTCCGCGGAGATGCTCGCGAGCGGATTCCTGCTGGGCGGAATCCTCACCGGCCTCTACCTCGCGCTCTCGAACGCGCTCTCGGACCTGCACGCGGACGAGTCGTTCTCGTCGCTGCACATTCCCGACTACAAGAACTTCCTGCGCCTCCACCTGGGCCCGGAGTGCGTGACGGTGTACCCGGTCGCGATGGAGCGCGCGTGCCGCACGTGGACC
>JBGPMB010000241.1:0-3091 GCA_041486775.1 Candidatus Eiseniibacteriota bacterium | reverse complement strand
CCTCCTTTCGCCCCCCGGGCGGCCCCACCCCGACCCGGGGATTTTTTTGTCTACTCGAACCCGCCCGGCACCCTCAGTCACTCGATCGCCCGATTCACCCCGGGTGTTAACTTCGCTCCATGCATGTCCTGGCGGGGGATATCGGGGGGACCAAGACAGCCCTCGCCATCGTCGAGATCTCCCGGCGGCGCCTCTCCATCCGGCGGTTCCGAAAATACCCGAGCCGCCTGTTCGGGAGCCTCGAGGAGATCCTGTCAAGGTTCCTCGAGGGCGGCGGAAAACCCCCGCCGGCGGCCGCTTTCGGCGTCGCCGGGCCCGTGCGGGCGCACCGCGCACGTGTGACGAAGCTGCCGTGGATCATCGAAGAGCGGCGGCTCGCGAGGGCCACCGGGATCGAGCGGGTGTGCCTCGTCAACGACTTCGTGGCCGCAGCCCTGGGAATCCCCCATCTTCGTGGACGTCAACTCGCCACGCTGCGGGAGGGCGAGGCGGAGCCTGGAGGCCCGATCGGGCTCATCGGTGCCGGAACGGGTCTCGGCCAGGCCGCCCTCTCTCGGATCGGAGGGCGGTACGAGCCTTTCGCGTCCGAGGGAGGCCACGCCGATTTCGGCCCCCGGAACACGATCGAGGATCGCCTCGTTCGCTTCGTTCGCAAGAAATTCGGCCGGGTCGACCGGGATCGCCTCCTCTCGGGCGAAGGCCTGACGCACCTCTACGACTTCCTGAAATCCGACGGGTTCGCGCCCGAAAACGCCCGCGTCTCGCGCGCTTTCCTTTCCGCGGACCGCGCGGCGGTCATCAGCCGGTACGGCCTGGCGCGCCGCGATCCGCTCTGCCGGGAAGCCCTGCGCCTTTTCGTCTCTCTCTACGGATCGGAGTCCGGGAACCTCGCGCTCCAATACCGCGCGACCGGCGGGATCTTCATCGCGGGCGGGATCGCTCCGAAGATCCTCCCCGCGATGCGCGATCCTGTCTTCCTCGACTCGTTCGGGTCGAAGCCGCCGCTCGAAGACCTCTTGTCGCGTATCCCGATCCACATCGTCCTCGATCCGCGGCTTCCTCTCTTCGGCGCGGCGTCGGCCGCCTACCGGATCGCGATGGAGACCACGCGACCGCCCTCGAAAACGACGACGCGGCCGGGGCGCACGTAGGTCCAGCGCACGCGGCTATGCCCGTCCTTCTCGAACGGCTCGACCCGGTCGGGTTTTCCGAGAACCTCTTCGACCTCGGCCGTTTTCATCCCCTCCCGGATGGTCTGCGTCGAGATCGGCTCCCCTTCGTGGGCGGCGGGGACCGCGTCTGACATGACTCGCTTGTGCTCGGATTCCTTGACCGCGGCCTTCGAGCCCATCAGCGGGCGCGTGAGATCGTCCACGAAACGGGAGACGGTCATCTGGCTCTTGTAGACCCAGTAAGACACGCCCCCCACGACCACCAGGGCGACCACGGTCCGGGCGCGCATGAGGGATCAGGCCGCTGGAACGGCGAAAGAGCCCACTGCGCGGCTCATTGGCGCAGGTCCCGCAGCGCGTCGCGCGCCCGGTTGGCGCGGGAGACGAGCTCGGCGATCTTTTCGCGGCACCAGGCCACCTGGGAGACCAGGACGAACCAGCGCACCTCCGTCGCGGTGAAGATCGGCTGCTCCATGGACGGCTCGTCCCAGTCGAGCCCGCGCGTGCGCTCTTCCCGGATCATCGCGCGCCGGGCGTAGCGGAGGGCCTCCAGGTCCTGGTTGTCCTCGATCATGAGCGAGAACCGCAGGGTGATGCGGCGCGAAGGATCAATGCGGAGTGCGACGGAATCACGGTCTTCCGCCCCGCCGACTGACGGCCCGGCCATTTCTCGGAACCGGATTGAGCTCATAGGTGCGGAGCGGCGATTATACGCGCTGTGGCGAGCGCCGGGCCGGAGGAATTGTCCGGGATGTCTCATAGACAGAGTGCGCGGACGAAGGCGCGGCTCCCTCGGAGCCTCGAGACCTTCCGAGGCCCGCGGGCTAATGCATTTACATCTAGGGCGCCCCGCCCCGGCAGGCGACCTTTCCGGGCGCGGCCCAAACGCCGCCGGGCGGCTCGCCGCCGGACCATAATCGGCTTTTCAAGAGGTTGAGAACATGAGGCGCGATCGCAAGTGTCGGGATGACTGTGGTTGAGCCCGAGGGTCTTTGCGAGCCGGCAGCTGCGGATATCCCGACAAGGGTTCGGGCACGAGGCACCCCTCTTGCCTCGGTCTGGCAAACGGTCGGAGGGCAACGGAGAAGCCATGAAAACTGAAACCTCGACCATTCAATGGACTCACACCGACGAGGCCCCGGCGCTGGCCAGCTATTCGCTTCTGCCGATCGTTCGCGCCTTCGTCAAAGGCACGGGTATCCAGATCGAATCGCGCGACATCTCGCTCGCGGGCCGCATCATCGCCAATTTCCCCGACCACCTCGCTGACGCGCAAAAGATCCCGGATCAGTTGACCCTCCTGGGCGAGCTGACAAAAAAGCCCGAGGCCATCATCATAAAGTTGCCCAACATTTCGGCTTCGGTGCCGCAGATCAAGGAGGCGGTCAAAGAGCTCAGGGCGCACGGCTACAACGTTCCGGAATACCCCGAAAACCCGGCGAGCGACGCCGACAAGAAGCTCCAGGAGCGCTTCACCAGGGTTTCGGGCAGTGCCGTCAACCCGGTGCTGCGCGAAGGCAACTCGGACCGCCGTTCACCGCTCTCGGTCAAGGCGTTCTGCAGGAAACATCCGCACAAGCTGGCGGCCTGGGCTCCGGACTCCAGGTCGCACGTGGCCCACATGACCTCCGGCGACTTCTACGGCAGTGAGGTGTCCACCACCATCAAAGAGGCCGCTGAAGTCCGCATCGAGTTTGTGAGTCCGGATGGAGCGGTCACGGTGCTCAAGCGAAAGCTCGGGCTCATCGAAGGCGAAATCCTCGACGCCTCGGTGATGAACGTGAAAGCGCTGCGGACATTTTTTGCCTCGCAGATCGCGGACGCAAAAGCCAAAGGCCTGCTCCTGTCGCTGCACCTCAAGGCCACCATGATGAAGGTCTCGGATCCAGTCATGTTCGGCCACGCCGTGACCGTGTTCT
>JBGPMB010000240.1:0-3099 GCA_041486775.1 Candidatus Eiseniibacteriota bacterium | reverse complement strand
GACCTCGATGCTCGTCTCGGAGCGGGGGGCCCTGTGCGCCTCGTTCAGCGTCTCGTGGGGGGCGCACACGGGGATCGGGACGCTGCCGCTCGTGTACTACGGCAACGCGGCCCAGAAGCAGCGCTACCTGCCGCGCCTGGCGACCGGCGAATGGCTGGCAGCCTACGCGCTCACCGAGCCCGGCTCGGGGAGCGACGCGCTCGCCGCCGTGACCCGTGCCGTACCGGAGCCAGGTGGCGGCTACCGCCTGACCGGCGTCAAGCAGTTCATCACCAACGCCGGCTTCGCCGACCTGTTCACGGTCTTCGCGAAGGTCGACGGCGAGCGCTTCACCGCCTTCCTCGTCGAGCGCACCGCGCCCGGGCTGACGACCGGTCCCGAGGAGAAGAAGCTCGGCATCCGTGGCTCGTCCACCCGGCAGCTCATCCTCGAGGACGCGCCGGTCGGGACCGACGCCGTCCTCGGCGAGGTGGGGCAGGGGCACAAGATCGCCTTCAACATCCTGAACATCGGGCGTTTCAAGCTCGGCGCGGGGTCCGGAGGCGCCGCCAAGGAATGCCTGCAGATCGCCCTCGAGTACGCGCGGACGCGCAAGCAGTTCGGCCAGCCGATCGCGCACTTCGGCATGATCCAGCGGAAGCTCGCCGACATGGCGACGCGCATCTACGTCGCCGACAGCATGAGCTACCGGACCGCCGGGCTGATGGACGCGGCCGCGGAGGCGATCGACCCACAAGCGGCCGACGCCACCCGGCGGCTCATCCGGGAATCGATCGAGGAGTATACGATCGAGTGCTCGATCCTGAAGGTCTTCGGCACGGAGACGCTCGACTTCGTCGCCGACGAGGCGCTGCAGGTTCTCGGGGGCTATGGGTTCACGGCCGAGTACCCCGTCGAGCGGCACTTCCGCGATGCGCGCATCAACCGCATCTTCGAGGGCACCAACGAGATCAATCGATTGATCATCCCGGCGACGCTGGTGAAGCGCATCGGCCAGGGGCAGCTGCCCTACACCGACTTCCTGCAGCAGGTCGACCGCGAGATCGCCGACCCGAGCGGCTTCGCGGCCCCGGCGCCCGGACCCCTCGAGCGCGAGATCCGTGCCACCGAGGTCGCGAAGCGGGTGGTGGCGTACATCGCGCGGCTCCTGATCCAGCGCGAGCTGGCGTCACTGAGGGACCGCCAGCAGCACCTCGAGATCCTGAGCAACATGATCATCGACGTCTATGCGATGGATAGCGTCGTGAACCGCACCCGCCTGCTCCTCGGGAGCGACGCGCCGGAGGCCGACGAGCTCAGACAGGGCCTGACCAACGTCTTCGTCGCCTCGGCGAACGGACGCATCGTCGACGCAGCACGGCGCCTGCTGGCCAACGAGGTGGAGGGCGAGGAGCTGCGCAAGCACCTCCGCCTGGAAGCGCTCATCCCGCACTTCCCGATCCGCACCATCGCGGCGAAGACGCGCATCGCCGAGGCCCTCGTGGAGCGCGGGCTGGGACCGGTCTTCCTGCGCTAGCCGAGGGGCCGGGGAGGGCTGAGGAGGGGGGGACACCGCGCGAGGAGCCGAACCCGGCACCTCCTCGCGCCCGTCGCCGGCCTCAGCGCGCGGCGACCCGCCGGGCCGTCCGGGTGCCGCTCTTGCGCAGCTTTTCCTCGAGCGCGGCGGCCACGAACTCCATCACCGAGATGCCGTTGTGGACGCAAAAGAGCTTGATTTCCCGGTGCAGACCCTTCGGAATTCGGGTCGCCAGCTGGATGAGGACGTCGTCGTCTTTCGCCATGGTGGGTAACCTCCCGTGTTCTTCCCCTCGCGAGGGGAGAGGAGCTATTTAGCTTATTAAAGCAGTGGTGGCAACCGGGCCCCCCGGCACCTACTTCTGGACCAGCCGGTAGATCGGATTCGGTGAATGTTTTCTATGCCGCTGGGGCGAAATCGCTCCCCGGCGGGGGGGTCAGGTGCCGGGTTTGGGGGCGGGGCGGGGCCCTGGACGGGCCGCCTGGAGAGTGCGCTCCACGGTCTCCAGCTGGTGAGCGAGGTCGAGGATGTGGAGCTGCGCGCGGACGCGGGCGTAGAGCTCGATCTTGTTGATCGGCTTGGTCAGGAACTCGCTGACCCCATGATGCATGCCCTCGAGCCGGGTGTCCATGTCGTCCTTGGCCGTGAGCAGGATGACGGGGACGCTGGAGCCGGCCGCGCGCAGGGCCTCGCAGACCTGGAACCCGTCCATGCCGGGCATCATGACGTCGAGGAGGATCAGGTCGACGGGCCGTGCCTGGACCAGCGCGAGGCACTCGGGGCCGTCGGCCGCGCTCAGGGTCGCGTAGCCCTCGCGGGCGAGGAGCCGCGCGGTGATGTCGCGCGAGGAGGCGTCGTCGTCCACCACCAGGATGGTGGCCTTCGCCGGCGTCGTCATTCGGAGGCCTCCTGCTCGTCGATGTCCTCGCCGCCCTTTCGGCGGCGGAGCTTTGCGACCAGGGTGGTGCGCTTCAGGCCGAGGAGGCGGGCGGCGGCCTGCTTGTTGCCCTTGGTGCGGCGCAGGGCCTCCTCGATGAGGCGGTTCTCGAACTCCTCGACCGCCGTGTTGAGGTCGAGCCCCTCCTCGCCGAGGGCGGGGCGCGGGATCTTCTTCTCGGAGATGAACGAGCGGAAGCTCGGGGGCAGATGCTCGACGCCGATGTGGCCGTCCTCCGAGAGGATGACGAGGCGCTCGAGGAGGTTCTCGAGCTCGCGCACGTTGCCGGGCCAGTCGTACTCCCAGAGGTGCACCATCGCCTCCTCGGAGATCTGCGCCGGGCGGCCCGGACGCTTGCGATTGTGCTTGTCCAGGAAGTGTCGGATGAGGAGCGGGATGTCCGACCGCCGCTCGCGCAGCGGCGGCATGACGATCGGGATCACCTGGAGCCGGTAGAAGAGGTCCTCGCGGAAGTTTCCCGCCTCGACCTCGGCCGCCAGCTCCTTGTTCGAGGCGGCGATCACGCGCACGTCGACCTTGAGGATGCGATCGGCGCCGACCGGCCGGACCTCCCGGTCCTGGAGCACCCGCAGGAGCTTCACCTGCAGCGTGGCGCTCATCTCGCCCACCTCGTCGAGGAAGATCG
>JBGPMB010000239.1:0-3108 GCA_041486775.1 Candidatus Eiseniibacteriota bacterium | reverse complement strand
GAAAGGATTCGCGCGCTGAAAGACCATCCCCACCCGCCGCCGGAGCTCCACCAGGTCGATGCCGTTCCGGAGAATGTCCATGCCGTCGAAATGGATCGAGCCCTGATAGCGCACCGGCGGGAAGAGGTCGTTCATCCGATTGAAGCACCGGAGGAGCGTGGACTTGCCGCAGCCGGAGGGGCCGATGATGGCGGTGATCTGAAGCTCCGGGATGCTGAGGCTGACCGACTTCAGCACCTGGTGCGTTCCGTACCAGAGCGAGAGGTCGCGGGCTTCGATGGCGGCTTTGGCATCCGGCCGGGGCTGGCCGGGAGTTTGCCCTCCGGAACCCAGGTCCATGCTCGGCAGGACGGGACGCTCAGACGGTCCCTGCCCGGGCTCAGCCCATTTGGTGAGAACGCCCATCCTGGAACCCTATCGAGCGCGGATCCCGGGGCAAGTGACGGTGGTGTTACAACTGTGTTACGACGGAGGGGCGGCCGGGATCTCGAACCAGAAGGTGCTTCCACGACCCGGCGCGCTCGTGAGCCCGACCCGGCCGCCATGGAGCTCGATGGCGTGCTTCACGATGGAAAGCCCCAGACCTGTTCCGCCCGTGGCCCGGGCTCGTCCATGGTCCGCGCGGTAGAAGCGCTCGAAGACGCGGGGCAGATGCTGGGCCTCGATGCCCCGGCCGGTATCCGTCACCGAGACTCGAATCGTGGCCGGCCCCGCCTCGGCGGAAACGCGCACGCTTCCCGACTCGGTGTACTTGATGGCGTTGTCGAGCAGGTTCCGGAGCGCCACCTCGACCCGCTTCCGGTCGAACGAGGCGCGGAGCCCCGGCCGGACCTCGAGGAGAAGCGCGAGACCCCGCCGGGCGGCGGTCTCCTCGAACCCGGCGGCCATGTCGCGCACCACCTCGGCCAGATCCCAATCCTTCACGTTCAGCGCGGCGTCGGGGCGGTCCAGGTCCGCCAGCTCGAGCAGGTCGTCCACGATCGCCTCCAGGCGCACCGCCTGATTCCGGATCGTCTCGACGAACCGGGCGCGATTCGCCTCATCGTCCAAGGCACCGTGGAGCAGGGTCTCGGCGTAGCCCTGGATGGACGTGAGCGGCGTCTTCAGCTCGTGGGAGACGTTCGCGACGAACTCGCGCCGCAGATTCGCCATGGCGCGCTCGGGGTCGAGATCGCGGATCGTCAGGAGCCAAGCCCCGGTTTCAGAGCCCTCCCGTACCGGAGCCACCGCCACCTCGTGCTCGCGGCGATCCTCGACGTAGATCGAAGCCTCGCGCCGCACCGGGGTCCCGCGGCGCATGGCTTCGCGCACGATCTCCTCCAGCGCCGGTTGACGGGCCGCGGCGAGCCTGGGGGCGGAGGGTCCGGACGGGCGCTCGGCGCCGACCAGCCGCCAGAACCGCTCGTTCGTATGCAAGAGGGTCAGGTCGGGCGCCAGGAGCGCCACCCCCTCGCTCAGGTTCGCGATCACCGCCTGGCTCAGGTCGCGCTCCGCATGGAGCTCCGAAAGCTTCGAATCGAGCCGTTCGGCCATGGAATTGAGGACGCGGGCCAAGGCGCCCAGCTCGTCGTGGCCATCCACCGCGATCCTCGTGGCGAGATCCCCCTGGCCCAGCGCTTCCGCAGAGCGGCGCATCGTCCGCAGGCGGCGATCCACGCGGCGGCCCAGGACGTATCCCCCTGCGAGGACCACGAGGAAGACGCCGCCCACCGCGAACCAGAGATGCCGCTGCCAGCGGTGGGCAAACTCGTGGGCCTGCGGGGTCGGGATCGAGATGCGAAGCACCACCCGGGGCTCCTTCCTCCCGGGAGCCGGCGGCACGAGTGGCTCGGCGATGTAGAAGAGCTGTCTCCGAATCGTCCAGCTCCGCCGGCTCGCTTCCCCGAGGCCCGTGTCGAGGGCGGCGCGGACCTCGGGTCGGCCCGCGTGGTTTTCCATGAGGGGAACGGAATCGAGAGGGACGTCGGAATCCCCGAGGACGCGCCCCGTCGAATCGATCACCGTGACGCGCCGTCCGATGGCGAGCCCCGCGCGGTCGGCCCAGGCGTCCACCGCCGGGATGTCTCCGCGCGCGATGTCGGCTCTCGGCGCCCAGAGCCGCAGAAGCCCCAGCTCTCGGCGCCCTTCGTCTTCGAGCGAGCGCGCGGCCATGCGGGAGGCGTCGCGGTCCAGAGCGATGCCGGCCACGAGGAGGCCCGCCCCGAGCAGGATGGCGATGAGGGAGTAGAGTCGCGCGGTGAGCGAGGTCACGCGCTACTTCGAGGAGGTTTCCGCCGCATAACCCACGCCGGTGACCGTGCGGATCAACGCGGCGTCGCGCCCGAGCTTGGCCCGGAGCCGGCGGACGTGGACGTCGACGGTCCGTGTCTCGCCGAAATACCCCAGACCCCAGACCTTGTCCAGGAGCTGCTCCCTCGAGAAGACCCGCCCGGGCTTCTGGAGCAGGTACTCGAGAAGGCGATATTCGGTAGGGGTCAGATCCAGCTCCCGGTTGTGAATGAGCACCCGATGCCGCTCGCTGTCGAACTGGAACGGGCCGACCTTGACGGGCACCGAGGTCTCCTCGCCGCGGGTGCGGCGCAGGATGGCCTGCACGCGCGCCACCAGCTCCTTCGGCGAGAAGGGCTTCGTCAGGTAGTCGTCCGCCCCGCGCTCGAAGCCGACCAGCTTGTCCATCTCGGTGCTCCGGGCCGTGAGCACGAGCACGGGAAGCGACTTCGTGCGCGGCTCGCTCCGGATCGCGCTCAGCACTTCGAGGCCGCTCATCTTCGGCAGGAGGAGGTCCAGGATCAAGAGGTCGGGCGCGGACTGGAACACGCGGTTCAATCCGGCCTCGCCGTCGTGCTCCTGTAAGACGCGATAACCCTCGCGAGCCAGGTTATAGCTCACGAGGTCGCAGATCTCCGCCTCGTCGTCCACGACGAGAATGGTGGATCGGGGTGTCTTGGGCACCTTGAGGTATGTTACGGCCGAGCATCGTCCTTTACCACATTGACTTCCTGGCAGGCGTTGGGTACGCTGCCCGGCCTGCATCGCCTCGATATCGAGGCCGAGTCGACGTCTCCCGAACCATAATGGTTCTCATGAAGGAGCGATCCAGAGCGTGAT
>JBGPMB010000238.1:0-3111 GCA_041486775.1 Candidatus Eiseniibacteriota bacterium | reverse complement strand
GTCACTTCTCACGAGCATGACCCAGGGGCTTCTCACAAGCATGACCCCGGGTCCCGAGGCCGGGGTAGTTATAGCATGAGTTGGATCTCGTGATTCAAGTGGCCGTTGGTCCGGTGCACCTCCTTTCGGAAGGATCTCCCTCCTGCTGATAGTCGAATCGTCCGTGAAGCGCGTGCTGAGGCGGTGCGGCTTTGGACGAAGCTGCCGTCCACATTGTGGGCGGCTGCTCCCGCGCGCGTGCCAGGGCGTGTCTTGTCTTCGATGTCTGGCCGGAGCCTCAGCTCGCTCGGGGAGGCGGGGATGAAAGGGCGATCCCGCCGCAGGGGGACGAGCGTCAGGTCGTCCCCCCCTTCGAAAACGCCTCAGAGAGGCTCTGAGCGCGTCGGTTCTTCGAGATTCGGTCACGATCGGGTCCTCCAGCCCTTTGGTCCCGGTTTTCGTCGTGAGGCGTTTCGTGGGGGACGAGCTGTGTGCTCGCCCGGTCGCTGCCGCTTCCTGTAGCTCTCGCCGTCGATGACGACCTGGTAGGCATTGTGGGCGAGACGGTCGATAGCACTCTGCGCGAGGATCGCATCCTCGAAGAGTGCGATCCACTCGTCGATCGTTCGGTTGCTGGTGACGATCGTGGAGGAGCGCCGATGGCGCTCGAGGATGACTTCATAGAAGTCGCTCGACTGCTGAGCATCGAGGCGCCGCAGGCCGAAATCGTCGACGATGAGGAGATCCGGGGCGAGGAGACGCCGCAGGGCCTTGTCGGTGGAGTGGTCGGCCCGCGATTGGTGAAGCTGCTGCAGGAGGTGGTCGGCACGAAGGAAGAGGACCTCGTAGCCGGCGCGGCAGGCCGCGTGACCGACGGCGCACGCGAGGAACGTCTTGCCGACGCCGACGGGCCCGAGAAAGACGACGTCTTCCTGGCGCTCGATGAACCCCAGGGAGAAGACATCGCGCACCCGATCGCGATCGAAGGTGACCGGAGCATCCCAGTCGAAGCCTTCGAGGGTCTGCTCCTCCTCGAAGCCGGCGCGGCCGAGCCGCTGGGCGAGGTTTGTGTGGTCGCGCCGATCGATCTCGTCCTGGAGGACGAGCTCAAGGAAGTCGAGCTCGGAGAGCTTCGTTTTCTTCGCGTACGCCACGCGGTCGGGGATGGTGGCGAGGGTGCCGGAGAGCTTGAGGCGCTTGAGGACGGTCTTGAGGGACTGGGTGACTTCCATAGGACTCTACGTCTCCTTTCTCGGCGCCGCGTGATCGAAGCTGCCCGCCGGGCGGAGGAAGCGAGCGGCGGGCAGGAGCAGGAGCTGGCCGCGGGGAGCGTGAGGCGCCTTGCCGTCGTCGTCGAGGCCACTCTCGATGATCTTCTGGACGCGGCCGACGTGGATGAGGTCGAAGTGAAGGGCGCGTCGGCAGGCGGCGTCGAGACGGTCGCGGCCATACTTGTTGCCGAGCCGCAGCAGCCTCTGAGCCTGACGCAGATGCGCCCAGGGGAACGTGCCCGAGAGCAGCCGCTCCATGAAGCGGCCGACGTGCGTTCCCTGCCGGCGGCCCTCGCCGATCATGCGCTCAGGATCGCGCATGGCGTAGGCGGCGAGCTCTTTCGGGTAGTCGTCGTAATCGGTCGAACGGCCCCCCGGGAGGCTTTCGGGGATGGGTCTTCACGAGCTCGCCCTCGACGAAGACGCGCACAAGCTTGCGATCGGCTCTCACCCAGACCTGCTTGCCGACGTGACGGGTGGGTACCGAGTAGATCGCCCGATCGAATTGGATGTGATGGTCGGGGTGGACCTTGCACCTCGCCCAGGTCGGAGGATCGAAGCGCTCGGCGCCAAGGGGTCTCAGCGCCGCCTGCTCGACAGCGAAGCGGACGATCGGCTTTTCGCAGATCGAGCCGTGGATGCGCTGCCCGGCCACCTCCGTGCACCAGCGGATGGCCTCGCGCTGGACGTGAGAGGCGTCGTGCCAGTCCTCGCCGCGGAAGAAGCTCTCCCGCACGTACTGGACCTGCCGCTCGACATGCGGTTTCCCCGTGGGATGGCGCACGATGGCGGCATCGATCACGAAGCCCCGCTGCGCGGCGTACTCCTCGAAGGTCCTCTGGAAGATCGGTTCGTACCGGTCGGCCTTCGCGACCGCGGCGCGGAGATTATCGAGGACCACGCGCGCCGTGACGCCGCCAAAATACTCCCAGGCGTCCTCAAGCCCGTCGATCAGGTCCGGAAGCTTCTGCGACGTCGTCGTGTAGACGTACTGGTGGCGGCTGTAGACGAGCGTGACGATGAGCGCGTGGAGGACGCGGCGCCGACCGGTCTCCGGATCGGGCACGAGGCCGAGCTGCCCGAAGTCCACCTCCGCGAGTTCGCCCGGCGCCACCTCGGCAACGCGCACCGTGATGCGCTGCCGCTCGTGGAAGCCGCACTGCTTGACCGCGAAGCGGTGCAGCGAGCTGTACGGCACCTCGAGACCCAGGCGACCGAGGAGCTCGTGGGCCTTGGTGAGACGAAGGCCTCGGCTTCCATCCTCGGGAGCGAGCCACTTGCGGATCTGCTCCGCATGCTGCGTGAGCAGCGCCGCGCTGTCGCCCGGCCGGGCCTCTCTCCCGATCGGATTGAGGCTCTGTGCGACCTGGAGCGCCAGCGTCTCGTCGGGCTCAGGACCCGACGGCTCCCAGCCGAGCGTCCGTGCCCGTTCGACGTAACGCCGTACGGTCTTCCGTGTCCGCCCCGTCGCGCGCTGAATCGCTGCTCTCGTCTCCCCGCGGCGCACTCGCCGCAGGACATCCAGGATCTCCCACATTTCCACCTCCCGATACGCCATCTCTGCACCTCCATGGTGCAGAGTCTGGCTGGAGATGGCCTCGGGAATGGACTCCGGAGCTCACGAGGGGTGGGTCATCCTTCGTGAGAAACTCCCGCGTCCCCTGCGTCATGCTCGTGAGAATTCACCCCACAGGGTGGGTCATGCTCGTGGGAAATGACACACCTCTGGCACTTCGGACATTGATCCGTCATTGGTGCACCCCTTCGCTTATGTGGGCCTTCTCCCAATCCCTAAAGATCGTTTGGAAAGCCCGTCCCTTGACTCCGCTAAACCGAATCACGCTTACGTTGTTGCGATTGC
>JBGPMB010000237.1:0-3130 GCA_041486775.1 Candidatus Eiseniibacteriota bacterium | reverse complement strand
CAAGATACGTCTGCTCGATGCGGTCAAGCGGGCCTGGGCCGAGCGCGTGACGACGGTCTTCGTGCGCCAGGGTCATTATGCCTTCGCCCCGGACGTTTCGAGCTACGGGAAGCCCGACGTCACGATCGAGAGGATCGCGGACCTGCTGCGGCACGACCTCCCGTCGCTGATCGGCTCCACGGTAACGAGGAGGAACTCATGAGGTTGATTCTCATCCGGGCTCTGCTCTTGCTTGCGCTGCTGGCTCCCGCGGGCTGCGGCAAAGGGGGACCTTCGTCATCGGGGATCGACGCGGCCCTTCGTACCCGGCTCGCGGCGCTGAAGCGGGGAGCCGCGTCGGTGCGGGGACAGCGATTGCTCGAGCCCGACGCCGTCGCGCGTTTCTACCGGGCTCGAAACGGCGCCCATGCGTGGGACGGCGGCGACGCCGGCGAAATCGTTCAGGCGGTCTCTGACATCGGCCAGGACGGCCTGAACCCCGCGGACTACCATCTCGCGGCCCTCGAGCGGATCGGCGATCCGTGGAAGGCCGGCGCGAGCCCCGCGCTCGCGGGAGACCTGGACATCCTCCTCACCGACGCTGTCGCCGGCATGATCGATCACACACGATTTGGGCGGGTCCGGCCGGCCTCGTTGGATTCAACCTGGAACGTGAATCCGCGGGAAGGAGCGCCGCCGCTCGAGATCGCGCTGGCGCAGATCGCCGAAGCCAGGTCCCCGCGACAGGCCATCGAGGAACGAAAGCCGACCCACTTCATTTACCTGGGGCTGAAGCAGGCGCTGGACCAATTGAGCAAGGTCGGGACCCCGGGCGGCTGGCCCAGGGTGCCGGCCGGAAGAACGATCCGGCCCGGCGTCAGAGACCCCCGCATCCCCCGGATCCGGGCTCGGCTGGCTGCGACCGGCGAGCTTCGAGCCGGGAACGAATCGTCCACCGCGTACGACCCGGAGCTTCGAAAGGCGGTGGAGCTCTTTCAGGCGCGTCACCGGCTCGACCCCGACGGGTTGATCGACAAGGGCGTGATCGATGCCATGAACGTGAGCGCCGCGGCCCGCGCCGACCAGGTCCGGGTGAACATGGAGCGCGCGCGCTGGGTCCTCCCGGGGCTGGGGGACGAGTTCCTGCTCGTCAACCTGCCCGCGTACAAGGCGTACCTCATTCGCGGCGGACGAAACGTCTGGGAGACGCGCACCCAGATCGGGGACGAAGGGAAGCAGACGCCCTCCTTCCGGGCCACCCTGCGCACGGTCGTCTTCAATCCCGATTGGACCGTTCCCCCCATGATCCTCGGGGACGAGGTGGCCAAGGGTGGGAAGGACTACATCGCCCGGAAAGGTCTGGTGGTGCTCGACAAGGATGGCCGGGAAGTCGATCCCGCCTCGGTCGACTGGAGCCACGCGGACGCCGAAGATTTCCCATTCACGGTCAGGCAGCCGCCGGGTCCGGACAATGCCCTGGGGAAAGTGAAATTCCTGTTCCCGAATCCCTACTCGATCTACCTCCACGACACGCCGAGCAAAGGATCGTTCGACGCGGAGAAGCGCACCTTCAGCCATGGGTGCATCCGCATCGAGCACCCCCTGGAGCTGGCGCGCGTTCTTCTCACGGGGCAGGACTCATGGGACGACGCGAAGATTCAGGACGCCGTCGCGAACGGCGCGACGCAGAACGTGGAGCTGACCCATGCGATTCCGATCGTGATCGTCTACTGGACCGTCAGCGTCGGCTCCTCGGGCGAGATCCGATACATGCGGGACATCTACGGCTTGGACGCCAGGGTGCTGGCCGCGCTCCGCGCGAGGCCATGACTCAGAGACCGCGGATCCGGCGATAGAGGAGAACCGCCAGCAGAATGAAAAGCCCGGCGATGAGGATCACACGGGACTTCCCCATGCGGCTCAGCGTCGGGCTTCTTCTCGGGTCGAGTTTAGCGACCCACGCTCTTCAGCGGTTTCGCAGATCCCGAACGGCGGAGGGGGAGCTCACGTCCAGTTGCCCCCCGCCGCTTGAGTACTCGAACGCTCCCAGATCGAGCGAGCCGACCGGAGTACGCGGAGCGTACTGCTCGTCGTAGACGTACTGGAAGGTCGGCGTGAGGAGATATCCGGTCGCCGAGCTGCCGGGGGCCGTACCCGCGCCCACGATCGTGGACGGCGTGCCGGAGGTCAGGTGGTAGTCGCCCGCGGCGGGGTTCAGGAACCCGGCCGAGCTGGTCTGGAGGTTGCTCGCCGTCGTGAAGCTCCCGCCGGCCATGGGGTTCCCGGGACCGTAGAAGATGTTGTTCTTGACCGTGGCCGTGGTGCCGGAACGAACGTTGATGAAGGTCCCGGTCGACTTGTCGTTCACGATCGTGTTGTTGATGACGTAGAGGTCCAGGTTGCCGTTGCCGGCGCTCTCCGCCGCGTAGGAGATGATGTTCGAGTTCGATGAATTGGGCCCCTGCTCCACGACGTTTCCGATGATGTAGGACCGTCCGCCATCGGGAATGTCGATGGAATAGGACGGTATGGCGTCCTCGTCCGCGATCCGGTTATAGAGGACGTAGGTGTTCTGCGCCCGGCTCTTGACCTCGTTCCCCGTGTCGGCCTGGTGGATGTACGAGTACTGGATGGTGAACGACTGGCAGGAACCCGTATTGACGTAGATGCAGTGCTCGTAGCACGTCGGCGCGGCCTCGCAGCCGATCTCCGTGTGCGTGCTATGGTAGAGCTCGCAGTTGGAGATCAGGAGCGTCTGGGGAGCGGCCAGAATTTCCATCTGGCAATCGTGGAAGTAGGAGTTCCAGATCTCGAACGATCCGGGCGTCCCGCCGTCAATTCTTACTCCGCAGCCGTTCGCATTCGGGTTGGCCGCATTCTTGAACTCGATGTTGTCCACCGTCGTCCCGCCCGATCCCGGCGAGAACGTCCAGATTCCCTTGCCGTTGTCGATTCCGTTGGACTGGTCCTTCTGGCCGTCCATGATCGGCTTCGTCGGCCCGACCCCTAAGAAATGGAGATTCGCCTTTGTCGATGTGAAGTGATCCAGCGCGTAGGTGCCCGAGGAGATCAGGATGGAATCGCCCGCGGCGGCCGCTGAGACCGCGGCACGCACCGTCGAGTAGGTCTTTCCCGGGCCAACGGTACGGTT
>JBGPMB010000236.1:0-3141 GCA_041486775.1 Candidatus Eiseniibacteriota bacterium | reverse complement strand
GAACCGGGTATCGCGCCCAGATGAGCGGAAAGAAGCTGGTGCTGCAGCTCGGCTACTCGCACCCGATCGAGTTCGAATCGCCGGCCGGCATCACGATCGTGGCCGAGTCGCAGACCAAGGTCGTCATCAGCGGATACAACAAGGAGCAGGTCGGCCAGGTGGCCGCGATCATTCGCGACTTCAGGCCGCCCGAGCCGTATAAGGGGAAAGGCATCCGGTACGCCGGGGAGTACGTCCGTCGCAAGGCGGGCAAGGCGGCCGGCGGCAAGACCTCGGCCTAGCGCACGGCCGCCACGTCGCGGCCGAAACCAGAGGTATGTGAAGCGATGAAATCCAGAGCGACACCGAGGCTCAAGGGCCGCGCCCGGCGGCACATGAGAATCAGGAAAAAAGTGATGGGGACGGCCGAGCGGCCGCGCCTCGCCGTGTACCGGAGCCTGAACCACATCTACGCCCAGCTGGTGGACGACTTGAGCGGACGCACCATCCTGACGGTCTCCTCGCTCGACAAGGAAGTCGTGCCGAAGAGCGACCCGGCCCGCAAGGGAAAGATCGAAGCGGGCAAGCTGGTGGGGAAGAAGATCGCCGCGAGAGCGAAAGAAAAAGGCATCGACCGCGTGTGCTTCGACCGCGGCGGTTATCTCTATCACGGCCGCGTGAAGGCGGTCGCTGAGGGCGCCCGCGAGGGCGGCCTCAACTTCTAGGAGACTTCATGGCTTACCCAGGAATGCGCGGACGCATGCAGTCCCAGCAGGACTCCGAGTTCATCGAGCGCGTGATCCATGTGAATCGCGTCGCCAAGGTGGTGAAGGGCGGACGTCGGTTCAGCTTCAACGCGATCGTCGCGGTCGGGGACGGCAAGGGGCGCGTCGGCGTGGGCCTCGGCAAGGCGAACGAAGTCTCGGACGCCATCCGCAAGGCGGGCGAGGCGGCCAAGAAGGGGATGTTCCCGGTACCGCTCAAGCGCTCCACCATTCCGCACCAGGTGACGGGGCGTTTCGGCGCGGGCGTGGTGCTCATGAAGCCCGCGACCCCGGGAACGGGTGTGATCGCGGGGGGCACGGTGCGCGCGGTTCTCGAGGCGGCCGGCATCAAGGACGTGCTCACGAAGTCGCTCGGGTCGGGAAATCCGCACAACGTCGTGAAGGCCACGGTGGCCGGCCTTCAGAGCCTCCGCCAAGCGAGCGAGGTCGCCGCGACGCGCGGGAAGACGGTCCACGAGCTACTGGGGATCCGGCCGAAGGCGGCGGTGGTGGGCGATGGCACTCGTTAAGATCACTCAGGAGCGCAGCAAGATCCGCTGCATCGAAAAGCACAAGCGCACGCTCGTCGCGCTGGGCCTGCGCCGGATCGACCATTCGGTGATCAAGGAAGACACGCCGCAGATCCGGGGCATGGTGCATCTGGTCCGCTACCTGGTTCGGGTCGAGCCCGCCGAGGGCGGGACGGGCGGACCCGGGGCGGCGAAGGCGACGAAGAAGAAGCCGCGGAGCTCCGCGGGGGCCAAGCGGAAGGCGGGCATCACGAAGCGCGCCACGAAGACGCTCCGGGCCGCATCCGGAGCCACGAAGAAGAGGGCATCGCAATCATGAAAATCGGACAGCTCAAGCCGGCACGCGGGGCGACGCACCCGAAGAAGCGGCGCGGACTCGGTCCGGCGTCGGGTCTCGGCGGCACCGCCGGACGCGGCCACAAGGGACAGAGAGCGCGCTCGGGTAGCGGATCCATGGTCCCGGGCTGGTTCGAGGGCGGGCAGATGCCCCTCCAGCGCCGGCTCCCCAAGCGCGGCTTCACGAACAACAACCGCGTGGAGTACCAGGCGGTGAACGTGGG
The DNA here is from genome assembly GCA_041486775.1 of Candidatus Eiseniibacteriota bacterium. Lineage (GTDB taxonomy): Bacteria > Eisenbacteria > RBG-16-71-46 > SZUA-252 > SZUA-252 > WS-7. The sequence continues at coordinate 1,308 of JBGPMB010000236.1, read as the reverse complement.
CTCGCTCGCGAAGTTTTCGGCCGGAGAGAGGGTGGACCGCGAGTCGCTGCGCTTGAAGCGCCTGATCGACCGCGGCGACCGCCCGGTGAAGCTCCTGGGCGAGGGCGAGGTGTCGGCCGCATACCAGGTCGCGGTGGACGCGGCCAGCGCCACGGCGCGCACGAAGATCGAGGCGGCGGGCGGCACGATCACGCTCCCCGCGCCCAAGAAGCGGCGCGTTCGGGGCGAGCGGAAGGTGCGGACCGCGGAGGCAGGCGAGCCGACCGCACGCGGGCGGAAGCCGTTGCCGGCGGAGCGGGGCTGATCTAGCCGATGTTCGAGAGCATCCAGAACGTATTTCGCATCCCGGAGCTGAAGCGGCGGATTCTGTTCACGGTCGCGCTTCTCTGCGTCTACCGCCTGGGCGGGCACATCCCGACCCCGGGGGTGAACAGCGAGGCGCTGGTCACCGCGTTCGCGAGCCAGGCCAACTCGCTCTTCGGCCTGTACGATCTCTTCGTCGGCGGCAGCTTCGCCAAGGCGACGGTCTTCGCGCTCGGGATCATGCCGTACATCTCGGCCTCGATCATCTTGCAGCTCTTGGGAGCGGTGGTTCCCTACTTCGAGAAGCTGCAGAAGGAAGGGGAAGAGGGCCGGAAGAAGATCACGCAGTACACGCGGGTCGGCACGGTGGGGCTGGCCGCGGTGCAGTCGATCGCGTTCTCGAAGTTCCTGGAATCCCTCGGCGCGCAGGGCGTGCCGGTGGTGCCGCATCCGGGTCCCGCGTTCGAGCTCATGACGATGATCACCCAGACCGCCGGGACGATCCTCATCATGTGGTTGGGCGAGCAGATCACGGAGCGGGGGATCGGAAACGGGATCTCGCTGATCATCTTCATCGGGATCGTGGCGCGCTTCCCGGCGGACATGGTGAACAGCTACCGGGCGCTCCGCGTCGGGACGCTCTCGCCGATCGTGGCTGTGTTGATGGTCGCGATCATGGTCGCGGTGATCGCGTCGGTGGTCGCGATGACGCAGGCGCAGCGGAAGATTCCGGTCCAGTACGCGAAGCGCGTCGTGGGCCGGAAGATGTACGGCGGACAGAGCACGCACATCCCGCTCCGGGTGAACACGGCGGGCGTGATCCCGATCATCTTCGCCAGTCGGTGATCATGCTGCCGAGCACGCTGGCGCTCTACTTTCACGGCAACGCGGTGATCCAGGGCCTCGCGGCCCTGTTCACGGTCGGGAGTCTCGTTCACGTCCTGGTCTATTCGCTCACGATCATTTTCTTCACGTACTTCTACACCGCCATCGTGCTCAATCCAT
>JBGPMB010000235.1:0-3144 GCA_041486775.1 Candidatus Eiseniibacteriota bacterium | reverse complement strand
CTCCCCAGCCACTCCAGCGCCCAGCCGCCGTGGCCGTGGGTGCTGCACACGATGGCCCGCACGTCCCGTTCCGCCGCCGCGCCGGCGATCTCGTCGACCGGCGATCCCACGCGGACCTCGAAGGTCACGGGAATGCCCGTCAGCGAGCGGGTCTCCATCGCCTTCTGCGCGAGCCATCGCCGCGCGTTCTCGCGCACCTGGACGTCCCACGAGGGATCGGGAATGAAGAACGCGCTCTCGGGAGGCGAGGCCACCATGGTGAACGGGACGTGGACCCGCACGAGGTGGAGGCCGCCCGCCAAACGCCGTGCGAGTTCCGCGGCGTGCGGAATGGCGGCCTCGGCCAGGGGCGAGCCGTCGAGCGGGACGAGCAGTTCCGTGAACATGGTGACCTCTCCGATGGGTGCCGCCGGGTCGAAATACGCCCGGACGCGTACCGCGACCCGAGGCTACATTAGGTAACCGGTCCCCCGGCGGGAGTCGGAAAACCCCGCATCCCACGCGGGGGTTTCCCTGACGCCCCGCACTCCACTCGGACCCCTCTTGCCGTGACTGCTCCAGAGGTTTCCACCCCGGGCAACCGCGCCTTCGAAGTGCTGGATCGCGTGCGCTGGAGCGACTGCGACCCCTTCGGGATCATCTACTACGGGGCGTACGTGCGCCTCTTCCAGGTCGCCGAAGAGGAGTTGTTCCGCGCGTGCGGCCTCCCCTTCGCGATCCTGCGGAAGGGGAAGGACGTCTGGATTCCGCGGAAGGCTTTCCAGGCGGAATTCCATTCGCCGGCGGAGCTCGACGAGGAGGTGGCGGTGCAGGCCTGGTTCTCGCGCATCGGCACGACGGCGATCACGATGCAGTTCGAGGTCTATCGCGCCGTGGACCGCGCGCACCGCGCAACCGGATCGCTCACGGTCGTCAGCGTGGACCGCTCGACGATGAAGACGAAGCGGCTGCCGGAGGACGTGAAGGCATCGCTCTCAGCGTACCTGCGGTAGTCCCGTCCTCTGCGAGATGCGGATGGCGAGCCGCTGGAGCCCGTCGTAGGCCGCGTACTTGTACGCGTCGCTCAGCGTCGGGTAGTTGAAGACGGCCTGGATGAAATAGTCGATCGTACCCCGGAAGCTCATCACGGCGGCGGCGATGTGGATCATCTCGCACGCACCTTCGCCGAGGATCGAGCACCCGAGCAGGGCCTGGTCATCGCGGCGGAACACGAGCTTCACGAACCCGTCGAGGTCGTTGATGATCTGGCCCCGCGGGTTCACGCGAAAACTCGACTTGCCGGTCTCGAACGAGAGGCCCTTCTCCCGCGCGCTTTCCTCGGTCTCGCCCACCATGGCGATCTCGGGAACGGTCCAGACGCCGTACGGGAGCACGGGTGACACGCGCTCCTTGTACCGGAGGTCGAACGCGTGGCACATGGCCACGCGGGCCTGCTCCATCGACGTCGAGGCCAGCGCGGGGAAGCCCACGACGTCCCCCGCCGCGTACACGCTCGGGACGCTCGACCGGTACCGGTCGTCCACGAGCACGAACCCCCGCGCGTTCGTGCGCACGCCGGCCGCCTCCAGGCCGAGGCCCTGCGTGCTGCCCTCGCGGCCGATGCTGCAGAGCACGCAGTCGGCGGAGAGCGAGACGCCGTCCCTGAGGGTCACGGTCGCGAACCGCTTGTCGTCACCGGCGACGCGGATGTCCTGCACGATCGCGTTGACGAGCACCTGGATCCCGAGGCGCCGCGTCATCTCGGCGCGCAGCGCCTCGCTGACCTCCGCGTCGAGCTGCGTGAGGAGCCGCTCCTGCGCGTTGACGATCGTGACGTGTACGCCCAGCGCCGCGAAGATGCTCGCGTACTCACAGCCGATCACGCCGCCGCCGATGACGATCAATCTCGCGGGAATCTCGGCGAGCGTGAGGAGGGAGTCGCTGTCCACCACGACCTCCCCGTCGAACGGCACCTCGGCCGGGCGCAGGGGATGCGACCCCGTGGCGACGAGGATGAAGTCGGCCGTGAGGCGCCGCCTCTCGTCCATGTACCGCTTGACCTCGACGGTGTGCCCGTCGAGGAGCAGCGCGGCGCCCTGGACGGTCGTGATCCGGTGGCGGGCGATGTTCTCGTTGATGAGCTGCCACTCCGCATCCACCACCGCGCGCTCGCGGTACATGAAGTCGGACACGGTGATGTCGGGCTTGATGTGATACTCGACGCCGTAGAGACCGCGCTGCTTGAGGCCCGAGAAATAGAGCGCGGTCTCGCGCAGCGTCTTCGAGGGAATCGTGCCGGTGTTGACGGCCGCGCCGCCGGGCTTCGGCGAGCGCTCCACCAGGCACACGCGCTTGCCGAAGTACGCAGCCTGTGCGGCGCCCTTCTCGCCGGCGGGGCCGGCGCCGATCACGATCAGGTCGAAGTGGTCGGACATCGCGCGGAAGTTAGGGCGGGGCCGCGTCCTTGGCGAGCGCCGAGGGCGCGCTCTGCCCGGGCGCCGGGTAGATTGGACCCGTGGCTCCGACCGAGCAGAGCACCTACTTCCGCAAGGGCTTCGGCCTCAAGACCGAGGTCCAGGAGACGCTGTCGGCCGACTACACCGGCCACCTCGTGGACCTGCTGCGCGCGCGCGACTACACGCTCGTCGCCCCTCCGGTCACCGTGCGGCTCGCGAGGGAATTCGGGTTCTGCTACGGCGTCGAGCGCGCGGTGGAGTACGCCTACCAGACGCGCACGAAATTTCCCGACCGCCGCCTCTTCCTCGCCGGCGAGATCATCCACAATCCGCACGTGAACGCCAAGCTCCGCGAGATGGGCATCATCTTCCTCCTGCCCGGCGAAACGGGGTTCGACTACAGCCAGGTCCGGCCCGAGGACGTCGTGATCCTCCCGGCGTTCGGCGTCACCATCGGCGACTTCGAGACGCTGCGCCGCCTCGGATGCGTGATGGTCGACACCACGTGCGGATCGGTCCTCAACGTGTGGAAGCGCGTCGAGTGCTACGCCCGGGAGGGATTCACGTCGCTCATCCACGGCAAGTACTATCACGAGGAGACGCGCGCGACCGCTTCGCAGGTCGGGAAGCACCCCGGCGGGACGTACTTCGTGGTGCGAAACATGGAGCAGGCCCGCGACGTGTGCGACTTCATCGAGGGAAAGGGACT
>JBGPMB010000234.1:0-3182 GCA_041486775.1 Candidatus Eiseniibacteriota bacterium | reverse complement strand
CTGGTACGGGTTCCCCCGGATGTCCAGCGCGAGGTCTCCGGGCCGGAGCACGATGGCCCGTCCGCACGAACACCTCCCGCACGGGCGACCACACCAGGAACAGTTCGCCCGGCTCCGGCGGCCGCACGCTCAGCACGCCTCTCTCGGCGGCAAACTTCCCCAGCTCGTCCGCGCTCGCGGTCGCCGGCAAGGGCCAACTCGACGCGCCGTGCTCGTGGTCGTAGTGCGACCAGAATCCCACGTGGTTCACGAACGCCGTGTGCCACGCCGCCGTCGCGGCGTCGCCCCTGAGCTCGCAGTGCATCTCCAGGAGGAGCCGCTCGACGAACGCGCTCCTCCGCTCGAAGCGCCGGCGTTCTTCGTCGCCGTCCTCGGACGCGACGTACGTCGTGGCGGCGGCGATCAGCAGCGATACGGACGGTGGTTGCATCATGGCCACATCCATCCTTTTCTTGGGATCTTGGGGTAGTTCGCGCCGCCACTCGTGCGCTCGGGCGCGGCGACATAGGTGAGCCGGCCGAACTCGCCCGCCCGTAGCGTCAGGTCCGGCGTTCCACGCGCGCCGCGCATCGTCGCGCGGCCGGTCCTCACCGTGATCAGCGTTTCGTCGAGGCTCGCGGTGTCCGCCTTCGCGCGCACCGCGTACGAGCCCGGCCACAGGTCCACCACGCCGGCCGGTGTCGAGAGCGACACCTTGATGTCGAGCCAGCCCACCTCGACGAACGCCTCGCCGTTGAGCCCCACGATCTCCCGCAGATACCACGGCGCGGGGGTGTGCGCGAACCGCGCACCGTACCGGAGGTGCAGCAACGAGGAATGCCCGATCGGGACCACCGCGACCTCGGTGCCCGCGAGCGCTCCGCCGCTCGTCTTGCCCTCGGGCGTGTTGCCCGGCACGACGCGCGGCTGCTCGAGCAGCCCCTCCCGCTCACCGCTCGTGAACCCGACCTGGTAGGCGACCACCGGCAGCCCAAACATCAGGGCCAGCACCGCCGCGAGCAGCGACATCGCCCGCCGCCGCGAGACCACCAGCGGCCAGGTAATCGCGCGCCGCGCGCGGACGGTCGGGAGGTGCACGACGTCCGTGCTCGTCGGCGCGGTGGCGAGCGGGGCGGGGAGCGCGCCCTTCCGCTCGGCTTCCAGCTTCGCGAGCTCCTTCCGGTAGTCCACCGGCTCCGACCAGAGCTGCAGGTAGGGGAGGGCCCGGTCGTAGAACGCCTCGTCTTCCGCGAGCCGCTTCTCTACCGCCGCAGCCTGCTCGGGGCCCAGCTCGTCCGCCAGGTACTCCGTGAGGAGCACGAGGTCGGCGTCGAGCTGCTCGTCGCCCGGGTCCCGCACCGTGTCGCCCGGGTTCCCACGATCGGTGGTCACGCTTCCTCCCGTCTCTGCGCTCGTTTCGCTTCCTTCATGACCGTGTTCACCGCGTGCACGTATTTCTTCACCGGCCTCGTCTCGCCGCCGGTGACGGCGCCCGGCCCCAGCCGGCTGACGACCGTGTGCGCGCTCCTCAATGCGGCGCACGTCCGGTACGTCGTCGTCGGTGGCTTCGCCGTCGCCCTGCACGGCGTGGTGCGCGCCACCCACGACGTGGACGTCCTGCTCGAGCCATCCGTGAAGAACGTCCGGCTGGCCCTCCATGCGCTCGAGGAACTCCCGTTCGGCGTCGCAGGCGATCTCGACCCGGCCACCGTCGCCGCCAGCCCGATCACCGTCATCGGGGACAACCCGCGCGTGGACGTGCTCACGCTGGCGTGGAGCGTCCGCTACGCCGATGCCGCGCCCGGCGCGCTCGCTGCCGAGGTGGACGGGGTCGTCATTCCGTACGCCGACCTTCAGACGCTCATCCGGTCCAAACGGACCGGCCGATTGCAGGACAGCGCCGACATCGAGGCGCTCGAGCGCCTGGGTACCTCGCTGGCCTCACTCGACGGGATCCTCGACACTGCCCGCCGAGTCCCGGCCGACCTGGCCGAGCGGCACGACGAGCACCGGTACCAGCAAAGGCGGGTCACGCTGAGGGCGCGGAAGAAGAAATGAGGGCTTCACTCCGAGCTCCGTGACGGCGCCGCGGCGTGGTTCCGATTCGACGAGGTTGCATCGACGTCTGAGCAATGCCGCGGGGGAGATACTCAGAGGTCGGTGCATCCCCCCTCGCCGAGACCATGCGAGCCGGGCACACCAACTCCCGCGCCTCCCCCTCCACCTCCTCCACCACCCTTCGCATCCCCTCAATCATCTCCCCGAGCTCCTCGCCCCCGAGCTCCTCGCCCCCGAGCTCCTCGCCCCCGAGCTCCTCGCCCACGAGCTCCTCTACATCCCCGGCGACGCGATTCTTCCCCCCGCGCTCCATCCTCTCCTTCAACCGCTCGAACCGCATCCGCTCAAAGAGCGCGTGAACGACGTCCTGGCCAGGAAGATCTGAGGACCGAGGCGCAACAGTCTTCGCGAGGGGCCCCATTCAGGCCCGACTACTCTAATGAAAGGCCGAAGGGCTCGGACAGTCGCCTCGTTCGCGGAAACAGTCGGCACATGCCCCAAGACCTCGAAATCGATGGGGGCAACCACCGGACCGGAGGCTTGGCCTCCGCGCGCAAGCCGACCATTTCGGACGCCCGGAGTCACCGCCGTCGGAACGGCACGCCCGACTGCCGGGTCGACAGCCGCAACCACGGGAATGTGAAGCACGACCGCTCAAAAGCGACCTGCAACCCGCGAAACGGATAGCGCAACCCTCGATCGACGAGGTGCAACCCCGCAGGGACGAGGCGTGACCATCGCCTCGCGAGGTGTAACCTCGGGACTGCAAGCGGGCTCCCCGGGGTGAAGAGCCAGCTTCACGCGGTGATGAGCAACCTCCACGCGGTGACGAGCAAGCTCCATGCTGTACCGAGCAAGCTCAACGGGGTACTGAGCAAGCTCCACGGGGTACCGAGCGAGCTCAACGATGTACCGAGCAAGCTCCACGCGGTGCCGAGCGAGGATCACGCGGTGATGAGGGAGGATCCCGCGGTCATGAGCGAGGATCACGCCGTGATGAGCGACCTCCCACGCCGATGAGCGACCTTCCCGGGTCGATGACGGAGCTCCACCCCTCGGCGACCGACCTTCCCGCGCCGATGAGGGAGCTCCATTTCGAAATGACCGACCTTCCCGTTGTGACCACCGAGCTCCAACACGATCTG
>JBGPMB010000233.1:0-3183 GCA_041486775.1 Candidatus Eiseniibacteriota bacterium | reverse complement strand
TCTCCCTCCCTCCCCCGCGAGCCGCGGGAAAGATCCTCGAGGGGGACGCGAGGGAGAACGCCCGGGAGCTGGTGCGCCTGCTGCATGACGAAGCGAAGGTGATCTGATGGCGGCCACCTTCGCGGTTCTCGCGGAAACGAAAGACGGCGCGGCGCGGAAGATCACCTTCGAGATGCTCGCCGAGGCCAAGCGCCTCGCCGAGGCGTCGGGCGGGGGCTCGACCGTCGGGATCGTGCTCGGGCCCCTGGATGCCGCCGAAATGGAGCGGCTGGGCCGCTTCGGGGCCGACCGGGTCTGCCACGTCGAAGGAGCGGCCCTCGGCTCCTACGCCGCGGAAGCCTACGCGGAGGCCGCCAAGATCGCGATCGAACGCGTCCGACCTGGGGCCCTCTTCATCGGCGCCACGTCGCTTGGGAAAGACCTCGCCCCGCGCCTCGCGGCGAGACTTCGCGTGGGGCTCGCCTCCGACTGCGTGGGATTCGACACGGAGAACGGCGCCCTCCTGGCCCGCCGGCCGATCTTCGCCGGGAAGGCGTTCGCGCGCGTCCGGTGGAGTGAGGCCCGCCCGTGGATCGCCACGATTCGCCCCAATACCTTCTCGCCGCGCGAAGAGGACCCCTCCCGCAAGGCCGAGGTGGAGCGGGTCCCGCTGGGGGACGTGAAATCGCGGACGCGCGTGACGGGCTTCGAGAGGTCCGAGGGGGAGATGCTCGACTTGACCGAGGCCAATGTCATCGTGAGCGGCGGCCGGGCCATGCAGGGCCCCGAGAACTTCGAGATCCTGCGCCGCCTCTGCAAGGTCCTCGGGGCGACGCTGGGGGCTTCGCGCGCCGCGGTCGACGCCGGATGGATCGACCACAGCCATCAGGTCGGCCAGACCGGCAAAGTGGTCAACCCCACGGTCTACTTCGCGATCGGAATCTCGGGGGCGATCCAGCACCTGGCGGGGATGTCCTCGTCGCGCGTCATCGTCGCGATCAACAAGGACAAGGATGCCCCGATCTTCAAGATCGCCAATTACGGGATTGCCGGCGATCTCTACGAGATCGTTCCCATCCTGACCGAGGAATTCGAGAAGGCGCTGCGCGAGTAGCGCCGGCTCCGCTCGCCCCTACCCGCCCCGCACGCGGACGCACTTGGCGCTTCCGGAGGTGACCCGCTCCCCGGAGTCCGCGTCGAAACCCTCGGCGGCCGCGGTCACCACGCGCCCCTTGTCCTCGAGGAGCCAGCTCTCGAAGCGGTAGCGGCGCCCCGCCCGCAGCGGCTTCAGATACCGCGCGCTGAGCTCCGCGGTGACGGCGCGGATGCCGAGCGCGTAGAGGAGCCGGATCATCACCTCGTCCAGAAGCGTGGCGACCAAGCCGCCATGAACGATGTCCTTGAAGCCGGCGTGCTCGGCGCGCGGCGTCCACTCGGTGCGCATCCTCCCGCCGGGGAGCGGCTCGAACGTGAGCTTGAGTCCGATGGGGTTCCGAGCGCCGCAGCAGAAGCACATCCCGTCGTCCTCGACCGTGGTGTTCCTCCGCGCGCTCATTTTCGCTCGCGGGGAGCGCGCGTTCCGGAGCTCGAGTCCGAGGCGGTCGAGCGGCGCCGCCGGGAGGCGGGCATGGCGTCCCGGTTCCAGCGCGCGACCAGGTCCTCCAACACCTCGCCCACGTGCTCCACGACGTGACTCCAGAAGCGCGCGGCCGCGCGCTCGTCGAACTTGGGGTCGCTGCGCTTCCCCCCGTAGAAGAGGAGCGAGCCGGGCTCCGGAAACGCGGTCATGGACTCCCGGCGCTCGAAGGCGAGCGAGGGGTCCCAGCGGTCGGGAAACACCTGCGCTGGGGCGATGGCGATCATGGCGGCGGTCTCGTCCACTCCCGCGTGCCCTCCGGGCGCGCCGAGGGACTCCTCGACGAAGGGCTTCATCTCGATCCACCAGTTGAACACCGCGACGAACACGCCCGTATCCTCGTGCGCGCGCCTCGTGGCCTCGCGCAGGGCCTCGGTATTCCCGCCGTGGCCGTTCATGACGATCACGTTCTGGATCCCCTGATGCGCGAGCGCCGCGATCACGGCGGCGACGTAGTCGGTGAACACCGGGGCGGCCACGTGCGTGCCGCCGGCGAGGGCGCCCAGGTGGGCCGTGACGCCGTAGGGGATGGTGGGCGCCACGAGCGCGTTCAGCCGCTCGGCCAGCGCCTCGGAGAGCCGGGTCGGAATCTCGTTGTCGGTGCCCAGGCTCGTGACCCCGTGGGCCTCGATCGTCCCCACGGGAAGGAGCGCCAGGTTGATCCGACGCGGAACGATCTCGGCGAACTCCATCCAGTTGATGCGATCGATGCGGCGTTCTCGGGACGCGGTGCTGGACTTCGACCGGGGCATGGAACGCTCCTGCGCGTAGGGTGCGACGATGGTGGGGGCGAGGGGCATTGTACATCGAAGCCGGGCGCGATAGGATGCCTGCGCTTCACCCCACGAGCGATTGGGCAGGAGGCCACGGATCTGACTCCCCGGAACCCCATCGAAGAGCTGAGGCGGCGCAAGCAGCAGGTGCTGCTGGGCGGCGGCAAGGAGCGCATCGACAAGCTCCACGCCGACGGCCGTCTCACCGCGCGCGAGCGGATCGATCTCCTCCTGGACCCGGGCTCCTTCCAGGAAACCGGCGTCTTCGTGGAGCACCGGACCACCGATTTCGGCATGGCCGACCGCAAGATCCCCGGCGACGGGGTGGTCTCGGGCTACGGCACGGTGGACGGGCGCCTGGTGTACGTGTTCGCCCAGGACTTCACCGTGTTCGGCGGCACCCTGAGCGAGCCCAACGCGAAGAAGATCTGCAACGTGATGGACCAGGCGCTGGAGAACGGCGCCCCCATCATCGGCCTCAACGATTCCGGCGGCGCCAGGATCCAGGAAGGCGTCCAGTCTCTCGGCGGATACGCGGAGATCTTCCTCCGCAACACCCTCGCCTCGGGCGTGGTCCCCCAGATCTCGGCGATCATGGGCGCCTGCGCGGGCGGCGCGGTCTATTCCCCCGCCATCACCGATTTCGTGATCATGGTCAAGGGCACGAGCCACATGTTCGTGACCGGACCGAACGTGATCAAGGAAGTGACGAAGGAGGACGTCTCCTTCGAGGATCTGGGCGGCGCCATGACGCATAACACCAAGAGCGGCGTCGCCCATTTCGCGGTCGAGGAC
>JBGPMB010000232.1:0-3207 GCA_041486775.1 Candidatus Eiseniibacteriota bacterium | reverse complement strand
GGTGCGCCGCCGCGCGGCGGCGAATCCATCGCGGGATCTCCGTTTCGCTCACCCGCGCGACCGAGCATCTGCATCGTCTCGCAGATGACTTCGGTCTTGTAGCGGGTCTGCCCTTCCTTGTCCTGCCAAGTCCTCGTCTCGAGGCGTCCCTCGACGTAGACCTGCTTGCCTTTCTGGAGATACCGCTGGCAGATATCCGCCAGCTTTCCCCAGGCGACGATCGAATGCCATTCGGTCTTCTCCTGGCGCTGACCGTCCTGCCCGGTCCAGTTGCGCGAGGTCGCCAGTCTGAAATTGGCGACCTGCTGCCCGCCGGGCGTGGTCCGGACCTCGGGGTCCGAGCCGAGATTGCCTACCAGGATGACCTTGTTCACTCCTGCCACGATGCACCCCCTACCGAAGATGGTTGTGTCGGGTATTACGAGGACGATAGGACCGCCGGGCCAAGGGCGTCAAGGTGCATCGGGCGGTCCGATTGACGCTTTGGCAGTGCCGCGGTTAGAGTGGCGGAGGCGCCGGTCAGGACCGGGGCGTAGCGCAGCCCGGTAGCGCACCTGCCTTGGGCGCAGGGGGTCGGAGGTTCAAATCCTCTCGCCCCGATTCTCGCCGGCGCCGGGCGGCTCTAGCGGCTCTTCCCGCCGCCCTGCCCTTTCTGGGACATCGCCTTGGTGGCCGCCTCCTTGATCGCGAAGGCCTGCCCGAGGTTCGGGTTGTGTGCTAGCGCGCTGTCGGCCGCGTCCGCCGCCTGCGGGTAGGCCCCGAGGTCGAGGTTTGCGCGCGCGAGGTCGTTCCAAGCGTTCGCGGCGCCGGTCAGGTCGTCGCGCCATTTTCGCTGCACCGCGAGCTTCAGCGTCTCGGCGGCGGCCGCGGTTCTTCCCTGCTCGAGCGCCATGGAACCCAGATCCGCGAGCGGAGGCGCGTAATCGGGATACGCCCTCGCGCACCGGAGCGCCAGCTCACGCGCGTCGCCCTCGAGCCCGGAGGCGATCAGCCCGCGCTCTGCCCCGATGAGAACCGCGGGGCTCAAGGGATCGAGCGCGACCGCGCGCCGGAATTCCTCCCGCACCTCCTGCTTCGAGTTCGGCTTGGGATCGAGAACCGACTGCGCGGAGAGCGTGGTCGCGAAGAGAATCCGGTTCTCGCTGTTCTCGGGAGCGATCCGGATCGATTTCGTGAGCGCCTCGCGTGAGCGCCCGATGAGTCGGAGCCTGGTCTCGGCGTTCCCTTCCCGCAGGGCCTCGAAGAAGAGGGAACGCCCCAGCTCGGCCGGATAGCGCGGATCCCAGGGCGCGCTCGCCGCGGCCTTCTGGAGAAGCTCGTCCCGGAAGGAGCTGCCCGACGGAAAATGGAGAGCGTCCGCGAGGTACATCTCGGCGCGGAGCGGTTTCGCCACGAGCCAGAACCACAGCACCGACGCCAGCGCGTACCCCACGACGAGGTAACCGATCGAGCGCACCGCTCCGCCGCCGGTCCGTGCCTCGGTTGCGCGGTTATTAACAGTCTGGACCGAATGCGCGGCCCAGCCCGCGAGAACCGCGGCCAGAGCGCTCGTCGCCGCGGTGCCGAAGCCCACGAGGCTGGACGCGACGTATCCGGCGAGCGCCGAGGCGCAGACGATCGCGGCGGCGCGGGCCTCGGGGCTCCCCCGCCTCGCGGTGCGCCAGACGACCACAGCGCATAGCATCACGATCGCGAGCGCGGCGAGACCTCCGAGGACGCCTTGCGTGGCGAGGATCTGGATCGCGTCGTTGTGCGCCTTCGACGGCGTCCCGCCCCATTCGATCTGCGTCAGGCTCGCGGTGCGATAAGGTGGAAATGCGGCCACGAAGGCGTCGAGACCGACGCCCGCCAGCGGATGATCCTGGAACATATGGAGGCCGGCGCGCCAGAGCTCCACGCGCGTGCGCGAGGTGGGAGCGCTCAGGTCGGTGATCTGGCCCGAGCGCGTGAGGACCGCATCGCGCATGGGTGTGGCCAGCGGCACAAGGATCGCCAGCGCCAGCGCGGCCCCGCCGATCACGACCCACCGGCGCGGAGGGCGGAGCCCTGCCGCGAGCGCGAGGAGGGCCGCCGTAGCGGCAGCCGCCGCCGCGCCCAGCCAGGCCCCGCGCGAGAGGCTCGCCACGACGACGAACAGAGATGCGGCCGCGAGCGCCGTCCATCCGATGCCCGCGGCCCGAGAGCGCGACCGGGCGGCGAGCCACACGATGAGCGGGAGGCACGTCACGAGGTAGGCCGAGAGCGTGTTGGCGTGCCCGACCGTGCTGCCCGAGCGAATCAACCCCTCGAACCCGCTCTGCCTCTGCCAGGTGACCGGATCCAGCCTCAGGAGCTGCACGAGCGAGTACGCGACGGCTACCGCCGCGGCGGCTCCCGTGGCCTGCGCGATGCGGCGAAACCATGCCGGATTTCCCGCGAGCGAGCGCGAGGCGTAGTACATCGCCGCGAGCGCGGCGACCGTGCGGAGCCCCGTGTGGCTCTGCGGCGCGCCGAAGACGCTGAGCGGCGGGCGGACGGAGGCGAACGTGGAGACGACGGCGGAGAGGAGCATCGCAGCGACAGCGGCTCCCAGCGGATCCCGCCGGATCGCGGCCACGGCGCGTCCGGGGAGCGAGCCGAGCCACCTCGAAGGCCCCGACCCCAGACGCGAGCTTTCCACGGCGACCCACCAGCCGAAGAGGAGGAGCGCGCCGGTCACGAGCAGCGACACTTTCGTGAACTCGAACTCCTCGAGGAGCTGACCCGGAGTGAAGAAGACGGGAACGAGAAAGAGGAGCCCGAGCGTGATGACCGAGACGGGCGAGGCGTGGAGGCCCGAGCCGCGCCGGGCAGGCGCCGCGGCCGTGGCGCCGTGGCGGCCGCGCTTCATCCCGGCCTGATGCCTGGCGTGCCTTGATTGGGCTCGGGATGTCGAATCAGACGCCAAGCGCGCCCTTTCTTCTTCAATCGATGGATTGGCCGCGTGGCCTGGGAAGGATCTGGTCGAAGCGGCGTGGATCGGCTAGAGTATGCGGCGTACGCTCTAGGAGGTGAAGCCCCAAGTTGTTACCCGACCATGAGCGCCTGTAGCTCAGTTGGATAGAGCAACGGATTTCTAATCCGTCGGTCGGGGGTTCGATTCCCTCCAGGCGCGCCAACTTACAGAGGCGATACCCTTCACTGATGGCGTGTTTGATGGCTTATGGGATTGGATTTGCCCCTCTTGGG
>JBGPMB010000231.1:0-3222 GCA_041486775.1 Candidatus Eiseniibacteriota bacterium | reverse complement strand
GGGCTGGCGCCCTTCATCGCGACCCTGCTCTTGGTCCGCTACGGCTCCCATGCGGTGGCGGGTTACCTGGTCGTCTGCTGTGCGATCACGCTGGTGGCGACCTGGTTCGCGCCGGAGACCCACCGAGTGAGCCTCGACGAGGGGCCGACGCTCCAGCCCCACTAAAGGATACGTTAGGCTAGTACCTCTGGACCGCTGTCCGAGATTTCCCTCCTCGGGTAGCATCCCACCCTAATCCACACAGTCTTGCTCCCCAGAACAGGACAGTTCATGCCGCGCGCGTATCTCTGGGAGCCCTCATCGAAGTCATTCCGTTTCCATCCGCCGGTCCGTGATTCCCGCGCCGCCCAAGCGGCAGTTCGTTACAGGAGGCCTCTAATGTACGCGTCCCCCGGCGTGGCTCGCGGTTCCGCCGCGAGCCTGCCGTCGTTCCTCGGTACCGCCTTCGTGATTCTTCTCGCGCTGACGCTTCCGGCAAGCGCGCAGGCGCAGACCCAGCGGGCGCTCCGGTTCGAGTCGTCCGCTACCCCGCGGTACGTGACGTTCGGCGCCTCTCCGAGCCTCGGTTGCTCCACCTTCACGGTCGAGGTCCGGTTCAAGCGCACGTCGCTCGCCACCGTGGGCATCACGGCCAGCACGGGCACCGGAGGATTGAACGCCGCTCCGCTCGTCACCAAGGGCCGCGGCGAAGCGGACAACTCGAACCTCGACTGTAATTTTTTCGTCGGTCTCGATACCGGAGGACGGCTGGCGGTGGACTACGAAGAAGGCGCGGCGCAGACGAGCCCGGGCTTGAACCACCCGATGTTCAGCCGGACCGCCGTCACGGACACGCTGTGGCACCACGCCGCGGTCACATTCGACGGCAGCACGACAGGCACCATGCGGATCTACGTGGACGGAGTCCTGGATTCCACGAAGGTGGTCGGCCCGAAGCGAATCCCGCGGTGGGACAGCGTCCAGCACGCGGGGCTCGCCACGGCGCTGACCTCGACCGGCGCGGCGGCCGGCAACTTTCAGGGGATCCTGGAGGAAGCGCGGATCTGGGGCCTCGCGCGCACGGATCAGCAGATCCTCGACAACATGAATCTGGAAGTCCTGCAGGGAACCGGGCTCCTGGGACGTTGGGGCCTCAATGAAGGCTCGGGCACGTCGGCGGGTAATTCGGTGGCGAACGGCGTGAACGGAACACTGACCAACGGACCCCTCTGGACGACCGACTCGACGCTTCCCCTGGCGACGGCCACGGGGCTTCGCCTGGGCGGCACGAACGCTTACGTGACGTTCGGGAACGCAGCCCCGCTCGGCGCGTCTGTGTTCACCATCGAGACCTGGTTCCGCAGGGATGGGGCCGGGCTGGCGACGACGACCGGCGGGGGCGGCCTTACCAGGGCCATTCCGCTTGTGACGAAGGGCCGCGGCGAGTCGGACGGTTCGAACGTGGACATGAACTATTTCCTGGGGATCGACTCGACCACGGCGAAGGTCGTGGCCGACTTCGAGGACTTCGCGACGGGAGCGAATCACCCGGTTACCGGGAGCACGGCCCTGTCGAACGGAGTCTGGTACCACGCCGCGGCGACCTTCGACGGGAGCACCTTCAATCTGTATCTGAACGGAGTGCTCGAGGGCTCGATCGCGACGTCAGCGACGCCGAGGTTCGACAGCATCCAGCACGCAGGGCTTGGCACAGCCCTCAACTCCACCGGCGTCGCGGACGGCTTCCTGAGCGGGGCTCTGGATGAGGCGCGAATCTGGACTGTGGCGCGCAGCCAGAGCGAAATCGTATCCGCGATGAACTCCGAGCTGACGGGGCCGGCGACAGGGCTCGCCGCGCGATGGGGACTCAACGAGAATGGCCTGAACACCATCGCGAGCTCGGCCGGAGCCGTGGTCAACGGCACGATCACAGGCTCGAACTGGTCCTGGGCCGCAGGCTCGCCGTTCGATGCGGCACCGCCCGCGATCCCCGCGGATCCCACCGGACTCACGGCGACCGCTGCCTCCACCTCGCGCATCGACCTCGCCTGGACCGACAACGCGAACAACGAGGGAAGCTACGAGGTCGAGCGCTCGACCACCGGAATCGCCGGAACGTACACCCTCCTGGCCACCCTCCCCGCGAACAGCACGACCTATTCCAACACGGGGCTAACGAGTGGCACCGAGTACTGCTACCGCGTGCGTGCGGTGAACGGAGTCGGGCCCTCGGGATTCGCCGGCCCGGCCTGCGCCACGACCGCGGCCCCGACACCACCGGCGGCACCCAGCGGCCTCACGGTCTCGGCGCCGACATCCGGCCAGATTCACCTCTCGTGGACCGACAATTCGCTCGATGAGACCTCGTTCGAGCTGGAGCGGTCCACCACGGGAAGCGGCGGGCCGTTCTCGCTGCTGGCCACGCTTCCCGCGAACACGAACTCGTACGACGATCTCAATCGGGACCCGGGCACCGAGTACTGCTACCGAGTGCGGGCCGTGAATGCCGACGGAGCTTCCGGCTATGCCGGCCCCGCTTGCGCGACGACGCCTGTCGCGACGGCGAGGGCGCTGGACTTGACGGGAGGTGCATATACGAAGTTCGGCAACCCCGCGGCGCTCAGGCTTACGGCGTTCACGATCGAGATGTGGCTGCGGCGGGACGGCGCCGGGTCCGGCACGAACACCGGCACCGGAGGCATCCCCGACGCGATTCCACTCGTCGCCAAAGGCCGTGCCGAGGCGGAGAACGCGTTCCAGGACATCAACTACCTATTCGGCATCCGCGCGTCGGACGGCGTGCTCTGCGCCGATTTCGAGGAGGGCGCGGGCGGAGCCTCGCCGAGCCTGAATCACCCGATCGCCGGCGTGACGCCGATTCCTGCCGGAACGGGAACGTGGCATCACGTCGCGGCGACGTACGACGGGGCAAACTGGAATCTCTACCTGGACGGCAACCTGGACGCCTCTCTGGCCGTGAATCGGCCCGTCGCCGCCGCGTGTTCGGTGTCGGTCGCACTCGGGACCGCACTCACCTCCGCGGGCGCCGCCGCCGGCTCCTTCGACGGCGCGTTCGACGAAGTGCGCGTCTGGAACGTCGCCCGCACTCAGGCGGAAATCCGGGCCACCGCGAACACGCAGCTCGCGGCGGCTACCTCGGGGCTCGCCGGCCGATGGAGCCTCGATGAGGGAAGCGGGGCGATCGCGAACGGGTCCGCCGGAACGCAGGTCGCCGGGACGATC
>JBGPMB010000230.1:0-3256 GCA_041486775.1 Candidatus Eiseniibacteriota bacterium | reverse complement strand
GTGGCGCCATCAAAGGGTCGATACCCGCCTCACTCCCCCGCCATCATCCTCAGATACTCGCGATCCCAGGCAGCCGGCACGCTCTCCCGCGGCGAATACGGCCCGGGCGCGTAGCGGCGCGACCGAATCCCGAGCTGGCTCTGCGCCACGATGTCCCAATCCTGCCGATTGGTGAGGTCCCAGAATTCGATCCCGTCCTGGATGTTGTTCTTGGGGTCGGCGAGCGTGCCGGGATGGAAGAGCCACTCGGATTCGACGAGGGTCCGGTCCACGGCGACCGGGGTCAGCAAGTAATAGTTCACGTAGTCGGGGTGAAGGCTCAGCAGCAAGTTGGGCATCAACGTGTAGTAGAACCCGCGATGCCGGTCCTCCTCGGGGAGATTCCCGCTCACCACCCGCCCGCACGCCCGTCCGCTCATGGTCGCGCTCTCGTTGGGTGCCTTGATCTCCATGTAGCCGCCGAGAAACGGCCCCTCGGTCAGATCGTTCGCGCCGCTCTGGTATGGGAGAACCGACGCGAGCTTGGGATGGATTGTGGGACAGTGCAGACACTCGGAGTAATTCTGGAACACCAGCTTCCAGTTCGCGTGCACGTCGTAGACCACCCGATGCCCAACCGCCAGGCCCGGAAGGTCGTAGCGCGCAAACCGATCCAGTACCGGACGCCACGCGGATTCGAACGGAGGCGGGTTCTCCCCCACGTTCACGAACAGAAACCCTTCCCACTCGGCGAGCCCCGCGGCGTGGAGCGGAAAGTCCGCCTTATCGAAGCCCGGAACCTCCTGCATCGAAGGCGCGCCGACGAGCCGGCCGTCGATGGAGTAGGTCCACGCGTGGTAGCTGCACTGGATGGTCTCGCCGAAGTGCCCGGATTCCTCGCGGCAGAGCCGGGTGCCGCGATGGCGGCAGACGTTGAAGAAGGCGTGGAGCTTCCCGGCGCGGTCGCGGAGGACGATGATCGATTCGCCTGCGATCTCGCGAACGATGAAATCGCCCGGGTTCACGATGCTCGACGCGCGGCCCACGCAGTTCCACCCGCGCGCGAAGATGCGCTCGCGCTCCTCGGCCAGGATCGTCTCCGAGGTGTACCGCTCGCGCGGCATCGTCCGGGCTCCCGGCTGGTAGCTGGTCGTGGTGCGATGAAAGGTGGTCATGGCGGTCGTTCGCTACTTGCGCCGGCGGTCGCCGAGAATCCGCCCCGCGGCCAGCCATCCGGCTCCGCCGAGCACTCCGGGCCCGGGATGATTGCCGGCGCCGCCCAAGTATAGGCCCGGAATCGGCGTGGTGTGGCCCCCCCATCCGGCCACGGGGCGCATGAAGAGGATCTGATCCAGCCCCAGCTCGCCGTTCGAGGCCGCCCCTTCGCGGAGCCCGAACTGCTCCTCCAGATCGCGTGGGGACCACGCCGCCTGATGGAGGATGCGGGACGAGAAGCACGGTGAGACCGCCTCGATCGCGGTGGTGACCGTCTTCGCGAGCGCGTCGCGTCGCCCGGCGTCCCAGGTCGCGCCGTCGCGCAGCCGGTAGGGCGCGTACTGGACGCGCGCCACCAAGACGTGCCGGCCCCCGGTCGCGAGATCCGGCGTCACCAGCGTGGGCACGGTGAATTCCACGTGCGGACGTTCCGAGACGGTTCCGTATTTCGCCGCGTCGGCGGCCTTCTCGAGCGCGGGGATAGTGGGCGTGAGCGAGATCATCCCGGCCATCGCTTCGGGGTTGGGAAGCCCCGGAACATCGGGGAGCCGCTCCAGGGCGTAGGCCACGAGCGCGGTGCAGCCGCGGTGGCGGATGTTTCCGACCTCGCGAAGAAACTCGGGGTCGAGCCAAATCGGATCCACCCACTCGAGTAGCGTGCGCGCCGGGTTCGCGGTCGAGAGCACGGTGCGCGCCGCGATCTCCTCGCCGCCCTGCAACACGACGCCGGTGACCGCGTCGTCCTGGACCTGGATCCGCTGCACCGCGGCGCCGCGCCGGATGGTGACCCGGAATCGCTCCGCCGCGCGCTGCGCCGCGAGGGTGAAGGCTTCGGGACCGTCCCGCCACGGTGTGCGGCCGCGCACCGCACCCTGTGACGCCCCGACCAGGTAATGGAGGAGCACGAACCCGGTCCCACCGGAGCGCGGTCCTTGCTGGTGATCCTGGATTCCTCCGGTCGCCACCGCGGCCTTGAGCGGCGCGCTCTCGAACCAGTCGTCGAGCAGCTCCCAGACGGAGAGCGGCAGCGTGCGCAGGAACTCCACCATGTCGCGCCGTCCCAGCGCGCGGAATTTCTTTCCGAGCCCAAGGAGCGGCCAGAGCTCGCTCAGCGACGAAGCGCTGATGTCGGGCGCGGGCGTCTGGTAGAGGGCCTCGAGAAAGCCGGCGAGCTTCCGCATCCGAGCGGTGAACTCGGGCCACTTCGCGGCGTCCGCGCGCGAATGCGCCGCGATCGCCTCGGCCGCGCGGCCCGCGTCGCGCGAGAGCGCCAAGAACTTGCCGGGCTCCACCGCCACCGCGATGCCGGCGTCCACAGTCGAGCGCGGCAGATTCCCGATCCCGAGTGCCGAGGCGATAGGCTCCGGCAGCCAGCCCGGATCGAGCCCCAGCGGAGCCGCGCGGAATCCGGGCGCGAACTCCACGAGGCGGCCCTGCCCTCCGAGTGACTCGTCGCGCTCGAGGAGGAGAACCCGCAGCCCCGCGCGGCCGAGGCCCGCGGCGGCCACCAGGCCGTTCGCGCCCGCGCCGATGACGATGACATCGTAGGGGGTCGCGCTCACGCCGCCTTCAAGATCTCGAGCGCGGCCAGCCTTCCCGACGCGCCCATGATGCCGCCGCCGGGATGCGTCCCCGCGCCGCACTGCCAGTAGCCGTGGATCGGCGTGCGGTACTTGGCCCACTCGGGCACGGGACGCAGGAAGAAGAGCTGCTGCAGCGCCAGCTCGCCCTGGAAGATGTTCCCCTCGGAGAGGCCGGTGATCCGCTCGATGTCGTCCGGGGTCAGCACCTGCCGGTGGAGGATCAGCGACTCGATGTTCGGCGCGTAGCGCGCGAGCGTCTTCACCACCGCGTCCCCGAACGCCTCGCGGCGGGCGTCGGTCCAGCCTCCGTTCAGTTGGTACGGCGCGTACTGGACGAAGATGCTCATCACGTGCTTCCCGGGCGGAGCCATCTCCGGATCGATCATCGAGGGCAGCACGATGTCCATGTACGGATGCCGCGAGAACTCTCCGTACTTGGCGTCATCGTAGGCGCGCTCGAGGTACTCGACGCTGGGGCT
>JBGPMB010000229.1:0-3297 GCA_041486775.1 Candidatus Eiseniibacteriota bacterium | reverse complement strand
CTCGCGCGTGAACCTGCGCGCCACCTATGGCGAGCGCGTGGACCGGCGCGGCGATCCGGCCGTGGCGCTGGTCCCCACGCGCGCCGCGACCTGGGAGGCCGGGCTCTCGGCGCACGCGCGTGCCGCGCTTTCGGTGGAGATGGGGTGGACGCGGCGACGGGTGGCCGATCCCACGTCCACGACCGCCAGCGACTTGGCACAGCTGGCGGTCCTGGCGGGCGCGCCCGGCTCCGCGTTCACGTCGGAGCTTCGCTACGACGCGACACAGCTCCGCGAACCGCAGGTGATCCGGCGCGTGGTTCTGGTGGATCCGGGGACCGGCTCCTACGACGCGTTCGGAAACCCGCTCTTCCGGGGAAGCTATCAGGTCGTGACCGAGACGGGCCTCCCCAAGCCCCGAACCCACGCGAATCTGCAATTGCGGCTCGACGCCTATCCCGGACGCGCGGCCGCGGCGGGGAGCGCGCCCTCGTTCTTCCGCGCGTGGGGCGCGAGCACGTTCCTTCGCCTCGAGACGCTCTCCTCGCTCCCTCTCGGGGATCCCCGCCACGCGTTCGACCCGCGGGACTATCTGGATCCCTCCGCCACGATCCGCGGCAACGTGAACGCGCGGCAGACGGTGGAATACGCGCCTCCGGGCGGGCGCTTCGATCTGCGCGCCGAGGGGGGCGTGCGGCGCGACCGGACCGGCGAGTTCGAGAATCTGCGGGTGGTGCGGGACGGCGCGGACGCGACGTTCCGCGTGCGCAACCCCCTCTGGGGCCGCCTCCGTCTCACCACATCGGCCACCACCGACGGCTCGACCGAGACGGCGCTCCGGAGCGATACCGGAGACAGGTTCGGATCGCGGATCCGCGGCCGCGGGCTCGATCTCGAGCTTTCGCGCGCGCTCGGCCCCACCTGGTCGCTCTCCCTCATCGGACGCGGCCGGCAGGACCGGGACGTCACGCGCGGAGGATTACAAGAAGTCGTGGCGGCCGGGCCGTCGGCCCGATGCGCCTCTTCGGGCAAGCTCCGCGTCGACGGGCGCGCGCTCTGGGCGCGCACGAGGCAGAGCGGGCTCTACCAGCCGGGGCTTTATTTCAGCCCGCCCCTTCTCGGAAATCATCTCGACTACGACTTCCTCGGCGACTACCGGCTCCGCGATCAAGTCTCGGTAGGGTTCTCCTGGAACGGCCAGGTGGCGTCGGGGCGCGGCAGCGTCTACAACGGCCGCTTCGAATTGAAGAGCTACTTCTGATGCGGCGCGCGCCCGTTTTCCTCGCCCTGCTGCTCCTCTCGTCCACCGCTCCCCAAGCTCGCGCGGCCGAGCGCTATCGGCTGGAGGTTGCCGCCGGGGCGGATTCGCTCGTATCCGACTCCACGTCGTCCTGGACGCGCGCTCAACTCCAGACGTTGGCGGCGCGCGCCCGCGACCGCCTCCTCATGCAGGGGAGGATCGGCGCCGCGGTGCGGCTCACCCTCTTGCCTGCTCCGGAGGGGGATAGCGTGAGCGTGGCACGGATCTCGGTCGAGCGCGCCGGGTCGCCCACGCGGCTCGTCCCGGTCGTGCGCGGCGGAGAGGATCTGGTGCCGGACGGCGCGCGCGTCTTCCTCCGCGTCAACGGCGGCCGCACCGATCCACGCTCGATCCTGGATGGTCTCGAAGCGCTGCGCTCGGAGGCGCAGGCGAAGGGGCGTTTCGGCGCGGAGGCCACGGTCGACTCGGTCGTGCTCGCGGATTCGGCGACCGCGCGCGTCTACGTCTTCCTCCATCCCGGCCCGCCCGTCACGGTGGACAGCGTGGACGTGGGGGGCTCCTCCATGCGTCCCTCGGTGGTGGGATCCATCGCGGGACTGACGAAGGGGCGCGTGATCACGCCCGTAGCGCTGGAGGACGCGCGGGAGCGTCTCCTGGCGAGCGAGCTCTTCGCGTCGGTCGGGGAGATCGAGGTGGCTCCGGGATCGGATCCCGGCCGCGCCCGTGTGATCGCGCCTGTGGTGGAGAGCCGCTCGAGCCACTTCGAAGGCGCGCTCGGCATCCAGCAGGCAGGCGGCGTCACCGGACTCTTCGATCTCGCGCTGGGGAACATCGGCGGGAGCGGCCGCGCCGCGGGCGCGCGCTGGGCGGGATACGGGGAAGGCCGGTCCGAATACACCGCGCATTACCGCGAGCCCTCGCTCTTCGGCACGTCGCTCGACGGTCAGATCGCGTTGCAGGCCCAGGTCGCCGACTCGCTCTACACCCAGACCCAATGGTCGCTCGGCCTGTCCGGGCGCCCGCTCCGGAACGCCCGCGCGGGGGCGACGGTGCGGCACAGCGGCAGCGCCTACACCGGCGCGGGACGCGGCACCAGCTCGACCTGGTCCCTGGAAGGGCGGCTCGCCTGGAGCGCGCTCCTCCCTCTCGAGAATCCCGTGCGCGGGATGTCGATCACGCTGACGGGCGAGGGAGGGCGGCGCAGCGAGTCGTACCCGGGCTACCCGCGCGCCACGCGCGGGCTCCTCCGCGGGGCGGCGGCGTGGGAGGCGGCGCATGCGACCGGGAGAAACCGCGCCCTCTACGCGGCGGTGCGCGCCGAGCAGGTGAGTCTGGGCGGCGAGGCGCTGCCCGCCGAGGAGCTCAGGTTTCTGGGAGGGTCGGAGGGATTACGCGGACACCGCGACCGGGAGTTCGCGGGAGACCGGATCCTCGCGATGACCCTCGAGCACCGATGGCTGACGGGCCCGAGAGGCGGACGCGTGTTCCTGTTCCTGGACGGGGCGCGGCATGCGCTCTCGGTGCCGGTGGAAGCCGGAAGCGCGCGGGGGATCGGGGACCTGGGGACCTCGCTCGCTCGAACGGAGTTGAGCACGGGCTGGGACTTCGGATACGGTGCGGGCCTCAGAAGCCCCGTCGGGGCGGGCACCGTGGGGATCGAGCTGGGTCTCGCTCCGGGGACGCCCTTTCGGGAGAGCAAACTCCATCTTCGCTACACGACCGACTGGTGAGCCAGAGCGCAGCCCGTAAAATCGAAAGCCTTCGCCGGCAGATCGAGCGCCACGACCATCTCTACCACGTCGCGGGCGAGCCCGAGATTTCCGACCGCGAGTACGATCGCCTGATGCGCGAGCTCGAGGAGCTGGAGTTGGCGCACCCCGAATACAAGGACGCCGACTCTCCGACGCAGCGCGTCTCCCGCGGGCTTCTTCCCGGATTCAAGACCCTCCGGCACTCCGTCCCGATGCTGAGCCTCGACAACACCTACTCCCTCGAGGAGCTGGAGGAATTCGACGCCCGGGTGCGGCGGCTTCTCGAGAAGGAAGACGTGGAGTACG
>JBGPMB010000228.1:0-3359 GCA_041486775.1 Candidatus Eiseniibacteriota bacterium | reverse complement strand
AATCGAAAGCCTTCGCCGGCAGATCGAGCGCCACGACCATCTCTACCACGTCGCGGGCGAGCCCGAGATTTCCGACCGCGAGTACGATCGCCTGATGCGCGAGCTCGAGGAGCTGGAGTCCGCGCACCCCGAATACCAAGACGCCGACTCTCCGACGCAGCGCGTCTCCCGCGGGCTTCTTCCCGGATTCAAGACCGTCCGGCACTCCGTCCCGATGCTGAGCCTCGACAACACCTACTCCCTCGAGGAGCTGGAGGAATTCGACGCCCGGGTGCGGCGGCTTCTCGAGAAGGAAGACGTGGAGTACGACATCGAGCCCAAGGTGGACGGTGTCGCGGTCGCGCTCCGGTATCGGGGCGGACGGTTCGTCCTGGGGCTCACGCGTGGCGACGGGACCGAGGGAGACGACATCACGGGGAATCTCCGGACCCTGCGCTCCATCCCGCTCCGGCTCCTGGGATCGAAGCCGCCGGCCGAGCTCGAAGTCCGGGGCGAGGTCTACATGGATACGCGCGGTTTCGAGAAGCTGAACGAGCGCCGGGTGGCCGCGGGGCTGAGCGCGTTCATGAATCCGCGGAACGCCACGACCGGAAGCTTGAAGACGCTCGACACGTCGGAAGTCGCCAAGCGCCCGCTTCACGTGTTCATCTTCTCCGTCGTGCGCCCCGAATCGCACGGGCTCAAGACCCAGATGGAGGCGCTCGCCCACGTCCAGGATCTCGGGCTCCGCGTGAATCCGGACAACGCGGTCGCGCGAGGGTTTGCCGCATTGCGCCGCGAGTGCGAGCGGTGGGAGACGAAGCGGGAGAAGCTTCCCTATGGGACCGATGGCCTGGTGATCAAGGTGAACTCCCTCCGCGAGCAGCAGGCTCTCGGATTCACCTCGAAGAGTCCGCGTTGGGGGATTGCCTACAAGTTCGGCGCCCACGAGGTCGAGACGACGCTCCGCGACATCGTGTTGCAAGTGGGACGAACCGGCGTCGTGACCCCCGTCGCGATCCTGGAACCCGTCACGCTTCTCGGCACGGTCGTGTCGCGGGCCACGCTCCACAACCAGGACGAGATCGAGCGGAAGGATTTCCGGGTCGGCGACCGCGTCGCCATCGAGAAGGGCGGGGAGGTCATCCCCAAGGTTCTCCGCGTGGTGGCGACGGCCAAGCGCCGCGGCCCGAAGTGGGTGATGGCCACCCGGTGCCCGGAATGCGGCAGCCCGCTCGTCCGCGACCCGGAAGAAGCCGCCGTCCGTTGCGAGAACCTCTTCTGCCCCGCTCAGGTGCGGCGGCGGCTCGTCCACTACGCGAGCCGGGGCGCGCTCGACATCGAGGGGCTCGGATGGAAGACGGTGGATTGGCTGGTGGACGCCGAGCTGGTGAAGGACCCCGCCGATCTCTACCACCTCCGCGCCGAAGACGTAGTCGAGCTCGAGGGCATGGGGGAGAAGTCAGCCGCGAATCTCCTCGCCGGAATCGAGAAGAGCAAGTTGGCACCGCTCGACCGCCTGCTCCACGCGATCGGCATCCGCCACGTGGGCGCGCGTATCGCGCAGGTCCTGGCGGAGCACTTCGGCTCCCTCGCGGCGCTGGAGGAGGCGGACGAGGAGGCCCTTCTCGAGATCGAGACCATCGGGCCCGAGATCGCGTCCAGCGTCGCCGGGTTTTTCTCGTCGAAGGCCGGCAGGAAGTTCATCGAGAGGCTGCGGCAGGCGGGTGTGAAACCTCCGTCCCGTTCCCCGCGCCGCGTCGCGACCACGGGGCCCTTCGCGGGGAAGACCTTCGTGCTGACCGGTACGCTGGAGGATTTCACTCGCGAGGAGGCGGGTCGCCTCGTCCAGGAGGCGGGGGGCAAAGTGACGTCCTCGGTGAGCTCCAAGACCGATGCGGTCATCGCCGGCACGGATCCCGGATCGAAGCTCGACAAGGCTCTTGAGCTCGGGGTCGACGTGTGGGACGAGGCGCGACTCAAGGCGGCGCTGAAGACAGCCGGAGTCCTCCCCGCCTCGCGTTGACTTATCCCTCCAAGTCCCGTAGCTTGGGATCGAACCCGGGTCCGATCCCCATGGCGACTACCGAACGACATTCCAATGACTTGCTGGACTCGGCCCTGGAGCGGCTGAGTCACCGCGAGCGCGGCTGGGAGGACCGTCCCGGACAGCGCGAAATGGCTCGTTTGTGGTCCGAGACGCTCCACGAGGGCGGCGCGCTCGTGGTCGAGGCGCCTACCGGAATCGGGAAATCGCTGGCGTACCTCCTACCCGCGCTCCTTCGCCGCGTCCGTGGATCCGGTCCTGTCGTCGTCAGCACCTGCACCAAGGCGCTCCAAGACCAGCTCCTGCGCCGCGACGTGCCGCTCGCCTGCCGAGCCATCGGCGCTGCCTTACGCGTGGTCGCGCTCAAGGGACGCCAGAATTATTTGTGCCGCAGACGAGCCGAGGCGCGCCTCAACCAGCGCGCGCTTTTCGCGGGGCAGGGACTCGACGAGGCGGTTCTCGAGAAAGTCCGCGCGTGGGTGGAGCAGACCGTAACCGGGGAGCTATCCGAGCTGATCGCGCTCGGGATGGATCTTCCGGCCGCGTTCCTCCAGGAGATCGCGTCGGACCCTCTCGTCTGCTCCGGGTCCTCCTGCGAGGCCGCGACCGGCTGCTTCGCGAAACGCGCGCGGCGCGAGGCGCTCCGCGCGGACCTCGTGCTCGTGAACCACGCGCTTCTCCTCTCCGATCCGGGATTTCGCGCCACGCTCTTGGCCGAGGCCGGAGCGCTCGTGCTGGACGAAGCGCACCACGTGGAGCGAGTGGCCCGCGAGCAGCTGGGCGTCACGCTCGGCTACCATGATTTCCTGAGGCTCGCGGGGCGTACCGACGCCCGCACGGGGGTTCTCCGCATCGTGAAGCGCTCGATCCGGCGCGGCCGCGGGGGAGCGGTGGCGGAGCGTCTGCGGGCCGCGGAGGAATCGATCGCGCCCGTGATCGCGAACGCCTTAGCACTCGCGCGCGACTTGGGCCGGCTGCTTCCCGACGGAGCGGCGTCGGCGCGGATCACGCGCGAGATGGACTTGGCGCGGGTCAGCCCCGCGGCCCTCGACTCGCTCCTCGCCTCGCTGGGCTCCCTCTCCCGCTCGCTCGAGGACCTGGCGGACGCCGCCGCGGGCGAGGGGGAAGCGGTGTTGCGACCGGAAGGGATCGAGGCGCTCGAGGAGGTCCGCGCCCGCTCGATGGCATGGCTCGAGACCGAGCGCGCGCTCCGCGCGGTCGTGGCGCTCGAGGAGAAAGGCTCGGCCTTCTTCCTCGACCGCGACGAGCGGGGCCTCCCCAGGCTGAACCGCCGCCCCGTGCGGGTGGGCGGCGCGCTCCGCGCGACCCTCTT
>JBGPMB010000227.1:0-3415 GCA_041486775.1 Candidatus Eiseniibacteriota bacterium | reverse complement strand
CCCGGACGAACGATTCGCCGTGGCGATCCTCGGCAACCTGTCAACGCTGAGGCCGGCGCTGATGGCGCGGCGTATCGCCGAGGTCCGGCTCGCTGATCGCTTCACCGACCCGCCGCCGACGAGGCGAAACCCGCCGGAGGCCGAGCTGCTCCGGGAGCAAGGCCTCTACCGGCACGCTCTGAGCGGCATCGCCTGGTGGGTCGGGCTTTCGGAGGGTGTCCTTCGAACCGGCCCGGCGCTCGACGTGTCCCTGGATCCGCTTGGCGCCAGGAAGTTCCTGGGACCCGACGAGGTGACTGAGGTGGCGTTCGACGGGACGACCATGTCGATCCGCGACGAATTCGGCGTCGTCCAGAGATTCGAGCGGGTGGCTTCGTGGGTCCCGGGCTCGGCCAAGCTGGCGGCATACGCGGGAACGTACCGGAGCCTCGAGCTCGACGCGACGCTGACATTCGAGATGACCGGGGATGCCCTCCGCGTAGGGCACCCGAAGTGGCCGCCGACCACGGCGTCGCCGGCCCACAAGGACGCCTTCACCGACGACACGGCGACGTACATGTTCACGCGCAATCCTGCAGGCGCCGTGGACGGCTTGACCCTGTCCCTC
The DNA here is from genome assembly GCA_041486775.1 of Candidatus Eiseniibacteriota bacterium. Lineage (GTDB taxonomy): Bacteria > Eisenbacteria > RBG-16-71-46 > SZUA-252 > SZUA-252 > WS-7. The sequence goes on along the minus strand of JBGPMB010000227.1, from coordinate 2,808 downwards.
GAGCGCGCCTACCACCTCCGCTTCGACCGCGTGTAGACGGGAGGACGCCGGCGCGGGCGACGCGGCCAGCGAAGAATCCGCTTTACTTCGGCTGACCGCGTGGTGCTTACTGGTCGCGCGATACCGCCGGGAGCAGGGGAGAACGTCTTGGACCGACTGCTGGTCTCGGGTGCCGGGTCGCCCGCGAGCAACAACCTGATCCGGAGCCTGCGGGCGGACGGTGCGCCCGTCTGGGTCGCCGGCTGTCACTCCGACCGGTTTGTCTTGAAGCGATCCGAAGCCGAGCGGCGCTACCTGACCCCGCCGTCCTCTCACCCGGCGTATGCGGAGGCCATCCGACGGATCGTCAAGGCCGAGAAGACCGACCTGCTGATTCCCACGAGCGACGCGGATGTCCGGGCGATGTCCCGACTTCGGCACCGGATTCCCTGCCGTCTGTTTCTCCCGCGACACGGGACGATCGAGCTGTGCCAGGACAAGTACGAGCTGGGGCGCCTGCTGCTGAAGCGGGGCGTCCCGGTTCCCGCGACCCAGCCGGTGACCGATGTGAAAGGGATCCGCGCCGCCTTTCGCCGCCTGGCGCCTCGCTCCCGCCTCTGGTGCCGCATGCGCACCGGAAGCGGCGCCATGGGCGCGATGCCGGTCGACACGCCCGAGCAGGCCCGGGCGTGGATCACGCAGTGGCAGGTGATGCGCGGCATCCCGGCGTCGTCCTTCACGCTCTCCGAGTATCTTCCGGGGCGGGACTTCGGCTGCCAGAGCATCTGGAAGAAGGGAGAGCTCATCCTCGTCAAGACGTACGAGCGCGTGTCGTATCTCGGGATGGGAGGGCATCTCGGCCAGGTCTCCTCGGTCGCCACGCTGGCGAAGACCGTTCGGGAGCCGCGCGTTGTCGAGGTCTGCGCGCGGGCCGTACGGGCGGTGGATCCGGAGGCCTCCGGCGTCTTCAGCATCGATCTGAAGGAGGATATCAACGGCGTCCCCTGCCTCACGGACATCAATGCCGGCCGCTTCTCGTCGGCGACGACGATCTATGACCTGACTGGAAAGCACAACATGGCCGCGACGTTCGTCCGCCTGGCCCTGGGCGAGCGAGTGGATCTCCGGGAAGAGTACGACGTCGCCGAAGACTTCTACGTGCTTCGGGACGTGGACACGGCCCCCGGCGTCTTTCACGCCGACGACTTCTTCGACGGGATCGAGGAAGCGCGCGGATAGACCCGCGCGTCGGGCCGGAAGAGCTGGTCACCCCAAAGGAGGAGACGAGATGGCAAGTTCCCCGCCGCTGGCGAATGAGCTGCACAAGGTCGTGATCCAGCTTCCTGGCAGCAAGCTCCACAAGGACGTGAAGCGCAAGTTGGCAGCGTACCGGAAGTACATGAAGGAGGTGAGGAAGCTCGCGAAGAGATTTGGGGCGCGTGTCGTGTCGAAGGAGATTCACCTGAGTCAGGGCGCCATCACCAGGAGGAAAAAGGATTTGAACAAGAAAGCGAGGCGGTGGAGTAAGTAGGTGGGAAAGCCCTCGGGCGAGCGGATCCCTCGCGTGGAGATCAGCGGCAGGATGGACCGCCACGCGGCCGAGGCGCTTCAGCTGGAGCTTCGGCGCCTGGCCAAGCGCCATGGCCTCGACATCAAGGAAGTCAGGATCGACCGGCCGGAGGCGTAGCTCCTAGGGAAGTTGCCGCCGCTCGCCCTCGGCCTGTTCCAGCCAGACCCGCATGTCCATCTCGCGGAACAGGCCGAGGGCGAGCGCGAGATGCTCCTCGGCGCTCGGGCGCCGCCCGGCTCGCCTGTGCAGCCCGCCCAGGGCCAGGTGACAGCGCCCGAGAAGGGGGCGCATTCCCAGCTCGTCAGCGAGCGCGAGGGCCCAACGATAGCAGTCTTCGCTCCTCGCGACATCCGGCGGCTCTCCCCGGGCTGCCAGATCGCCGAGGAGGCGAAGCGCGTGGGCCTCGTGCCCGCGTTCCTTCTGGTCCCGGGAGCACTCGACCGCACGCTCGGTGAGCCGGGTTGCGTCGTCCATCCGTCCGCTCATCAGGCAGGTCTCGCCCAGCCAAGCCAGGAAGGTCGAATGCATGTTCGTCAGTCTCAGTGAGGTCGCCTGCTCCACCGCCTGCTCGAGAAGAGGAACGGCCTCGGCCAGCCGCCCCGACTGAGCGTAGACAAAGCCCAGCGCCGCCGCGACGCGGGGAAACATGAGCAGGAGATTCGACGACCGGCAGAGGCCAAGGCCGCGCTCGAGCAGAGGGACCGCCTGTGAAAATTCCCCTTTGAGGATGAAAACCATGGCGACGCCGAACTGCGCGTTGACGAGGCCGTGGGGGTCATAAACCTCCTCGGCTATTCGGATCCCCTCCTGGCCGCGGTCGAATGCCTCCGTGAAGGCGCCCAGCTCGGCGAGACAACAGACAAGGTGGGCGCGGGCCACCAGTGAAGGAAGACCGGAGAGGCCGAAGCGCTCATAGAGGCGGTCTCCGTGCAGCCGCTCCACGACCTTCCGGAGTGTTGCGCTCGCCCGCCGGTAGTCCCCGAGGTCCTCGTAGGCCGACCCCAGGTGGAACTCCGTCGCGACCTGGAGCGCGAAATCTTGCCGCTGTTCGGCGATGTCGGCGGCGCGCTGACCCCATTGGATCGCCTGGTCCGCGTTGCCCGTCAGCCGGAGACTCTGGGTGAGATACGAGAAGACCCACCCGAGGCGCCATTGATCGTCAATCGGCTCCGCAAGGGCTTGGGCCTCGCGGAGGTGGTCGAAGAGACGCCCGAATTCCGCAAGCAAGTGGAGCGGATTGCGAAGCTCGAATCGAATGT
>JBGPMB010000226.1:0-3417 GCA_041486775.1 Candidatus Eiseniibacteriota bacterium | reverse complement strand
TCCTCGCGGACCTGGCGGCGCTGTTCGCAGACGGGAGATCGCCGGCGGAGCGGAGGCTGCTCGCGGTGCAGAGGGGGGAGCTGGTGTTCTGGAGGTTTCGGGGGGATCCCCGATAGGCGCCAGGTTGGGCGAGGAGCGAAGCGACAACGCGAAGGGGCGAAGCGCAGGGCGAAGCGCGCGGCGCGAAGAAACGGTCAGGTGTGCGTTGGAGTGGTGACGCATGACGGCGCTGGAGCAGCCAGAATTCGCTGCATGTCCTGTGAGCGAAGGGACTCCGCCTTTGAGAAATGGGTTCAGGAACTGCCCAGCTCCGTCACGAGCGACGCGCTGTGGCGGCTCAACTGCTATCAGGAGGCGCTGTTCCTCTTCTCGCTCGCACGAGAAGACGCGATCGTCCTCCATCGCGCCCGGCCGTTCGGCGCGGTCGCGGAGCAGCTGGCTCGGTCGGTAGGGTCGATCGCGGCGAACATGGCCGAGGCCTACGGTCGGCCGACCAACAGTGACCGCATCCGCTATTTCGCCTACGCGCTGGGTTCCGTTCGCGAAGCCACAACCTGGTACGACGGGGCGCGCGCGACGCTCGATTCCGACCAGGTCACCGACCGACTCGCACGCCTCCCACGCGTGCGGGCCATGCTGATCGGCCTGCTATCTCGTCTCCACCGCACAGGCGGCAACAAGACCCTCGAGAGATGGTAAGGTCAGTCCCCCAGCCCCTCTTCGCGCCGCGCGCTTCGCCCTGCTCTTCGCCGCTTCGCGTTGTCCCTTCGCTCTTCGCGTCCCCTTCGCGTGGTCCCTTCGCTCTTCGCCCGGCGATTCAGCGAGGCTGCCCAGTCGGAAACAATTTCCGATATTTCCGGGCCCGGTAGACTCCCACCGTCATCGCCACCTGCCCGTGCCGCGTCACGGGGACCACGTCGAGCGCCGTCACCGACTCGAAGTACGGGCTGAACTCCGCGATCACGTCGTCGTTCGGCCTCACCTTCTTCACGAGGATCGCGTCCGCCCCGAGGTAGGTGCTGTCGTCCTGGAGGTAGCGGAAGTGGTGCGGATCGGCGCAGAGACAGAGCACCTTCACGTCGGGCCCGAGGCCGACCGCCGCCTTCCCCGCCTGGATCCAGCTCGGCGCGGCGACGAACCCGCGCATCGGGATGTACCCCCGCGCCTCGAGGGCGGGCCGGAGCAGCCGCCAGTCCGCGGCGTCGGCGGTCGGGTCGCCCGTGGAGAACGCGGAGGGGATCACGCGGTCCATCCACCCCGTCGCGGTTTGCGTTCCGAGGATCGTCACGACCGCGAGGAACGCCCACACGCTCGCCCCGAGCCAGCGTCGCGCCGAGCGGTCGCCGCGCTCCAGGCGCCGGGCGACCGCGGCGCCGAGCAGCGGGAAGAGCATCAGGTATCCCGGCGCCTGCCAGTGGGGGAGCCCGACGTCCCCGCGCAGGGTCACCAGGGTGAAGCCCACGATCGGGACGATCGCGAGGCAGGCGAAGAACCACTGGACGCCGTCGCGCGGCCCTCCGCGCAACGCGCGCCAGAGCACGACGAGGAGCGGCACCCATATCCAGGGCAACAGCCACGCCGCCTGACCCGCGACGTTCGCGAGGAGCGCCTCGACGTGGATCCCACCCAGCCCGGCGGCGCGACCGCCCTGGAACACGAACGACACCCAGCCGTGCCGGCTGTTCCAGACCAGCACGGGCGTGAACATCGCGAACGCGATCAGCGCACCGAGCCACGGGCCGGGATGCGCGAGCCACTTCCGGTGTGGCGGGCTGGACAGCAGGAAGAGGAACGTGCCGCCGAGCACGAACACGCCGTGGTACTTGGAGAGCATTGCCAGGCCGGCGGCCGCCCCCGCGAGCGCCCACAGCCGTGTGGGATGCCGAACGTCGTCCGTGAAGAGGATCCGCGCGATGACACTGACCGAGGCGAGCATCGTGGCCATCAGCGGACCGTCGGGCAGCACCCACCCGCCCGTGGTCACCGAGAACACGGGCGAGAGGTTGAGCAGGAGCGCCGCGATGGCCCCGGCGGCCTCGCCGAAGAGGCGGGCGCCAAGCCGGTACATCAGCCACGTCGTGGCGCCGAACAGGAAGACGAACGGCAACCGCACGACCTCACCCAGCTCGCTGTGCGCGAGCTTCGCCATCCCGCCCACGATCCAGAAATGCAGCGGTGGATGGTCGAAGTACGAGAGCGAGAACTGCCGCGCGACCGCGACGGCGTACGACTCGTCCACGCCCAAGCCGAAGGACTCGGCGAGGACGAACCGCATCAGCGTGCCGGCGGCGAGGACGAAGAGTACGAGCGAGCGCTGGTCGCGCCCGAACGGCGACGGGGTGTCGGTGGTCACGCCCTCACGATCACGCTGGTGTCACCCGTCAGGAGCGGAGCGACGCGTCGCCCGGCGTGTCGGGCTTCCCCGTGGGAGGAGGTTCCCTCGTCCAGACGGAGATCACGCCGCAGGCCGTATCGCGCTGGCGGAAAGCCGGGGGCGTCTCGGCGGGTCCCCGGAAGATCTCGACCGCCTCGAGGGCCATCGTCGGCATGTCGTCGATGTGGAACGTGCCGGGCGGAACGTAGTGACCATCGACGTAGTAGGTGACACGGCAGTCGGCGGCGAGCGACTGGACGTTCCGAAGGGTCCGCGTTCCGAGCGCGATGCGTCCCATCCGGATCACCGGCCGCCCGTCGCCGTTGTCGGTATCGACGCGGACGCCGTTGACGGTGCGGAGCAGGTCGGAGGGCCTGGTTGGCTTTCGCCGGTCAATGTCCGCGTGCGTGATGAACGCGCCTACGCCGATCATCCGGCGGTTCCAGAAGTCGGCCATGCGGCCGAACCCACCCCTGCCGAGCACGAGCACCGAGTCGAGCTGCGCGGGGACGCCCTCGAGCTCGAAGTCCACCTTCTTCGATTCCCCGGCGTCGATCTTGAACCCCTTTTCCTCGGACCTGAAGCCCATGCGTCGCGCGGTGAGCCGCACGCGGCCCGTGGGCGGCGTGTCGAAGAGGAACTCGCCCGAGTCGTTCGTCACGACGCGCAGTGTCGTGTTCGCCAGCGATAACTCCACCCCGGCGATGCGGACGCCATTCAGGTTGGTGACGACGCCGAACAGGACAGCCGGTTTCTGCGCGAGCGCGCCGGAGGCGGCTGCGACGACGGCGCAGAGCGCGGCACGCATGCGGACTGTGGGGAATCGCACGCCTGATAACTGACACCGCAGGGGCGAATCCACAAGGGGAGCGGCCTCCGTAGTGGGCCAGTTTGTCCAAGCGAAGTGCGAAGGGACAACGCGAAGGGCGAAGTGCAGGGCGAGGCGCGCGGCGCGAAGAGGCCAGTGATCTCCTCTTCGCGCCGCGCTCTTTGCCCTGCTCTTCGCCCCTTCGCGTTGTCGCTGCGCTCTTCGCTATCTCTTC
>JBGPMB010000225.1:0-3434 GCA_041486775.1 Candidatus Eiseniibacteriota bacterium | reverse complement strand
CGAAGGCTTGGCGCGACGCGATGATGCGTAAACACGGCATCCCCGCCACGGCCCGCCGCCTGCCGGTCCCCTGGACGCGCTGCAGCCCGTCCGGGATCCGCGGGGTGTATCTCAACTACTACAAGTGGGCCTACATCTCGCAGATCGCGGAAGCGCCGGGCAAGTATCCGAGAGCCTACTTCGGCTTCCGGACCCACGGGGACCAGCGGCGGGCCTTCATCGCGGCGGTGCGGCACCGGGTCCAGAACGAGAAGCGGCTGTACGGGACGGTGGTGACGCCGCTGCCGAAGTGGTTGGCGGCGAAGGTGTAGGACGGCGTTCGATCAGATGCACCGAGCCGAGGCAGCCATCACACCGCCTCGGACAGGCTCGTGAAGGTCACGAAGAACGGCGACTCCAGGCGCGATGAGCTCGGGTCGACCGCGGTTCATCTCATGGCGTCGAGTCCGTCAACCTCCAGTTCAGAACGGTGCTTGGGGAATCGAAATCCTCCGCGAGAACTCGGATCGAGATCGGAATGGGCCGACCGGCGACGCATCTCCTCCGCCTCGAATTCCGCGTCGATGGACGGCGCGTCGAGTCGCGACGCGGCCTCGACCCCGAGGCCGGGTGCGGCGCGACGGCGCACAGCCTCGCGCCGGAGCTCGCTGATGGCCCCGCAGCGGGCGGCGACGAAGAGGTAGTACCGAAGCGGCCCACGCAGCTCCCACGTCGCGCGATCCCGCCAGATCCGGGCGAACACTCCCTGCACCACGTCTTCCGCCGACTCTCGGCTGCCGAGGACGACGAGCACGTAGCGATACAGCTCGTCGTAGTAGGCGCGGAACATCGCCTCGAACGCGCGCTCGTCTCCGGCTTGGATGCGCGCGGGCCACTCCGCCTCGGGAATCTCGAGGCGGAGGACGGCGCGGCGTTCGGCGGATTCGCGTGCGGGCACGAGGGCTACTATGGCGCGGTGGGGGCGGAGCTGTCAATGACCCGGGGCCCAGGGGTCGTGCGGCTACTCCACCGCGAGCGCGATGCGCAGCGCGTCGCGGAGCGCTCCGAGCTTGGGCGTGCCGAGGGCTCCGATGAAGTTGGTGAGCCGACTCTTTTCGATGAGGAAGAGTTGATCGCACTTGACGGCGGACCTGCGCTTGAGGCCTTCGGCGACCCCGACGAGAACTTCGGTGGACAACCCGTCGGCGTCCGAATGGATCGGCGCGACGACGACGCGTGGAAAGGGCGAGTTGCACAAGGTCTGGCGACTCATGACCACGACGGCGCGCCGTTGTTTCGGATCTCTCTGCGGAGGGGGGTCGAGCAGATACACCTGGCCGCGCGCCAGATTCATCCATCCCACCGGACGCTGGCATCGGCAGGCTCCGACTGCAGCCGCATCAGATCGTCGGTCTCCCGCGCCAGCCGCTCCGCCTTGAGCGTCAGCAGCTCGAGATCCCGAGCCTCCCGGGAGCGCCGGGCCGCGCGCAGCAGATAGCGGCGAACCATGGCATCGACGAGAGCCGACCGCTGACCCTCGCCGCCCAAGTGATCCAGCGCGGCCAGCACCTCACCAGATAGGGTAAGGGAGGCCCGCTCCTTCTTTTCGCGGCGCCGAAGGATCTGCGCGGCCTTGGCCAGAGCATCGGGGGGCAGGTCATCAAGCATGCAGAAGGATATAGTACTTATGGTACTACTGTCAATAGTACTAAGTAGACTACCAATAGCCATCGGTATCCCGGTCGTTTGTATAGGCGTCGGTAAGTTACCGACCAGCTCGTGGCCAGCCGTCATCAATTTTACGCGAGATAGAGCCTGTTAACGCGAAGAATGGCGGCGGGCGATCAGGAATCCGAACGAGTTGCTCACGCCGGCAAGCACGGACAAGCGTACCGGCTGACAGCAGGATACGGGAGATACCCAGGTACTGGAGGAATCAGACCGATTCGGGGGCCAGGATAACCTTGTATTGTTTGGACCCCCGAATCATCTGGCCGCGCCAGCCGCGGAAGCCTGCCCGGCACCGGAGCTTGGCAGCCGGGCCAGCTGGTCCCGCATCGAGCGCCACCGCGCATATTGATCCCGCTTCGCTGGATCGGAATCCTCGCGCCCTTGGAGCCAGAAGTTGAACCAGTCCAGGTTCCGCTGCATCGAGTTGAGCCGATGCTGCGGCTGCGTGAAGATATGCCCCTCCCCGGGATAGAGCACGAACTCGACGGGCACCCCGGCTCTGCGAAACGCCGACGACATCTCGAGACCGATCAACGCCTCCAAGGGATTGAACTCCATCAGGACTGGAGCGCGCGCTTCACTCACGTTGAAGAAGGGCGAGAACTTGAGCCAGTTGGCCAGCGTAGGACCAAACGGCGGCCCGCCCAGCACCCGCTCGGCGTTCTCGCGGAAGCTGCGCCGACCACCGAGCCAGTAGATGCCGGGATTGTAGTCTCCGCCGTCGCCGACGGCGGCCGCGCGGAAGAGACTAGAGTGCGTCACTGCGAACTCGCCGAGAAAGCAGCCGTAGCTCCAGCCGAGAATCCCAAGCCGAGTCGAATCGGCAATGCCTTGTTCCACGAGCATCCGGGCTCCGCGCTCGATGCTCGCCAATGGGCTGTATCCTTCCGCGACGCTGCCCCGCTCGAAGTCCCGTCCCGTCCAGTTGTCGTAGCGTGGATAGTTCACCAGGAGCACGGCGAAGCCGTCGCGGGCGAACGCCTGCACCGGATAGCTCGAGATCCATTCGGCTTCCAGGGCCAGCTTTCCCCCGAAGCCATACAGCACCACGAGCGTCGGGTACCGCCGGCCGGAATCATATCCCACCGGCTTGATCAGGAAGCCATTCGTCTCGGTGCCGTACTTGTTGCGCCACCGCAACTCCGTGGCCTCGCCCAACGTGGCGGAGGCCAACTCCGGATTGAGATTCGCCAGCGTCGTGACCACGCCGGTCCGGAGATCCACGATCGCGGGGTCGGGAGCAACGGTGGTCGACTGGCGAATGCAGGCGGCCACCGACCCGTCCGCGCTGACGCTGCAGCCCGACAGATGCCCAGCCTCCGCCGACAGCTGGCGAATCGAGCCGTCCGACCGCCCAATCCGGTACAATGCGCTCTTCCCTCGGCGGACCGGGCCGGAATCCGCCGCCTCGTACACGAGCGCGCTGTCGTTCAACGCCCATATCGCCGGGACGTACGTGCTGAGCTTCCCCGTTCCCAGGGTCGTTCGCGCTCGCGTCTCGAGATCCACGATGCCGATGGACGCACCGGCGGCGTCCGCCATCGATGAGACGAACGCGACCGCCCGATCCCCGGGCATCCACGTGGCCTGGTCCTCGGCCGCCTCGCCGGTCGCGATCGGGGTGAGCCGGCTATCGGCGAGCGAGAGTATGCCAACATCGGAATTGAAGTAGACCTGCGACTCGTGCTGAATCGGCGGCGCCTCGTACGTCACCGCAAGGCGCT
>JBGPMB010000224.1:0-3455 GCA_041486775.1 Candidatus Eiseniibacteriota bacterium | reverse complement strand
GATATCCCATCACCCCGTCCTCCGAGATCATGGAGACGCTGATCGAGGAGCTGCCGGCTCAGGGCGGCGTCGTGGTTCAGGCCGAGGACGAGATCGCGGCTCTCGGAATGGTCCTGGGCGCGAGCTTCGGCGGGGTGCCGGCCATGACGGCCACGAGCGGACCGGGCCTTTCGCTCATGACCGAGATGGTAGGCCTTTCGAGCATGGCCGAGCTCCCGGCGGTGATCGTGGATTGCCAGCGCGCGGGTCCTGCGACGGGAATGCCCTCGCGCACCGAGCAATCGGATCTCAACCACGCGATCTATGCGGGGCATGGAGATGTCCCGCGCGCGGTGCTCGGAATCTTCGACGTGGTCCACGCCCGCGAGGCCATGTTCAAGGCGTTCCACATCTCCGAGCGGTATCAGCTGCCCGTGTTCGTGCTGTCGGACGCCTACATCGCGCAGCGCCGACAGATTCGAGGGCCGCTGGAAGCCCCGCCCGCCATCCCGCAGAGGGCGATATGGTCGGCGGGGATGGGTCCTGCCCGCTTCGATCTGGCGGGGGAGCACGGCGTGGGGCCGTTCCGCGTTCCGGGCAGTCCGGAAGGGACCTACCTCGCCGCTGGGATCGAGCACACGCAGGAGGGCTATCCCACGGCCGACGGCGCCATCCACCAGGAGATGAACCAAAAGCGCTTCCGGAAGATCGAGGGGATCGCCCGAGAGACCAAGGATTGGTACCGCGCCTTCGGCCGATCCGACGCTTCGGTCGGAATCATCGCCTGGGGCAGCGCGTATGGACTGCTCCGGGAGTGGGTGGATCAGAACCCCGAGGGTCGCGTGTTCCTGCCCGAGATCCTGCATCCGTTTCCGATCGCGGCGCTGGAGGCGTGGCGCCGGGGTTTGAGCTCGACCTTCGTGGTCGAGTTGAGCTTCCAGGGACAGCTCCACCGCTACCTTTCGGGCCTGACCGACATGAGCGACGTGCGCTCCGTGGCTCGAAGCGGTGGGATGCCCATGAACTCGAGCGAACTCGAGCGGCTCCTTAAGGAGGCGACGCGATGAAGGCGAAAGACTATCGTTCCCCGCTCGAGCCGGTGTGGTGCACGGGATGCGGCGATTTCGGCGTCTTGAAAGGGCTGACCCAGGCGCTCGCCGACCTCGAGATTCCACCCGAGAGGCTGGCGGTGATCTCTGGAATTGGATGCTCCAGCCGGCTCCCGGGTTACACGCGCTCGTACGCGTTCAACACGCTCCACGGACGCGCGCTCCCGATCGCGGCCGGGCTCAAACTCTCGCGCCCGGAGATCACCACGGTTATCGTGGGAGGGGACGGTGACGGATTCAGTATCGGGCTCGGGCACCTGCCCCACGCCGTGCGTCGCAACGTGGACTTAACCTACGCGGTGCTCGACAACGGGATCTACGGGCTGACGAAGGGCCAAGCGTCACCGACGACCGAAATCGAGTTCAAGCGCACGCGCGGCCTCGCGGGTCCGGATGAGCGCCCCCTGAACCCGGTGCTCCTAGTGCTGAGCTCCGGATGCGGCTTCGTGGCCCGGACGCACGCCGGGAACCTTCCGCACGTCCGCGAGATGATCCGGGAGGCCATCCGGTATCCCGGCTTCTCCTTCGTGCACGTGCTGGCCGGATGCGTGACCTACCAGACCCCGAGCTACGCCCAGGAGATCTATCAGCGCTGCACGCTCCTGCCCCCCGAGTACGACCGGACGAATCTCGGCGCGGCGATGGATGCGGCGCGAGGAGATCGCTTCCAGCTCGGCGTTCTCTACCGGCGCGACCCGGAGGTTCCTGCCGAAGGGACGGTTGAAGAATCCGTCGCCGGTATCTGGCAGCCCCGTCTCGCGGGAGTCTCGGAGGACACGGCGCACGAGGAGTGAGGCCTCACCCACCGTAACCATGCCGATCCCCATTCCTCGACACGAGCCTCACAAGATCAAGACCGTCCGCCTCGTCTCCTTTCCGACACTGGAGGAGCGCAAACGGTGCCTGGCGGAGGCGCACTTCAACGTGTTCAACCTGACTCCGTCCCAAGTCAACTTCGACATGGTGTCGCAGGGGACGAGCGCGATGAGCCAGGAGCAGATCGCCGGACAGCTCGTCGGGGACGAGGCCTACGCCGGGGCGAGAAACTTCGACAACCTGTGCGCGGCCGTGCGCAACCGCCTCGGCCACACGTATGTCTGCCCGACCCACAATCTGCTCGGCTGCATCAAGCTCGTGGTCTCGACGCTCGTTCCACCGGGGACCGGAGTGGCGAGTAACGCCCGCGGGCTCGCCGATACCCTGACGCCCCGCGCGATCCCCGTGCACCCCATCCGGACCGGAACCGATCCGGTATTCACAGGGAACTCGGACGTGGGCCGCCTCGAGACCCTTCTGGCGGGGAAGTCGACATCCATTCTCTGGCTCCAGGCGTTCGCGGACGGTATGCACCCCGTGAGCCTCGCGAACCTCCAGGCGGTGCGGGCGGCGGCCGATCGCTTCGGGATCCGGCTCGTGCTCGATGGGTCTCGCGTCATCGAGAACGCGTGGTACATCCAGCGCCACGAGGCCGGGCAATCCGACCGGGCGATCTCCGACATCGTGAAGCAGATCGTCAAGACGGCTCATGTGCTCGCTCTCGACGGAGCCCAGGACCCCAAGTCCACGACGGGAGGCGTTCTCACGACGGACAACCCGGCCGATCACGAGAGATTCATCAACGACGTGGTCCTGTACGAGGGCCTTCACACCTATGGCGGCATGTCCGGGCGCACGATGGAAGTCCTGGCCCGGGGCATCGACGAGATGTGCGACGAGGCGGAAGTTCAGTGGGTGATGCGCGTCACCGAGCAGTTCACCGAGAACCTCCGGGAGCGAGGCGTCCCGATCGAGCGTGGATGCGACGGCGCCTATCTCGAGGCGGACCGCTTCCTGCCCCACATCACCCAGCACGCGGCGCACGCCCTCGCGGATGCCCTGTATCTCACGTCCGGGGTTCGGGCGGTCGTGCCGGGCCTCGTGGGGGGACGTTACCTTCCGGTCCAGATCCCGCGTCTTGCCATGACCACCTGGCAGCTGGGACAAGTGGTCGAGGCGATCGCGAACGTCCACAGGCAGCGCGATCACGTCGCGCCGCTGGAGCTTCAGTCCGGGGGCCGCTGGAACGACCAGCTTCGCTTCCGGTCCGTGTTCGCCGGCCTTACGCCCTACGAGTTCGACTGCTACCCCTTCGTGATCCACACGGTGGAGCGGATCCCGGAGACGTCGCGCGAGCAGAGGGACCGGGCCATCCGGGAAGCGGGCTACAACACGTTTCTCCTCCGGTCGGCCGATGTGACCATCGATCTGCTCACCGACTCCGGCACGTCCGCCATGAGCATCGATCAGTGGGCCGCCTACGACGCCACCCGTCCGACTTCCGCCACCAGCGACGCCTATCTGCAATTCGTGAAGACGTTCCGGGAAACG
>JBGPMB010000223.1:0-3555 GCA_041486775.1 Candidatus Eiseniibacteriota bacterium | reverse complement strand
GTCTTGCCGCCCCACTCCTCGAGGAGAAGATTCTGCTTCGTCAGCTCCTGGCGCACGAGATCCACGTTCGCGCCGGGCAAATCGATCTTGTTGATCGCGACCAGGATCGGAACGTTCGCCGCTCGCGCGTGGTCGATGGCCTCGATCGTCTGAGGCATGACACGGTCGTCCGCCGCCACCACGATGACGACCAGGTCGGTCGCCTGCGCGCCGCGGGCGCGCATGGCCGTGAAGGCCTCGTGGCCGGGCGTGTCGAGGAAGGTGATCTTCTCACCGTGGGACAGCTCGACCTCGTAGGCGCCGATGTGCTGCGTGATGCCTCCGGCCTCGCCCGCGATCACGTTCGTCTTCCGGATGTAGTCCAGGAGCGACGTCTTGCCGTGGTCCACGTGGCCCATGATCGTGACCACCGGCGGACGCGGCAGGAGGACGCCCTCTTCCTCGACGACCTCCTCTTCCTCCTCGCCCAGCTGGCTGACGAACTCGACCCCGTAGCCGAACTCGTCCGCGATCGCCATGATCGAATCCTTGTCGAGCCGGCGATTGATGTTGGCCATGATCCCGAGCTGCATGCAGACCTGGATCACCTCGGTGGGCTTGACCTCGAGTTGTCCGGCGAGCTCCGCGACCGAGATGAATTCGCTCACGCGGATGACGCGCGGCGCTTCCTCCACGCCGACCGCGGCCCCTTCCTCGCGATCGCGGCGGTGATGGCGGCGCTTGCTCCCCTCCATCTCCGCGAGGGTGCGCTTCACGCTCGCCCGGATGAGCTTCTCGTCCACGGCGCGCTTCTTCTTCTTGCCGGGCTTCGCGCCCAGCTTGAAGGGGGTGCCCGGGCCGCGCCCGGGAGGAGCGCCGCGACGCTCGGCCTCGGCCTTCGCGGCGAGGACGGCCTTCTCGCGCTTCCGGGCCTCCTCTTCCTTGACGGCCTCCTTCTCCCGCGCGAGCTTGGAGCGCACCTGCTCGATCACCTCGTCGCTGACCGAGCTCATGTGGCTCTTCACCTCGACGGAGAGCGACTTCAAGATATGGACGAGCGCCTCGCTGGACATACCCATGTCCTTGGCGACTTCATAGACCCGACGCTTCTTAACTGGCATCTCCCCTCGTTTCCTCTTTCGTGTCCTTTGGAGGTTCCTCTTCTCCGGAGTTCTCCGACCCCTCGATCTTGGTCTCGCCCGCCGGAGCCTCGGCCGAGGCCAGAAGCCTGCGCTCCTCGGCCGCCCGCGCCGCTTCCTCCGCCACGCGCCCCGCTTCCTCCGCCAGCTCGCGGCCGCGCCGAACTTCCAGCTCCTTGGCCTCCTCGATCAGCTTCTCGGCGGTCTTCTCACCGATTCCCTGGATCGCGAGGATCTCCTCCATCGGCGTCTTGAGCAGATCCTGGACGGTCTCGATCCCGGCGCGGATCAGCTTCTCGCGCAGCTTCGGACCGGCGCCCTCCAGATCCTCGATGTCGATGCGGGAGCGCTTCTCCATTTCTTTCTGCCGGTCCCGCTCGCTCTTGGAGATCAGGTCGATCTTCCATCCGGTGAGCTTGGCCGCGAGGCGCGCGTTCTGCCCGCCCTTGCCGATCGCGAGCGAGAGCTGGTCGTCGGCCACCGTGACCAGGATCTTCGCCTCGGGCTCCACGATCTGCGCCTCCAGCACCTTGGCCGGCGAGAGGGAGCGGGTCACGAAGACGACCGGGTCCTGGCTCCAGGGCACGATGTCGATCTTCTCTCCCCCCAGCTCCCGCACGATCGCCTGCACGCGGGAACCCTTGATCCCCACGCATGCTCCGACGGCGTCGATCTTGTCGTCGTTGCTCACCACGGAAACCTTGGCGCGGGAGCCGGGCTCGCGCGCGATGCCCTTGATCTCGATGATCTTCTCGGCGACCTCGGGGACCTCCGCCTCGAACAGGCGGCGCAGGAACTCCGGATGCGTCCGCGAGAGGATGATCTGGGGACCTCGCGCCAGCTTGTCGACCGCGATGATGTACGCCTTGATGTGGTCGCCCTGGTGGTAGCGGTCGCGCGCGATCTGCTCGCGCGGAGGCAGGATGGCCTCCGATCGGTCGAGCTTCACGTAGATGTTCCCGCGATCGACCTGCTGCACCGTGCCGCGCACCATCTCGCCCACGCGGTCGTGATAATCCTCGTAGATCCGCTCGCGCTCCGCCTCGCGGACCCGCTGCACGAGCACCTGCTTGGCCGCCGCGATCGCGTTCCGGCCCAGGTCCTCCAGCGTCAGCTCCTGGATGAACGCCTGCCCCACCTGCGCGTCGGCGTCGGCCTGCTGCGCCTCCTCGAGGTCGACCTCCTGCGCCGGGTCCTCCGCGTCCTCGACGACGCGGCGCGTCAGGCGCATGAGGATCCGTCCGCTCGGCTCGTCGAACTTGACCATGATGTCGGCGGTCTGGCCGAAACGCTTCCGCCCGGCGGACAAAAGCCCGGCCTCGAGCGTCTCGATCAGGATGGCCTTGTCCACGCTCTTCTCGCGCGCGATCTGGGCCATCGCCTCCATCAGCTCGTAGTTGACGCCCCTCGATTGTGTCTCTTTCGCCACTGCTTTCATCCCTTCGGCCGTCGATCCTTCGCCCGCAACCCTTCCCAGGGATCGGCGACGACGTGCGCGTTTTTGATCGCTGAATACGGCAACGACACCACTCCCGCGTTCGGATCCTCGAGCAAGATCGTGTCCTCCCCCGCCTGCCGCAACTCGCCGTGGAACACGCGGCGGCCCTGGTGGAGATCGTGAAGCTTGATCGCCACGCTGCCGCCGACGAACCGCGCGAAGTGCGCGGGGCGCGTGAGCGACCGCTCGATCCCGGGGGACCCGACCTCCAAGACGTAGCTGCCGGGCACCACGTTCTCGGCCTCGAGGTACCGGCCGATCTTCTTATTCCAGTATGCGCAATCGGCTATCGTGACACCGGTCGGGCGGTCCAGGGATATCCGAACCACCGTCCGACCCGCCTGGGAGGCCAGGTCCAGGTCCCAGAGGTCGAACAGCTCCTCGCCGAGTAGGGCCTGGAGGCGTCGGGTAAGCTCTTCCCTCAGTTGTCCACGTTCCATGCGTCCGCCCCGGGCTCGACCCATGTCCGGGCCAGCGCCTAAAAAGTTCGAGTGGACTGCGGGTCCACTCGGACCTGTCAAATTAGCCCCGGGGGTAAGGTCCGATCAAGCGGAAAGTTTAGCGGGAAAGGAAACTAGCCTTGGTTGCGAGGCTTACGAGCACCGTTCCGACCGCGTCCAAGCTCTGGGGGGAGCAAACGGCAGGGGTATCGTGGGTCGTGTGCCACTCCGGAAAGCCGAAATCGATCAAATCGATCGCCGGAATCGAGGCGTTCAAGAACGCGATGTGGTCGTCGTAGACCGACGGACCCGGCACGGAACGGAACGCCTTGACGCCCAGGTCCCTCGCCTCCTGCCAGACCATTTCCACCACGTTTGATGCCTGTTGCCGGGAATTGGCTTCCCAGGTGAGGTTCAGGTTCCTCTTCCCGATCATGTCGATCACGATGGCGAAGATCGGCCGCGCCTCCCCCATCTGCTGCACGTAGCGCAGCGAGCC
>JBGPMB010000222.1:0-3629 GCA_041486775.1 Candidatus Eiseniibacteriota bacterium | reverse complement strand
CTTCCGCTCCGCCGCGCGCGAGAGCGGCGTGGTGTGCCCGCGATCCAGCCGGACAATCTGCTGGCGCGCGGCATGGCTCGAGCCCGCGAGGATCCGGGTCTTCACGATCGTGCCGCCGCGCGGGTCCCGGAAGAGCCACGACGTGGCCAGTCCGCTCGAACGGAGTGCCTTCGCCAGCGCGACGCCAGCGGGATCTCCGCCGAGCCGCCCGACCACCAGCGCCACGCCTCCCAGGGCCCGCACGTTCATCGCCGCGTTCGCGGCGCCGCCGGGCACGTGGCGGTCCCCCTCGTGCTCGAGAATCAGGACCGGCGCCTCGCGCGAGATTCGCGACGAGCGGCCGACCCAGTACTCGTCCAGCACGAGGTCCCCGATCACGGCGACCTTGCGC
Source organism: Candidatus Eiseniibacteriota bacterium (assembly GCA_041486775.1). Classification (GTDB taxonomy): domain Bacteria; phylum Eisenbacteria; class RBG-16-71-46; order SZUA-252; family SZUA-252; genus WS-7. The sequence continues at coordinate 3,238 of JBGPMB010000222.1, read as the reverse complement.
CGGCGGAAGCGGTCCACGAGCGCGAGGAGGGTCTCGCGAGAGGGCCGAGCGCTCATCCGCGGGTCATGGGCGCGGCCGCCTCGAGAAGGCGTGCGCGGGCCCACGCGTCCGACCGTAAGATCGACTCGAGGGTGAGCGGCTCGGCCGCGGGCCGATGCGCGGTCAGCACCTCGTCGACGAGGGGCATGAGATCGCCGAAACGAATCTTCCGGCCGAGGAAGAGCCGCACCGCCTCTTCGTCCGCGGCGTTCAGGACCGCGGGCGCGGTACCTCCCGCGGCCAGCGCGCGGCGCGCGAGCGTGAGCCCCGGGCATCGCGCGGCATCGGGACGCTCGAAGGAGAGCGCCGCCATGTCCGGCAGGTCGAGCCTCGGAAGATCGGAGACCCAGCGCTCCGGATGGCTCAGCGCGTAGAGCAAGGGAAGCCTCATGTCCGGCATCGAAAGCTGGGCCACGACCGAGCCGTCCGTGAACTCCACGAAGGCGTGGACGATCGACTGCGGGTGGATCACGACCTCGAGCCGGTCGGGCGGGATACCGAAGAGCCAGCGCGCCTCGATGACCTCGAACCCCTTGTTGATCAGCGTGGCGCAGTCCACCGTGATGCGCTCCCCCATCGACCAGGTCGGATGCTGGAGCACCTCCTCGGGTGTGGCGTTCGGAAGGGTGGCCGGGTCTCGTCTCAGAAACGGACCGCCGGAGGCCGTGAGCGTGACGCGCCGCACGTCGGAGACGGGGCGGCCCGCGAGGCACTGGAACACGCCGCTGTGCTCCGAATCCACCGGGATCATGCTGCCGCCGGAACGCTTCGCGATCGTCGTGAGAAGCTCGCCCGCCAGCACCACGGACTCCTTGTTCGCGAGCGCGACGCGTTTCCCGCGCGAGAGGGCCGCGACGGTGGACATGAGACCGATGCTCCCCACCACCGCGTTCACGACCACGTCCGCGCCTTCGTCCTCCGAGAGAGTGACGAGCGCCGCCTCCCCCTCGAGGACCTCGCCGGACCAGGAAGCGCGCGCCCGCTTCGCCGCCTCCGGGTCCACGAGCGCGATCCGGCGCACGCCGAACGCCTCCGCCGCGCGGACCAAGGCCGCGTCGTTGCTCCGGGCGGCCAGCGAGACGAGCCGAATCCGATCCGGGTAGGCGCGTGCCAGCTCCAAGGCCGCCGATCCGATCGAGCCTGTGGCGCCCAGGAGCGCGACCTTGGTCATCGTCCGTACACCGCCCAGATCAGGTAGTAGTAGACGAGCGGAGCCGTGAAGAGAAGGCTGTCGAAGCGGTCCAGCACGCCTCCGTGCCCCGGAATCAAGCTCGAGGATTCCTTCGTCTCGGCGTCCCGCTTGAGGAGCGACTCCACCAGGTCTCCGAGCTGCGCGAACACGCCGACCAGAAGGCCCAGAGCCAGAGCGCTGGTCCAAGACAGGTACGGCGCGAACCATACGCGTGCGAGCGCCGCGGCCAGGATCGCGGCCAGGAGTCCGCCCACGGCCCCTTCCACGGACTTCTGCGGGCTCACGCCGGGCGCCAGGCGGTGCCGCCCCCAGGCGCGCCCGACCAGATAGGCGGCGGTATCGCACGTCCAGGCGAGGAAGAACGGCAGGAGCGCGAAGGACATCCCCAGCGCGTACGGCACGTGTAGCGTCGCGGGAAGCTCCCGAAGAGCGACGACGTGCGATCCCAGCCAACCGATGTACAGGGCGCCGAGCAGGGTGGACGAGGCATTCACGAGCGTTTGCTTGCTCGCCCCGCGGCGAAGCTCGGCCAGGAGCATCGCGACGAGGAGGACCGTCAGGAGCCCGGCCAGGTGCCACTCCTCCGTCCGGTGCGTGCGTAGCCGCGCGTAGATTCCGATGGGAAAGAGGAGCGCCGCCAGGAATCCCGACTTCCAGTGGGGGGAGAGCCCCTTCCCCGCCATCATGAGGTAGAACTCGCGGAGGGCGAGCCCGATGAAGAGCAGCGTGAAGCCGAGGAAGAGAAGCCCGCCCACGCGGGCCATCAGGACCAGAAGCGGCAGGAAGACCACCGCGCTCGCGACCCGGAGAGCGAAGCTGGGATCGCGCGGGGCCGCGGCCGCCGCGGAGTCCAACGTCTTCACGCCGTTCCGCGACTCAGCGCGTTCGGCCAAAGCGACGGCTCCTCCGTTGGAAGTCATAGACCGCCTGGTAGAGGTGCTTGCGTCGGAAATCCGGCCAGAGAACGTCGGTCACCCAGAACTCCGCGTACGCCAGCTGCCAGAGCAGGAAGTTGGAGACGCGCAGCTCCCCGCTCGTGCGGATCAAGAGATCCGGGTCGGGCAGACCGTCCGTGTCGAGCATGCGCGCGAAGAACTCCTCGTCGATCCGCTCCGGCGACACGCCGTTTACGCGCGCCTCGATCAGGATGCGGCGGACCGCGTCCACGATCTCCGCCCGGCCGCCGTAGGAGAGCGCGAGCACCAGAATCATCCCGTTGTTTCCGTCGAGGTAGGCGCGCGTGTCCTCGAGGATCTGGCGGCTCTTCGCGGGCAGGAGGTCCACGCGTCCGATGGTGCGCAGCTGCACGTTGTTCCGCTTCAGATCGTCCCGCTCTTCGCGGAGGACCTGCTCGAGGATGCGCATGAGCCCGCTCACCTCGCGGGGACCGCGATCCCAGTTCTCGAGGGAGAAGGTGTAGAGGGTCAGCACGCGAACGCCAAGCTCGACCGCGCCCTCAACGGCCTCGCGCACCGCGCGGCGCCCGGCCCGGTGCCCCATGAGCCGGGGCAGCCCGCGGCGCTCCGCCCAGCGCCCGTTTCCGTCCATGATGATCGCGATGTGCTCCGGCACCGGACGTTTGAGCACCTGCTCCAAGGTCGGTGCGGATTTCGTGGGTGCGGATTTCACGGCGCTCATCGGGACGAGACGCATGGCAAAGAAAAAGGGCCCGCGGACGCAGGGTCCGCTAGCCCGTTCCTGATCGAACTGCGTCCCGCGGCGTCCGGTAGCAGGTGAAGCCCGGCGCGGCGAGGATCCAGGGGTTAGACCTCCATGACTTCGGCCTGTTTCTTCCCGAACAGTTCATCCAGCATCGCGATGTGGCGGTCGGTCAGCTTCTGGATCTCGGCCTGGGCTTTCTTGGAGTCATCTTCGGAGATTTTGTGCTCCCTTTCCAGCTTTTTCAATTCGTCGTTCGTTTCGCGGCGGATGGTCCGCACGCGCACGCGGCCGTCCTCAATGACCTTGCCGAGGTGCTTGACCAGATCTTTGCGCCGCTCCTCCGTG
>JBGPMB010000221.1:0-3673 GCA_041486775.1 Candidatus Eiseniibacteriota bacterium | reverse complement strand
GGGAAGCGAACCGGATCCGCCTTCCGGCGCTTGAGCAGGAATTGATTGAGGGACCGGGCATCGGGTTCCGGCGGCAGGGTCTCCCCGAGCTGGCCCGCCAGCTCGACGATCCGCTGCCAGCGCTCGGGGGAGCGGACGACGCGGCGTAAGACTGGAAACTGCTTGCTGGTCAGGAAACGGGCGATCGCCCCGTTCGCCGCGATCATGAAGTCCTCGATCAGCTGCTTCGCCCGGTTCTGCCGCTCGGGCGTGAGCCCGGCCACGCGGTCTCCATCAAAAAGCGCGCGCACATCGATCGTCTCCAACTCGAGCGCGCCCTCCTCGTGCCGGCGGCCTTTCAGGATCTGGGCCACACGGTCCTGGGCTTGGAGATTCTCCGGGAGCCCCGGCACGGCGGCTGCCGCGGCGGGGACCGATCCCGTGCGCTCGAGCCACGGCCCCACGCCCGAGTAAGCCAGCTTCGCCTTGTTGTTCACCGCCGCCGGGTAAACATCCGATCGCGCGACGTTGCCCTCTCCGTCCACGGTGAGGTCGACCACCATCGCGAGACGGTCGACCGCTTCCCCGAGCGAGGTGAGATCGGTGCTCAGGCGCTCGGGGAGCATCGGGAAGATCATCGGGGCCGCGTAGACCGAGGTGGTATTGGCGGCGGCGTGATCGTCGAGGGCCGTCCCGGCCGCGACGACCGAGCCGACGTGCGCCACCGCGACCAGGATCCGCGTTTGCCCGCCGCCATCCGTGCCGGCGGCCGTGAGCTGATCCAGATCGCGGGAGTCGTCGTTGTCGATGGAGCACCAGAGGAGATTCCTCAAGTCGCGGACCCCGTCGCCTCCCACCTGCGCCGGGCCCGGGATCGCCTGGGCCTCGGCCAGCGCCGCGGGGCTGAAATCGGGCAAGAGCCCCTGCTCGACCATGGCCCGCCGCGCGACGCGGAGCAGCAGGGCGCGATCCTGACCCCTGGAGGCGGTCATGCCCCGCCTCCGGCGCGGCCGGGAGTTTTCGACTTCGCGATCGAGGGGGTCTCGGGCTTCTGCTCCGAGCCGAGCATCTTCTTCAAGAGCTGAAGCGCGTCCCGGGGCGAGTCCACGAAATGGAAGAGTGTCAGGTCCTCGCGGTCGATCATTCCCTCGTTGGCGAGCGACTCGAAGTTGACGAGTGCCTTCCAGTAGGCGGATCCGTACAGGAGGACGGGCACCCGGCGATCGAGCTTCTGGGTCTGAGACAGCGTCAGAACCTCGAACATCTCATCCATCGTCCCGAATCCACCGGGGAAGACCACCAGGGCGCGGGCCAGGTACGCGAACCAGAGCTTGCGCATGAAGAAGTAGTGGAATTCAAAACAGAGCCCCGGCGTGATGTAGGGATTGGGGCGCTGCTCGTGCGGCAATCCGATGTTGAGCCCGATGGTCCGGCCGCCCGCGTCCGAGGCCCCGCGGTTCGCGGCCTCCATGATTCCGGGTCCGCCCCCCGTGCAGACCAGGAAGCGGTGCCCCGGGCTCTGGATCCCCATGGACCACTCGGTCACCAGGCGAGCCAGTTCCCGCGCGTCACGATAGTATTCCCCTCGCGGGCCGTCCTCCCGGACGCGCGCGGATCCGAAGAACACGATCGTGTCGTGCACCTTGTGCCGCCGGAACGCGTGCAGGGGCTGAAGATATTCGGCCAGAATGCGGACCGGACGGCCGTCCTCGCTCTCCAGAAATTGGAGGTCGTGATAGGCGAGCGGAGGATCCATCGCGGGGAAGTCCGGCGCGGGGGGCGTCTTCATGCGTTCCTCATGGGTGAATTGCGTCTGTCCTGCGTTGCCTCCAGGGCCTAGAATTCGAGGATGCTACCCGACCGCGGCCGGACGACCAAGCTTCTACCGCGCCCGGTCTTCGCAAACCTCGAACGATCCCGGCTTCGGCCGGCCAGACAAGGAGAAGGCTCGTGAAGGCAATCGTGATCGGCGGCACCGGAACGGTCGGGTCCCAGGTCGTTCGTGAGCTGGTGGCGCGGAAGGTAGATGTGACCGTCCTGACCCGCAAGGCGGAGAAGCAGGGGACGCTCCCGCCCGGCGTCCGCGGCGTCGTGGGAGACCTGCTCGATCCCGCGACCGTGCGCTCGGTATTCCGCGGGATGGACGCGGTATTCCTGCTCACCGCCCTGGGCACCAGCGAGGCGAACGAGGGGCTCATGGGGGTGAACGGCGCCCGCATGGCGGGCGTGAAGCGCATCGTCTTTCTCTCGGTCCACAACGTGGACAAGGCACCGCATTTGCCTCACTTCGAAGCGAAGCTTCCGATCGAGCTCGCGATCCAGGCCTCGAAGATTCCCTTCACCATCCTCCGGCCGAACAACTTCTATCAGAACGATGCGTGGTTCAAAGACGCCCTCGTGCAGTACGGAGTCTATCCGCAGCCCATCGGCTCGGTGGGCCTCTCGCGCGTCGACGTGCGCGACATCGCCGAGGTCGCCGCGCACGCGCTCACGACCGGCCAGCTGGACGGACAGACCGTGAATCTGGTGGGCCCCGACGTGCTCACGGGACCGGGCACGGCCGCGATCTGGAGCAAGGCTCTGGGACGGACGATCGCGTATGCCGGGGACGACATGGACGCCTGGGAGAAGCAGACCCTCCAGTACATGCCCGCTTTCGCGGCGTTCGACTTCCGGCTGATGTACGAATTCTTCCAGCGCGAGGGCCTCAAGGCGACCCGCGAGGACATCGAGCGGCAGACGAAGATCCTGGGCAAGGCGCCGCGCAAGTACGAGGACTACGTCCGGGAGACCGTCGAGGCATGGTCTCGCTCCGCGAGCGGCGTCACGGCGTAGGAGAAGTCGAAATCCGGAAGTCGCAGACGGCCGCGTGGATCGCCGGTCCGCCCATCCTCATGGCGGTGATCCTTTCGCTGCCGGTCCTGGGTCTGGGCTATTTCTGGGACGATTTCGTGTTCCTCGCCCGGGTTCAGTCCGATCCCCTCGCAGCCTTCGGTTCCGAGCCGGGGGTCTTCTACAGGCCTCTTTCACGGATCCTCTACTTCTGGCCTCTCGCCGGGCTCGGCAGCTCGGGCGCGATCGTGGCCCATCTCGCGAATCTATTTCTGCTCGCCGTGTCGATCTACCTCCTGGTCTCGCTGGTTCGAGACCTTGCCGGCGACCGGGCCGGCGCTGTAGCCGGGCTCCTCTTCGCGGGCCTGGCCCCCGTGGCGGGGCTCATCGCCTGGGCCAGCGGCTCGCAGGATCTCCTCGCGATCCTTTTCTCCCTCGCCGCGCTCCGCCTCCGGAGCTCCGGGCGCATTCTCGCCTCGGGGATCGCGATCACCGCGGGCCTCCTCTCCAAGGAGAGCGCCGTCTCCATGATCCCGGCCCTCGTCTTCTGGGATTGGATCGTGGGAAGGAAACCCGCGCGGATCGGCGCGGGTGTTCTTGCCTTCGGAGGCCTCGCGCTGGCGTGGGCGCTCCTTCATCCCGGCATCCGCGCGCTCGCCTGGCGGGGCTTCGAGCGGGAGCCTCGGGTGTACGTGGGCTTCGCGAACCTTGCGGTCTCGGAATTCCACGCCCGGCACTATCTGCTCGCCCTCGTGAATGCGCCCGGGGCGCCGGGCGCGGCTGCTGGTTGGACGAGTGCCGCGGCCGCGTGGACCGCGGGCCGACTGGCGATCGTGGCGGCGGCGGTTGCGGTCGCGCTCGT
>JBGPMB010000220.1:0-3730 GCA_041486775.1 Candidatus Eiseniibacteriota bacterium | reverse complement strand
GTCTGCACGAATCCCGGTTGCGGATTCAATATTCGCATCGACAACGGCGAAATCAGCCTCGGCAAGATGGTAGGTCAATCGCAGAAATAACGACGTCCATGCTGTCGGGATGAATCCCGATGGGGTGCGCGACGCCGATAGGTGAGCCGATGCCGCTCCCTCTCGGCGTCTTACGTTTCAGGAGCCCAGCCCCTTTATCCGAGCCGTCATCTTCGACCTCGACAACACGCTCACGGATTTCATGAAGATGAAGCGCGCCGCGATCGACGCCGCCGTGGACGGGATGATCGACGCCGGGCTCAAGCTGACGCGCGCGGAGGCCTCGGAGCGGATCTACCGGGTCTACGATCGTGAGGGGATCGAGTACCAGCAGGTGTTCGATCTCTTCCTCAAGGAAGAGTTCGGCGGCATCGACTACAAGCTCCTGACCAGCGGCATCGTCTCCTACCGGCGCGCCCGGGATTCTTATCTCGTGCTCTATCCGCACGTGAATCTCACTCTGATGGAAATACTGAAACGGGGTCTCAAGCTCGCCGTTGTGTCCGACGCTCCGAAACTCCAGGCCTGGATGCGCCTCGCGCAGCTCCAGCTCCAGCACCTCTTCGATCCGGTCGTTGCCTTCGAGGACACCGGGGAGAAGAAGCCCAGCCCCAAGCCCTTCGAACGCGCGCTCGAGCTCCTGAGGGTCACGCCCGCCGAGGCGATCATGGTGGGGGACTGGCCGGAGCGCGACGTGGTCGGGGCCGCGAAGCTCGGGATCCGGACCGCGTTCGCGCGCTACGGGGACACCTTCGGCACCGAGCATTCGGGCGCGGACTACGATCTGAACGACGTGGTCGAGCTGGTCGGGATCATCGACCGGCTCAACGGCGCGGATTAGGGCATAGGCAACGCCATGGTTTCCGTGGGGGTGGATATCGTGGAGGTGGGCCGGATCGCGAGCGCGATCGAGCGCTGGGGCATGCGATTCCTCGAGCGCATCTTCACGCCCACCGAGATCGCGTATTGCCGCGCGAGGGCGCGCGCCGCCGAATCCTTCGCCGTGCGCTTCGCCGCCAAGGAAGCCTTCGCCAAAGCCCTCAAGGTCGGACGCGTCTCCATCTGGCGTGAGGTGGAGGTCGTGCGGGGAGAAGGCCCGCGACCCGGCGTGCAGCTCCACGGCACCGCCCGGAAACTCGTGGGCTCCCGCCGCGTGGATCTTTCCCTCTCCCACGCCGCCACGCACGCCATCGCGGTCGTGCTCGTCGAGGACTGACATGCGCCTGCCGAGCGGCCAGCGACTGGTCACCGCGAGCGAGATGGCCGCGATCGATCACGCCGCGATCTCCCGGGGAATCTCCTCACACGCATTGATGGAGCGCGCGGGCAAGGAATCCGCCCGCGTGATCGTGGGATGGTGGCGCGGCGTCACGGCCGCGCGGCCCGGCCCGATTCGCCGCCGTCCGGTGGCGGCGACGGGGGCGCGGTCTCCCCGCGGGCGCGTGCTCGTGCTGGCGGGACGGGGCAACAATGGCGGCGACGGATTCGTCTGCGCGCGGCACCTCAAGGCCGCGGGATTCACGGTGCGCGTCCTCGTCGCGGCCGAGGAGGGATCGCTCTCGAAGGACGCGGCCGAGACGCTCACCGCATGCGAGCGGGAGCGGATGCCGGTGACCTTCCTGCCCGACCCGCGGGCCTGGGGACCGGGGAGCGAAGCGGCCTTCGCCGCGCACGACGCGATGTTCCTGGTCGACGCGCTCCTCGGAACCGGGAGCAAGGGCCCGCCGCGCGGAGCCGTGGCGGCCGCGATCGAGATGGCGGAGCGCAGCGAGAAGCCGATCGCCTCGATCGACATTCCCTCGGGGCTCGATCCTTCCACCGGCTACCGCGAGCAGCCCGCGATCAAGGCGGACCTCACGGTGACCCTCGCTCTCCCCAAGCGCGGGCTCTGGATGGAGCCCGGCCGTTCGAGCTCGGGGATCATCGAAACCGTGGACATCGGAATTCCACAGGCGATCGTCGAGGAGTCGGTCCCCGGCATGCTGACCGCCGATTCCGATTGGGCGCGCGCCCTCCTGCCGACCCGTCCGATGGACGCGCACAAGGGTTCCGTCGGCCGCGTGCTGGTGGTGGGTGGAAGCGCGGGCTACATGGGGGCGATGGCGCTCGCCGGCGAGGCGGCGCTCCGCGCCGGGGCCGGCTTCGTCGTCGCGGCGGTGCCGGTGAGCTGCGTCGACGCGCTCGAGTCGCGCGTCGCGGAGGTGGTGAAGCGCGGCATGCCCGAGACCAGGGAGCGCGCGCTCGCCCTGAACGCGCGCGAGGAGATCCTGGCCGAGGCGCTCCGCGCGGACGTGGTCGCCATCGGCCCCGGGCTCTCGCGCCAGACGGAAGCGCAGGAGTTGGCGCGTGAGCTCCTGGAGCGCGTGGAGGCGCCGATCGTGCTCGACGCCGACGGCCTGAACGCGTTCGAGGGCAGGGGCGTGCAGCGCCGGCACGGCCCGCTCGTGCTCACGCCGCACTACGCCGTGGCGGCGCGGCTGAGCGGACACACCATCGCCGAGGTCGCGCGCGACCCGGCCGGCTGGGCGAGACGTTTCTCCGAGGAAAGCCGCGCGTTCGTATGTCTGAAGAGCGTGCCCATGGTGACGGCGATCCCGGCCGAGCCTCTCATTCTGAACGCGACCGGCAACCCCGGCATGGCGACCGCGGGCGCGGGGGACGTGCTGACCGGGACCATCGCGGGACTCATCGCGCAGGGAGTGGACGCCGAGGAGGCCGCCGCCCTGGGCTGCTACCTCCACGGCCTCGCGGGAAACGTGGCCGCGCGAAGGGTGGGCATGCGCGGGCTCATCGCGGGCGACATCCTGCGCGCGCTCCCCGCGGCGGTCCTGGCCCTGGAGAGCGGGGCCCTTGCCGAAATCTAGAGGCGGCTCAAGCAGCGCCGGAGACGGCGGCGCGGGGGAGCGGCGCGAGCCGGGAATCGGGTCGGGCGTCGGCAAAGCGGCCGCGGCCGCGCGCGTCTCGGCCTTGCGGGCGGCCCTGGCCCACGACCTCATGCGCGCCGGCCGCATCCTCGAGCGGCGGGGCATGATCGTCGCGTCAGAGGGGAATCTGAGCGCGCGGATCACGCCCGACCGCGTTCTGATCACGAGGCGTGGGCGGAGAATCGGGGACCTGACGCCGCGCGACTTCGTGGACCTGGCCTTGGGCGAGCCCCTGGATTCGCAGGGGCGCGCCGCGGCGTCGGCCGAGCATCGCACGCATCTTGCCGCCTATGCCGCGCGCCCCGAAATCGAAGCGCTGGTGCACGCGCATCCGCGGGGGCTCTCCGCGTTCGGCGTGCGCGGCGAGGCCCCGAGTCTCCGCGCCCTCGACGAGGCCCGCGACGCCATCCACGCCATCGCGGTGGTGCCGTACGCGCCTTCGGGGACGGAGACCCTGGCGAGATCGGTCGCGGCCGCGCTGACCGGCGCCGAGGGCGCTCCCGCGTGCGACGTCCTGATCTTGAAGAGCCACGGTACCTTGGCGGTCGGGGGAAGCGTGGAGGAGGCGCTGGCGAGGCTCGAGATCGCCGAGCATCTCGCGAGGACGCTCTTGCTGGCGGAGCGGCGGGGCTAGGGAGCTACGCCCCGATCGCCGCGCGGATCCGCGCGATCTGCCCCAGGTGGTCTTCGCTGTGGGTGTGGTAATCGAACGCCGTGAACGCCACGCGGGCCCAGCGCGGCTTGAACGCGCCGGCGCCGGCCGGCAG
>JBGPMB010000219.1:0-3764 GCA_041486775.1 Candidatus Eiseniibacteriota bacterium | reverse complement strand
TTCCTCGCGCGCAGGTCCTCGATCACCTATATCAACCTCTTCTTTGGACCTGGAACGTTCCGCTTCACCGACATGGCCGACACGCTCGGCTGGGCAACGGTGCAGGTGGCCACCCCCACCCTTCAAATCCTCGACGGGCCTTTCGATTCCTTCGTGAATCCAAGTGGGGAGCTGATGGAATTCAAATTCCGACCGACTGCGCCCTCCCCAGCTTCTCCGACGGACACGACATGGCACATCGTTCGCTGGACGGAAGTGCGTAACTAGCTCCAGGGACCCCCGTCACCCCACCTTCTCCGGCTCGGTCGGGAGCGTGGGAGCGACCGCCTCGCGAGCCGCCAGCACGCGGAGCCGACGCATCATCCAGAGCGCGCCACCCAGGAGTACGAGGGCGCTCAACGACGTCGCGACCGGTGCGCCGAAGCGTTGCGCGATGGAGCCTGAAACCAAAGCGCCGATGGGCGCGGTGCCCACGAACATGAGCGTGTAGAGGCTCATGACGCGGCCGCGATAGCGGTCCTCGGTCGTGATCTGGATCAGGGTGTTCGTGGTCGCGACGTAGAGGATCAGTCCGAACCCCGCGAGAAATCCCATGGCGAGGCTCAAGGGAAGCGCTCGGGACCAGGCAAACGTGCCCATCCCGATCGCGGCCGTCAGGAGCCCGATGAAGATGTTCCGCCGCAGCGCCCAGCGATCCTGCTTCCGGGTCATCCACGCGGCCGAGACCAGCGAACCCAGCCCGAACGCCGAGACCAGAAGACCGTACGCCTTCGCGTCCGCCTTCAAGATCTCGCGCACGTACACCGGCAAGAGGATCATGTACTGAAATCCCAATCCCGCCGTGGTCCCGAGCAGGATCAGCAGATTCCGCACCGGCCGCAGATTCCGCGCGTAGCGAACGCCCTCCTTCATGTGCTCCAGCGCCCGCTGCGCCTCGAAGCGGATGCCGGGCTTCGGCCGGACATCCATGCGCCAGATGCTCACGATGACGGCGATGTAGGAGACGGCGTTCACCCAGAAGCAGCCTGCCTCTCCGACGGTGGCGAGAAGGATTCCAGCGATCGCCGGTCCGACGACGCGCGCTGTGTTGAAGGCGCCCGAGTTGAGCGCGATCGCGTTCGAGAGGTCCTCCTTGCCCGCCAGCTCCACCACGAAGGACTGGCGCGCGGGGAGATCGACCGCGTTGATGGTCCCGAACACGAACGCCAGCGCCAGCACCATCCAGGGTTGCACGATGCCGGTCGAGACTGCCGTGGCGAGGACCGCGGCCTGAATCAGGAACGCGGATTGGGTGAAGAGCAGGAGCTTTCGCTTGTCGATGGAATCGACGATCACGCCTGCCCAGAGTGAAAGCAGGAGCACCGGCAGGAACTGGAAAAATCCAAGAAGCCCGAGCATGAGGGCCGACGACGTGAGCCGATGCATGAGCCAGCCCTGCGCCACGCTCTGCATCCACGTGCCGATGAGGGAGACGAGCTGCCCGGTCCAGTAGAGACGATAGTTGCGATGCTGCAGGGAGCGGAACGAAGTTCGGAGCTGGGCGCGGAAGGTCGCGAGAGACATGGACGCACAACGGTACCATGTCTCCCGCTGTCCGCGCCAGGATGCGGCTACGTCTCTTTCCGGCCCTCGTGCGCCAGGAGCGCGCGCTTCATGGGAAGCCCGAGGCCGAACCCTGTGAGCGATCCGTTCTCGCCGATCACCCGATGGCACGGAATGAGGATCGGAACGGGATTCGCCCCGACCGCGCCGCCCACGGCACGCGCCGCTTTCGGCTTTCCGATCGACGCCGCAAGCTCACCGTAGGAGATGGTCTTCCCGGTCGGAATGGCGCAGAGCTTCTTCCACACCGCCCGCTGGAAGGGCGTTCCGTCCAAATCCAGCGCCGGGAGACGGCGCGTCTCGCCCGCGGCGTACGCGCGCAGAGCCGCCGTGGCTCCGGCGAGCGAGGCGGGATAGGTCTTGGGCGCGCGGTGGATCACCAGCTGGGCTCCCGCGCGAATCCTGCGCGCGAGCCAGGGATCACGCGCGGCCCTCGCGGCCGTGATGGCGGCGCCGCGGACGGGGAAGATCGAGGCGATCCCCTTGGGGGTGGTCGCCACGGCGAACGTGGCAAAGCGCGTGCGCACCGTGGCGATGTCGATTCGAGCGTCGGCGAGGGCGGCGTTCCCGCCCTTGGGCTTGCGATTCATCGTCTTCCTCCTTTGCGTGATCGCCGCCACGAAGCGGGCGGCAGTCCGGTTCTCCGTCGAAAGGCGCGAACGAATGCGGACGCGCTCTGGAATCCAGCCTCGAAACCCACTTCCAGCGTTGCCGTCGAGCTGCCGCGCAGCAGAGCCTCGGCCCGCTCCGCGCGCAGGTCGGCGAGGGCGCGCATGGGAGTGCGGCCGTCGGCCGCGCGGAACCGCCTGGAGAAGTGGGAGGGGCTCACCGCCACGGCCCCCGCGACGTCCTTCGCGTAGACCGTGCTCTCGAGATTCGCCCTCATGTATTCGAGGGCGGCCTGCACCATGGCACGATCCGCTTCCGCGGGGCCTCCGCGAAGCTCGGGCCGGCACCTCTTGCACGGACGGTATCCGGCGCGGGCGGCGTGGGCGGGCGAGCGATAGAAAAGCACGTTCTCCCGCCTGGGCTTCCGGCAGGTGCACGAAGGCCGGCAGAAGATCCCCGTCGTCCGGACCGCGGTCACGAAGCGGCCGTCGTAGCGGGGGTCCCCCCGGTGGAAGGCCGACCACATGGCCTGCTCGGTCATTGGTGCGGATCGTTCCATCGTCGCGGCTCTCATGGGGGAAATCTATCACCGGCGTTCCGGGGCGTCGCGTCGAATTCGACCAAGTTATCGCGCTTCTCTCGAAGGGGGCCTGCGGCTAGCATGGGGCCGTGCAACCCGACGACGAGATCCGAGCCGAAGAGCAGCAGATGGGGGCCACGCGCCTCGCCCGGCGCGTCTTCGTATCCTTCATCATCACGTTCGCCCTCGCGCGCAGCGCCGCCGTCCTCATGATGGTCGGGCGGCTGGGCGATATCTACCTTCACTTCGGCGGGACCCACGTCCACCACCTGAACTACGGGATCTTCATCTTGAGCGGGCTGTGCGCCTATTTCATCTTCCTCAGCCCCGATCCGCGCGCGATCGCCAGGGCGGCCGCCATGTACGGCGTGGGGCTCGCGCTCACGTTCGACGAGTTCGGGATGTGGCTTCACCTGGACGACCTCTACTGGCAGCGCGCGAGCTTCGACGCGATGGTGCTCATCGCCGCCATCCTCGGTTTGATCATGGCAGCCCCCACCGTGCGCCGCTTCCGCCTGCGGCACTGGGTCTGGACGGCTCTGGTGACCATCGCGGTGGTCTGGTTCATGTCGCTCTTGATGGGACCGGTCCAGAGAATGCACCGGAGGATCGCTCCCTGGTTCCGGAGTCACGCGCCGGCCGCGGATTCGACCGCGGTGGTTCCGCCCGTTCAGACGCTGCCGGGCGGCGATCCCCCTCAGCCCCCGGCGGGACCGAGCCAGCGAATCAGGAAATAGCTCGCGAGGGCCGTCGTGGCCGCGGTCGCGAATCCGACCAGGAAAGGCGTTGCGCCGATTCTCCGCATCGCGCTCAGCTTCGTGCTCAGGCCCACGCCCGAGAGCGCCACGAGGATCAGAAACCGCGATGCCACTTGCAGGTCGTGGGGCAGATCCCGATGCGCGAGTGATCCCAGCCAGGCGATCGCGCCGAGCGTGTTGAGCACCGCCACCAGAAGGAATCCCAGGACGAAAAC
>JBGPMB010000218.1:0-3792 GCA_041486775.1 Candidatus Eiseniibacteriota bacterium | reverse complement strand
CTTCGCGGCGCGACGAGCCAGTGGAACCGCTCCCTCTGCGAGAGCAGGCCGATCGGCCCCGCCTTCTCTCCGCCCGCGCATATCGCCGGGATGGTCGCGAGGTGCACGCGAATCGATTCCAGGTCCAGCGTCGGATCGATCGCGAGCGGATCGAAGCCCTCGGACGACGCGCCGCCTCGGCGCCGAAGGTGCACCAGATTCTCCAGCGCACGCCGATCGCCACGATTCCGCGCCTCGCGAAGAAGACCCGCCTTACGCTGCCGACGATCGCGAAGGCTTTGGGCGTGCTGATGGATCTGGGAATCGTGCGGGAGATCACAGGCAAGCAGCGCCGTCGCGTCTACACCTACGGACGATACATCAGCCTTCTGAGCGAAGGCACGGAGCCGCTCCCATGACCCTCCCCGACTACGTCCTCCACAACCGCGAGCACTGGGACAAGCAGGCCGCTGGCTACGTCGCGTCGGGCGAGCGGCACTGGGCGCAGCCGGACCCGACCTGGGGCATCTGGAACTTCCCCGAGTCACAACTCCGCATGCTCCCCGCCGATCTCGCGGGCAAGTCCGCGATCGAGTTGGGGTGCGGCACGGCGTACGTCTCCTCGTGGATGACCCGCAGGGGCGCACATGTTGTCGGCGTCGACAACTCGGAGCAGCAGCTCGCCACGGCGCGCCGGCTCCAACAACAGCACCTCCTCGAGTTCCCGCTGATCCACGGCAACGCGGAATCGGTGCCCTACCCGGATCAGTCCTTCGACTTCGCGATCTCGGAATACGGCGCGTGCCTCTGGGCGGACCCGATGAAATGGGTCGCGGAGGCCGCGCGCCTGCTGCGCCCGGGCGGGCGTCTCCACTTCCTGACGAACGCGTTCCTTCTCATGCTCTGCGCGGAGGAGGACGAGACGAAGCCCGCGCCCGAGCGCCTGCTCCGGCCGGCGTTCGGGGTCTATCGCATGGAGTGGCCGGGCGAGACGGGCATCGAGTTTCATCTCTCGCACGCCGACTGGATCCGGCTCCTTCGCGACTCGGGCTTCGAGATCGAAGACCTGATCGAGATCCAGCCACCCGAGGGCGCCGCGACGCGCCATCCTTTCGTCACACTGGACTGGGCACGGAAGTGGCCCACGGAAGAGGTGTGGAAGGTCAAGAAACGCTGAACCGTAGTCACAGATCATGAACGGGAGGCATTCATGCGGCGGCTGAACGTAGGATTCGTTGGCGTACTTTTCCTCATCACCGGCTGCCAGTCGTCGCCCGTCGACGTCGCTCGCGAGCGCGAGAACCTTCTCGCGGCCGATCGCGCGTGGGCCCAGGTTGCCTCGGCGGGACAGAATGCGGACAGCATTCTCGCGTACTGGACGGACGATGCGCGCGTGGTTGCGCCCGGGCAGCCGACCCTCGACGGGAAGCCGGCCATCCGGCAGATGGTCACGCGCAGCCTGGCCATGCCCGGTTTTCACGTCACGTGGACACCCCATGGGGCGTGGGTCTCTCGTTCGGGGGATCTCGGCTATACGGTGGGAAACAATGAATTCACCGTGCCGGACTCCACAGGCACTCTGTCGAAGCTTCCGGGGCGCTACCTCACCGTCTGGCGAAAGGAACCGGACGGGCGTTGGCGGTGCGTGGCCGATTACACCGCGCCGGGCCCAGTTGAAGCCCCCGCCATCCGATAAGTCCAACGTGCTCCGATCGCCATGAAACGCCTCATCGCCGCAGCGATCCTCCTCTCCTTCGCTATCGGCTTCCTGCTCGGGGCCGCTTCGATTCATCGACCGATCCCCCATGCGCCGCTGGAATTACCTCCGGCCAGGAACCCATGGAATCCCGCGGATATCCTGGGGCTCATCGGATCCGTCGGAATTCGAGACCTTGCCGGACATCTGGAAGGCATTCCTTCCGTCGTGGCGGAAACGGATCGGACATTCGCCCTATCGATTCCTGATCCTCGGTACAGAGTCCACTACGTGCTCGTTCCCAAGAAGGATATCCGCGACGCGGGCCAGATCTCGGCGGAGGACCAGCCATATTTGACTGACATCTTCTTGATGGCGCGCCATCTCGCGGAGAAAGACAGCCTCGAGACCTATCGCCTCTATACGAATGCCGGAGACCTCCAAACCGTGGGCTACTTGCATTTTCATCTGGTCGGCAGGAGAAGGGGTTCCCGGTGAGGGCCGGGCCCAGCGCCGGGCAGGTCCCCGGGCGCGTCCCCGGACACGTCCCCGACTCGCTCGATCACCTGGTCTACGCCACCCCCGATCTCGACCAGACGATCGCGGACCTCGAGGGCGTCCTCGGCGTGCGCGCCGTCTTCGGGGGCGTCCATCCAGGCCGCGGCTCGCGCAATGCGCTGGTCGCGCTCGGGCCGCGCGCGTACCTCGAGATCCTGGGGCCGGACCCTGCGCAGCCGCCGTCGCCCACGCCGCGGTGGTTTCAGCTCAGCGGCCTCACCCGTCCAAGGCTGGTGACGTGGGCGATCCGCGCGACGCCGCTGGCGGCTGTCGCGGAGCGCGCGCTGAAGGAGGGCGTGCGGCTGGGCCCCGTCATGGCCGGAGCCCGTCAGCGTCCGGATGGAGTTCACCTGAAATGGCAGTACACGGACCCAGCCACCGTCGTCGCGGACGGCCTAGTTCCTTTCCTGATCGACTGGCTGGACAGTCCGCATCCTTCGGCGGCGGCGCCCGCCGGCCCGCCGCTGATCGGCCTGCGCGCGGAGCACCCGGATCCCAATGAGGTCCGGCGCATGCTGCAGGTCCTAGGGGCGAAGATACCGGTCGAGCGCGGGCCGCGGCCACGCTTGGTTGCCACCTTCCAGACGAAGAATGGAGATGTCGACCTGAATGGACCGTCCGGGTAGGATCGACGCATGACGCTGTGGAAGGGGGGGAAGCGCCCGTGAACATGCCGAAACTCCGCGTTGAATGCTTCGCCATCTCCATCGACGGCTACAGCGCCGGACCGAACCAGGACCTGCAAAATCCGCTCGGCGTCAGGGGCCCCGAGCTGATGGAATGGTACTTCTCCACGCGGGCCTGGCGAACGATGCACGGCAAGCCCGACGGCGAGACCGGAGTCGACAACGGGATCGCCGAGCAGGGCATGGCGGGACTGGGCGCGTGGATCCTGGGGCGCAACATGTTCGGTCCTGTCCGGGGCCCGTGGCCGGACGAGAGCTGGAAGGGATGGTGGGGCGACGAGCCGCCCTACCACACGCCGGCGTTCGTGCTGACGCATTATGCGCGCGCGCCGATTCCCATGAAGGGCGGCACGGAGTTTCGCTTCGTCACTCAGGGGATCCGTGCCGCGCTGGAGCAGGCGAGAGCCGCGGCGGGCGACCGCGACATCCGCCTCGGCGGCGGCGTATCCACCATCCGGCAATTCTTGCGCGCGGGGCTGATCGACGAACTGAATCTTGCGATCCGGCCGGTGCTGCTCGGCGCCGGCGAGCATCTATTGCACGACATCGACCTGCGCGCTCTCGGCTATGAGTGCTGGAAGTCCTTGGCGGGGGAACGCGCCACTCATGTTTCCCTGCGCAAGCGCGAGCGCACATGACCCCGGCTGAAGATCAGGCCATCCGCGCGAACATGATCGCGGTGTTTGCGTGGGTGGTGGCACCCGTCTGCATTGTCTCGTCGATCGTGCAGCTGTGGCTCTTGTCTCGGACCGGCGCGTTCACCCGTGTTCGGCAGTTCGTGCCCGCGATCGTGGTGTCCCCGATGCTCATGATCCCGCTGATGTTCGCGTTCGCGTGGCTCGAGGATCGATTGCCCGGTGGTGTCGTGCGGGG
>JBGPMB010000217.1:0-3826 GCA_041486775.1 Candidatus Eiseniibacteriota bacterium | reverse complement strand
CTACGCGGGCTGGAGCGGAAACTGGTACCGAGGACCCTTCCGGATCTTCCCGTCGGATATCCAGGGTCTGACGCTTGTGAACCAGGTGGGGCTGGAGGATTACCTCCGGAGCGTCCTCCCCAACGAGATCGGGACGCCGCCCGAGTCGGATTTCGCCGCGGTCAAGGCTCAGGCCGTCGCGGCCCGCTCCTACACGATGGCCTATCTGGGCCGCCGCGCGGAGCTGGGCTTCGACCTCTACGCCTCGGTCGAGGATCAGGTCTATGCCGGGATCACCCGCGAGAATCCGCAGAGCGATCGCGCGGTCCAGACCACCCGGGGCGAGGTTCTGATCTCGGACAGCCAACCAATCCGGGCGCTCTATTCCTCCGCGTGCGGCGGCAGGACGGCGAACGTCGAGGACGTCTGGCCGTGGGACTGGACGGGCTATCTGAGAAGCGTGCGCGACGATGCCGGGCCCGGGACGCCGTCCTATTGCTCGCTCTCGGCTAACTACCGGTGGCGTGAGGAGTGGACCCCGGACGCGTTCCTGGCCATGCTTCGCCAGTACGGGCCGGCCGAGAACCCCGCCGCGGCCAACCTGGGCGGGAATCTCCTCGACGTCCGGGTGGACAAGCGGTCGCGGTGCGGGCGCGTCCTCGACCTCGGGGTCAGCACCTCGTAGGGGGACCTGGCCTTCCACGGCGACCGCACACGGTGGGTGCTCCGGCGGCCCGGGACGAGCGCGATCTTGAGGAGCAGCTTCTTCAAGATCGGTATTCTCCGCGGGGAGGACGGCCGCGCGGTGAAGGTCGTCGCGACCGGCGCGGGAAACGGGCACGGCATCGGGATGTGCCAGTGGGGCGCCATGGGCATGGCGCGCACCGGGGTCGATTACCGCGAAATCCTCAGCCACTATTACAAATCGACCCGCCTCGAGCGGATCTAGCTGGCCCCGCGGCGCGAACCTATGCCGTTGACCGGCCTCGCCGGGGCGCGTTAGACTCCCGTTTCTGCGCCCGAAAAAACGCGGTGGGGTCGTAGTTCAGCTGGTTAGAACGCCTGCCTGTCACGCAGGAGGTCGCGGGTTCGAGTCCCGTCGGCCCCGCCATTTTGACGTGCTCGCCCGTATGCATGTCGCCGTGTCAGATCGCCCCTCTCCCTGAACCCAGCGGGGAGCGGGGTGCTTCGCGCATCATCGAAGTAGGAAGGAGCCTGCCATGTCCGAAGTGGCCCTCAAGAACCCCGCCATCTTCCCGTTGGCCGAAGACCCTGAAGCGGTTGCCACGGAGCCATCCCCGGCGCTTCCGCGCGGATTCCAGGAGAGGGCGCCCATGGAGAGAGCCGAGACTCTCGTGGGTTTGAGCCTCTGGTATCCAGCCCTACGCGAGCTGCAGCAGATCGTCGAGCAGAATCCCGACGCGGAGAAACGCGCACGTTGCTATGTGATTGCGGGAGGGATCCGGGAGCGGTTGGGGAACATGGAAGCCGCCCGGGCTTGCTACGAAGAGGCCCTCACCTCGGAGCCGCGGAACCAGGACGTTGCCTATTCCGCCTTCAACAATCTGGCGTACTGCCTGAATCGGGCGGGCCGCCCGGGGGACGCGGAAGCGGCCTGCCGGCGCGCTCTAGAGATTCTTCCGGGCCGGTTCAACGCTCACAAGAACCTCGGGATCGCGCTCGAGATGCAGGGGCGATTCGAGGAAGCCGCGACTTCACTCCTCGCGGCCGTGAGGATCGATCCTCAGCACCCGGTCGCCATGCGCCGGCTGAGGGTCCTCCTGGGCGCCCATCCCTCGATCCGCCGCGATCGACCCGAGATCGCCCGGGAGGTTGAGGAGCTTCTCACCAAGAGCCGACGCGACTGGTCCACGTCGAAGCCCATCGCGGGTGAGGATCTCGAGCCGTCGATCCGTGCTCGCCTCAAGTCCATCGAGGTGGACGAGCCGATCCTCGATGGGCATTTCCAAGTATTCGGCCTCGTATGGCCGCTCGGCGACGGGCCGGGATACATCACACTCGATGATGCGATGGCCGAGAAGATGCTCGAGGTCCGCGAGATCAGCGAGGCCGGCAGCGTGCCTCGGATTCGCGTCGTCAATCACGCGAAGAGAGATCGCGTCTTCCTCATGGCCGGGGAACAGCTCATCGGCGCCAAGCAGAACCGCGTGCTGAATGCTTCCATTCTCCTGGAGGCACGCGCCGATCTGCCGCTTCCGGTGAGTTGCGTCGAACAAGGACGGTGGTCCTATCGCGGGCCGCGATTCGAGAGCAGAGGCTCCTCGTCACACTACGCGCTGCGCCACTTGATCGCGAAAAAGGTGCACGGCTCCTACCGATCGAGTGGGACTCCGGAATCCGATCAGGGAGAGGTCTGGCGGGAGGTGGCTGGGAAACTGTTCGAGCACGGGACCGACTCCCGTTCCCGGGCGCTGGACGACGTCTACGAGAAGCTGAAGCCCCGGCTGGACCAGGCGACCGAGCGCCTTCAACCGCGGGCCCACTGGTGCGGCGCCGCTTTCTGCTTCGCGGGCAAGATCGTCGGGGTCGACATCTTCGACCGACCACTCTTCAGAAGCAGTGGAAGAAACTGACCCGGGCCTATGCGCTCGACGTGCTCGAGCGAAAGGGAGCGGCCGAAATGTCGAGGAAACACGTCGAGGACTGGATCCGGAGCTCCGCCGATGCCCTCATCGATCTGTTTCCCTCGACGGGGTTGGGGGTCGACTGCCGGCTGGAGAGCAATCGGCACGTCGGCTCGGTGCTCGTTGTCGACGGGCGGCCGGTGCATCTGGAAATGTTCTACGAAGAGGAGATGTAGGCCTGAGCGATTCCCACCCCGATGACTCGCCCCCGTAAGGGCAGACCCCCACGCGGCGCGGCGCGGGCGCAAAGCGCCACGCCGGCGGGGGTCCGCGGGGGCCGCCGCCGGTGGTGGATTCCCCTCCTCATCGCTCTCGTCGCCGCGGCCGCCTTCTGGCCCTCGATCCACAATGGATTCACGGACTGGGACGACCCCTTCTACGTCACGGACCAGCCCCTGATCCGCGATCTCTCCCCGCACGGCATTCAAGCCCTGTTCACGACGTTCGTGGAAGGGAACTACCATCCGCTGACCATGGTGTCTTTCGCCGTGGACTACCACTTCTGGAAGCTGGATCCTCGGGGCTACCACATCGAGAACATCGCCCTCCACGTGCTGGTCACGCTCCTCGTTTTCGGGCTCGTCCTCCTTCTCACCCGGTCCCGATGGATGTCGGCCATCACCGCGCTCTTCTTCGGAATCCACCCACTCCACGTGGAATCGGTGGCCTGGGTCTCGGGGCGGAAGGATCTCCTCTACGCGCTCTTCTACGTCGCGGCGTGCATCAGCTACGTCCTGTGGGTGCGGGGCAGACGGCCCGGGGCCGCCTATTACGCCGGCGCCGTCGTCCTCTTCGCGCTCTCCCTTCTGGCGAAGGGGATGGCCGTGAGCCTCCCTCTCGCCCTCCTCGCGATCGATTTCTATCTCGAGAGAAAGCCGAGTATCAAAACCGTGCTGCTGGAGAAGGCGCCCTTCTTCCTGATCGCGCTCGTCTTCGGATACCTGGCGGTCGTGGCGCAGGCCCGGCAGGGGGCGGTTCAGAACCTCGCTTCCTTCGCGTTTCCCGAGCGAATCCTGTTCGCGTGCTACGGGATCTCGGCTTACCTGATCCGGGCCGTCGCCCCGTTGAACCTCTCCGCGCTCTATCCCTACCCCCTGAGGACCGCCGCCGGCGGATTGCCGCTGGTGTACTACCTGGCGCCTCTAGCCGCGCTGGCGTTCGTCGCGGGAGTTCTGGCCAGCTTGCGCTCCGGAAGGGCCGTG
>JBGPMB010000216.1:0-3875 GCA_041486775.1 Candidatus Eiseniibacteriota bacterium | reverse complement strand
CGCGCCATCCTCGAGGTCCGCCAGGGTACCCAGGAGAACGCTCCAGCCCTTGTCCCACTTCTCGCGGAGCTCGGCACGAGAAGCCGTTCGCTTCAGGAACTCGCGATCTCGGTCACGCCAGGGCTTCTCCCCGTCAGACCCAAGGAAATCCGTGAAGCGCGACTCGAGGTTCCCCGAAATGTGCCACACGATTGTCGCGATCGAATTTCCCACAGCGCTCCCCTGAGACAGTTGCTCCTCGCTGAGCTGCTCCATCGCTCCCTCGGCGAGCAACCTGTATCGGCGGTATTCCGCCTCGATCGATCCCACGATCAAGCGCATGGGCTTCTCACTTCCGCCGGGTTTTCCGGTACAGGACATGCCGCCGCAGCGGATGCCCTTCCGGCAGGAGCGGGTGGTCGAAGTCGTCCGCCGGAGTGCGTGTCATGCCGATCTTCTCCATGACGCGTCGCGAACGCGCATTGGCCGGCACGGTCATCGATACGATCTCCTCGAGGCGGAGCACGTCGAAGCCGAACGCGAGCGCGGCCCGAGCGCCTTCGGTCGCGTACCCGCGACCCCAATGTTCCGCGCCAAGACGCCATCCGATTTCGACGCACGGGGTGAAGTGCGCTTCGAATGGAGGCGTCGCGAGGCCCACGAAACCGGCGAGCGGCGCGACGCCGGGGATCTCCACGGCCCAGAGGCCGAAGCCGTGCTCGTCGAAGTGGGATTCAATCCGCGCGAGGAAATCTTCGGTTTCCTGCCGCGAGAGGGAATCCCGGAAGTATTCGTTGACCCTGGGGTCGGCATTCATCGCTGCGAAGGGTTCCAGGTCCGCGGGGAGCCACCGACGGAGCAACAAGCGATCGGTTCGGATCACCCTACTTCTTGCCCGCGTGGACCAGCGAGGCCAGCTCGGCCCGGGATAACTCGGCCGCATTCCCCCGCATCGGCCACGATTGGACGAAGCGCTCCACGTCCATCTTCTGCTCCTCGAGCCACGCGAGCAGGGGCCCCGCGCGCCGGATAGCCCGGAGCTTCCCGTCGTCGGTGCGCAGCCAGCCCAGCTCGGTCTCGAAGAGAAGCTTGGCGCGCGGAAACCAGAACACCACGAACTCGTCGGTGTGCTGCGAGCGATCGCCGTAGTTCAGAGCCACGAGCTGATTCGTGGAATCGGCCAGCTCGATGCGGTCCGAAAACGTGCGGATGGCGAGCGGCCGGGGGGAGCGCGCCAGCCGGTCGGGCTGGATGGTGAAGGGAAGTGCGGTAACGCTTCGCACGAACGCTTCGTTCCCCGGCGTGGTCACCACGGTCGCGCCCTCCGCGATCATCGCGCGAAGCCCGCCGGCGTAGTGCGGGTGGTAATGGCTGAACAAGGCATAGCGGACCGGTTTCCCCGGCCAGCGTTTCCGCGCCGCGTCCAGCAGCCGCTCGCCGTTCGCGCTCCCCACCGCGAACTCGATCAGCGCGAGATGGTCCGCGAACTCGACGATCAAGCTGCGCGAGTCGATGTCCTCCATGTCCGCCGACCAGATCCCCGGCGCCACGGCGACGATCGCGGGCTCGGCGACGAGCGAGTCGGGAGTCGCGGAGGGCGGATCGAAGCTACCCGGCGCCTGAAACAACGACTCCGGGGCAGCCTGGTTCGACCGTGAGACGAGATGCTGTGTCATCTGCCACTGCGAATCCCGTTCGTGCAGGGTCATCCGCATCTCGCGCGGGGTGACATCGCCGTCGGCCCAGGTGTACGCGACCGAATCGTGCACGTCCCCAAGCCGCGGATGAGCCCATGGCTCGGCGAACCGCTCCACGCGCGCGGTCTTCCCGACGAGTTTCGTGCGCGTCTCGGCCTTTTGCGATCGCGACCCGCGAGAAATCTCGGCGGGGAAGCCCGCGTACGCCTGAAGCCGCGCCTCGTGCTCCCTCCGGCCCCGCAACAGCCGCCACCGGGCGTCGGGTGCGTCCCGGTGATACACGCTGTCGCCCGCGATGAGGTAGCTCTCCGGCGGGGCCCAGACCGTGTCGGTTTCCACACCCATCGACCAATCGAGTCGAGCGCGTCCTTTTCCGTCCGTGTAGAAGCGCTGCTCGGAGCGGTACCGGCGTGTCTCGCCGGGGCGCTTGAAATGACCTTCCACGTCCACCGTGCCGAGGTAGCCCACCTGGAGCGGGACCGGGGCGCCCTTCTGGGGGACCTGGGTGTCGGCAGACGGGGTCTGAACCACTACGATCGAGGCCGCGATGGAAAGGAGTGCGGCCCATGGGCGGGCGTGGAAATGGGCTTTCATGGCGTGGGATTCTACCGCACCATCATCCCATGCGCCTTCCCATCTACCAGATCGACGCCTTCACCGGCGAGGTGTTCCGGGGAAATCCGGCCGCCGTGGTCCCGCTCGAGAGCTGGCTTCCCGACGCCACGCTCCAGTCGATCGCGAACGAGAACAACCTCGCCGAGACGGCCTTCTTCGTGCCGGAGGGAGATGGATGGCGGCTGCGGTGGTTCACGCCGATGGTCGAGGTGGATCTATGCGGTCACGCCACGCTCGCTTCGGCCTACCTCATCTTTTCACGCCTCAAGCCGGGCGCCACGTCGGTGAGCTTTTGGACCAAGTCCGGATTGCTCCGGGTCACGCGGGAGGGAGATCTCCTGGCGCTGGATTTTCCCGCCCTGCGCCCGAAGCGCGAAAGCGACGAATCGGTTCGCAAGGCCGTTGAATCCGCGATCGGAAACAGCGCGGCCGAGCTCTGGAGGGCGCGCGACCTTCTCGCGCTCCTGCCTTCCGCCGCCTCCGTCCGCCGGCTCAAGCCCAACTTCGACGCCGTGGCGAGGCTCGACACGTTCGGCCTCATCGTGACGGCGCCCGGCGATGAGCCGGGTGTCGATTTCATCTCGCGATTCTTTGCGCCCGCGAAGGGCGTCCCCGAGGATCCGGCGACCGGGTCGGCGCACTGCATGCTGACCCCGTTCTGGGCCGAGCGGCTCGGCCGGGCGCAGCTCACGGGGCACCAGGTGTCGGCCCGAGGCGGCCGGTTGGCCTGCACGGACCGCGGCGACCGCGTGACGATCGCCGGACAGGCCGTTCTCTACCTCGAGGGCACGATCGAAGTCTGAGGGCCCCCCAACGTCCCGCTCGACAGCGCCCACCTCTTCTGCTATAAACCTTTGTTCTCGCGTGGCTTCACCTTTCACCGGGCGATGAAGCGCCTGCCAACTCGGGCGGCCAACCCCCTCAAATAAACCGAACCCGAATCGAGGGAGAAACGATGCTGGGAATCAGGACCAGAGGTCGGACGGTACTCGCGGTGGTCATGCTGGCGGCGCTCTGCGCGGTGGCCGTGCTCACGCCCGCCACGATGGCTTTCGCACAGGAAAGCGGGGGACACCAGGGAGGTGAGGCGAATCTCGCGCTTCCGGACCTCCACACGGTGACCTTCGCGGGCGGCCTGGACGGCCACAACCTCCTCATGTTCGGGCTCTTCATCTGCGCCCTGGGCATGGTGTTCGGGATCGCCTCGTACTCGCGGATCCGAGGGCTCCCGGTCCATCAGTCGATGGCCGAGATCTCGGAGCTGATCTACGAGACCTGCAAGACGTATCTCCTCCAGCAGGGCAAGTTCCTGATCTTTCTCTGGATCTTCATCGGGGCTATCGTGCTCGTCTACTTCGGCTCCCTCGCGGTGACCGGCGTCGACGCGGCGGGTCACGTCACGCGCGGGTTTCCGCCCCTCAAGGTCGGTATCATCCTGCTCTTCAGCCTCATCGGAATGGCGGGTAGCTACAGCGTCGCCTGGTTCGGCATCCGCATCAACACGCTGGCCAACTCGCGCACCGCGTTCGCCAGCCTCACCGGCAAGCCCTACCTGGTGTACTCGATCCCGCTCCGCGCCGGCAT
>JBGPMB010000215.1:0-3976 GCA_041486775.1 Candidatus Eiseniibacteriota bacterium | reverse complement strand
CACCCGGATCTCGTCCCCGCAGAGGGGATTCGCGTCCTGGGCGGTGATATCCGGGTTCTCGAGGGTGCCCCAGTTGCGGGGGTTCTGGTAGTGGTCGAGAATGGTCTGCCTGTAGAAGTCGTCGAGGCTCATCGGCGGAACAGGTGCTTCGCTTTTCGCACTCCTTCCGCGAGTGCCGCGATATCGGAGGGCAGATTGTAGACGTAGAAGGAGGCCCTCGTCGTCGCCGCAACCCCGAGCTTCTTGTGCAGGGGCATCGCGCAGTGGTGCCCGGCGCGGACCGCCACTCCATCGTGGTCGAGGACGGTCGCGACGTCGTGCGCGTGAATGCCGTCCAGCGTGAAGGCCACGATGCCCCCGCGCTCCTCCGCGGGAGGGCCGTAGATCGTGACCCCCGGGATCTCGCCCAGGAGACGCATCGTCTCCCGGACCAGCTCCCGCGAGTGCTCCGCGATGGCGTCGAATCCGATCTTCTCGATGTAGTCGAGCGCAGCGCCGAAGGCGATGGTGTCGGCGATGTTCATGGTGCCCGCCTCGAATTTCCAGGGCGTCTCGTTCCAGGTGGAGCTCTCGAGCCTGACCTCGCGGATCATCTCGCCCCCTCCCATGAAGGGCGGGGTCTCATCGAGGAGCGCGCGCTTCCCGTAGAGGGCGCCGATGCCGGTCGGGCCGAGCATCTTGTGCGCCGAGAAGGCCAGAAAGTCGCAATCCAGCGCGCGCACGTCCACGCCCAGGTGCGGGAGGCTCTGGGCGGCGTCCACGACGACGATCGCGCCGCGGTCGTGCGCCCGGCGCGCGATCTCCGCGACCGGGTTCACCGTGCCGAGCACGTTGGACATGTGCGTGAGGGAGACTACCTTGACCGGACCCTCGAGGAGCGTATGCAGCCCGCTCAGATCCAGCCGGCCCGAGCCGTCCACCGGGATATGTCGCAGCTTCGCTCCCCGCTCCGCCGCGAGAATCTGCCAGGGCACGAGGTTCGAGTGGTGCTCCATCTCGGTCAAGAGGATCACGTCGCCGGGGCCCACGTTCTTCCGGCCCCAGGCGTTCGACACGAGATTGATGGATTCGGTTGTCCCGCGCGTGAATACGATTTCGTGCTCGGAGCGCGCGTTCAAGACCCGCGCCACCTTCCCGCGCACCTCTTCGTAACGGGCGGTCGCCTCTTCCGCGATGGTGTACACGCCTCGGTGGATGTTCGCGTTGAACGTGCGGTAGTAGTGCTCCAGCGCGTCCAGCACCGCCACCGGCTTCTGCGTCGTCGCCGTCGAATCGAGATAGATGAGCGGCTTCCCGTGCACCTTCCGCTCGAAGATCGGGAAGTCCTTGCGGATCAGGGCGAAGTCCACACGGCGCTCGGGGGCGAGGGTCTTCACGTCAGGCCGCGGCCTTCCGTTCCACGGCGGCCGTGACCACGGTCCGCAGCGATTCGGCGGGAATCCGCTCGAGCACCGGCTCGAAGAACCCCTGGATGATCATCTGCTCGGCCGTAGGACGCGGCAGTCCGCGCGATCTCAGGTAGAAGAGCTGCTCCTCGTCCACCTGTCCCACGGTGGCGCCGTGCGTGCAGCGTACGTCGTTGGCCTCGATCTCGAGGCTCGGGATCGAATCGGCCCGCGCCTTCTCGGAGAGGAGGAGGTTCCGGTTCGCCTGATAGGCGTCGGAGCGCTGGGCGTCCTTGTGCA
Source organism: Candidatus Eiseniibacteriota bacterium (assembly GCA_041486775.1). Lineage (GTDB taxonomy): Bacteria > Eisenbacteria > RBG-16-71-46 > SZUA-252 > SZUA-252 > WS-7. Next base: position 2,291 of record JBGPMB010000215.1, on the reverse strand, counting down.
CCTTGATGAGACCCTGGTACACCATCCGCGCCCGGTCCCGGAGCGCGCCCTTGAACAGAAGGTCGCTGACCGAGTGCCCGACGTTGTGGTTCTGGAACGTATGGAAATCGAAGTGCTGCGTCCCGTTTCCGAAATAGCAGCCCGAGAACTTGGCTTCGCTTCCCTCGCCGTCGAGATGCATCTCGAGGTCCACCTTGGTGAGCTTTCCGCCGAGGGCCGTGTAGGTCCAATGGAACTTGGCGTCCCGCCCGATGCGGACCCGCTCCGTCCCGAAGTGGTAGACGTTGTCGCCCCAGCGCTGGAACGTGGCGAGGTGCAGCGAGGCGCCCTGGCCCACCGTGACCTCGGTCGCGCCGACGTTCACGCCGACTCCGGGCTCTCCGTGCGAGACGTACTCCTCGATGACCCTGGCCTCCGCCCGCTCGCCCAGAGCGATCACCACGTGCGGGAAGGTGCCCGCGTCGGGCGTCTCCCGGGAGAAGAGCACCCGGATGGGCCGCTCGATGACGACGCCGTCCGGCACATAGACGAAGGCGCCGCCGCTCTCGAGGGCCGCCGCGAGCGCCGTGAAGCGGCTCTCGTCGGGCCGCACCGTGCGGCCGAGGAATTTCTCGACCAGCGCGGGGTGCTCGCGGGCCGCCTGGAGCACCGGCATCACCACGACGCCGCGCTTCGCGAGCTCGGGGTCGCGCTCGATCAGGATCGCGTTCGAGTCCAGCTGGACCAGGAGCGCCGAGCGCTCTTCACGCGGGCCGATCTCCGCGCGAAGTAGTACGGGAAGCTCGGAGGCCGAGCCGACCACGGGATGCGGACCGTAAGCCGCGAGAACATGATCCCACGACAGCGACCGGATGTCGGTCCGGCGCCACAGCTCTTCAGTGCGCGCGGGAAACGGCGTCTTCTCGCAATGGGCCCAGGCCGCCGCGCGCCGCCGCGCGAGGAATTCGGGCTCCTCGGCGCGCTTCGAGAGTGCCCCGATCTCGCCCTGGTTCATGCTGCCTAAGCGGAGCGAATCGGTCCGCGGGGGCGCGAGAGTCTCGGATGGATTCACGCTTGGTTCTCCTCGGGTAGAAGCTGCCAAAGGACGGGACGGGCGGTCAGCCGACCGACCCCTCCATTTGAAGTTGAATGAGGCGGTTCATCTCGACCGCGTACTCCATGGGAAGCTCCTTCGTGATCGGCTCGATGAACCCGTTCACGATCATGGCGGAAGCCTCGGCCTCGGGAATCCCGCGGCTCATGAGGTAGAAGATCTGCTCATCGCCGATCTTCGAAACCGTCGCCTCGTGTCCGATGGTGACCTGATCCTCCTCGATCTCCATGTAGGGATACGTGTCCGATCTGGAAAACTCGTCCAGAAGGAGCGCGTCGCAGCGCACCGTGGACTTGCAGCCCTTGGCGCCCTTCACGACCTTGATCAGGCCGCGGTAGCCCGCGCGCCCGCCGTCCTTGCTGATCGACTTGGAGACGACACTCGAGGTCGTGTTCGGCGCGGCGTGGACCGCCTTGCCGCCGGCGTCCTGGTGCTGGCCCTTGCCCGCGAACGCGATCGAGAGGATCTCGGCGTGGGCGCCCGGCTCCATGAGATAGACGCTCGGATATTTCATCGTGAGCTTGGAGCCAAGGTTCGCGTCGACCCACTCCATGGTGGCATCACGGTAGGCAGCGGCCCGCTTGGTCACGAGGTTGTAGACGTTGTTCGACCAGTTCTGGATGGTCGTGTACCGACACCGCGCTCCCTTTTTCACGATGATCTCGACCACCGCGGAATGGAGCGAGTCGGACGCGTAGATGGGCGCCGTACAGCCCTCGACGTAATGCACCCACGCGCCTTCGTCGACGATGATGAGGGTCCGCTCGAACTGCCCCATGTTCTGGGCGTTGATACGGAAATAAGCCTGGAGCGGCATTTCGACCTGCACGCCCTTGGGCACATAGATGAAGGAGCCGCCGCTCCACACCGCGCTGTTCAACGCCGCGAACTTGTTGTCGGTCGGCGGAATGAGCGTGCCGAAGTACTCCCGGAATAGATCCGGGTGCTCCCTAAGCGCCGAGTCGGTGTCGAGGAAGAGCACCCCTTGCTTCGTAAGGCTCTCCTTGATCTTGTGGTAGACGACCTCGGAGTCGTACTGGGCCCCGACGCCGGACAAGAACTTCTGCTCCGCCTCGGGAATCCCCAGCTTGTCGAACGTCCGCTTGATGTCGCTCGGAACGTCCTCCCAGGTCTTCCCCTGCTCCTCCATCGGCTTCAGGTAGTAGAAGATGTTCTGAAAGTCGATCTCCGCCACGTT
>JBGPMB010000214.1:0-3995 GCA_041486775.1 Candidatus Eiseniibacteriota bacterium | reverse complement strand
CCCACCTCGCGCTGGTTGATGAGGCATTTCTTGCTCTCGTGCACGAACTCGATGGGATCCTCGATGGTGATGATGTGCCCCTGCTTGTTCGTGTTGACGTAGTCGATCATCGCCGCGAGCGTGGTGGACTTGCCGCTGCCGGTCGGGCCCGTCACGAGCACGAGCCCGTGCTCCTTCATGGCCATCTCGCGGAGCACCGGCGGGCAGCCCAGCTCCTCCAGCGTGCGGATCTTGGTGGGGATGACGCGGAACACGCCCCCGGGTCCGCGCCGCTGCATGAAGACGTTGGCGCGGAATCTCGCGACGTCCGGAATCTCGAAGCCGAAGTCGACCTCGTGGTCGCGCTCGAACGCGGAGCGCTGCTCCGAGGTCATGATCTCGTAGAGCAGGGTGCGCGCTTCTTCGCTCTCCAAGGCGGGGAGATTGGCGCGGACGATCTCCCCGCGCTGGCGGATGATCGGCGGCATCCCCGAGGAGATGTGGAGATCCGACGCTCCGGCTTCACGCGTCGACGTGAGAAGGGCCGCGATGGTCTGGGGCATCAGGGCCTCTTCTCGTTCACGATGGCGTCGCGATCCTCGTCCGTCAGGATGGTGGCCGAGAGACCGCCGGAGCTGTCCTCGGTGACGTTCCACACCCGCGAGCCCTCACGCCGGGCCGTCGGCAGACCCAGCAGGGCGAACGGGCGGTCCGCGAATACGGCGCGGCCGTTATGCGTCTTGGCGAGAAACTGGAGCAGGGACTTTCCGTCGAGCCAGTCGGTCCGGACGAACACGAGGCGTCCCACGGCCGCGCTGGAGAGTGCGTCGGCGATCGACTCTCCGAGGAGGAAGTCGTCGAGGATGACGACGTCGGCCCCCTGGCCCACCACGATTTCGCCCCAGCTCGAAAGCGCGTCCTCCCGCTTTCCGTAGACCACGCGCGTGACCTGCTCCGGGTAGAGGGTCGATCCCCACGGCTCGATGGCGATCATCCGCCGCTCGGGACGCTTGGCCAGCTCGGCGAGCGAGGCCAGCACCTGGCTGCCTCCCGCGCGCGGCGGTCCGTGCACGATGACGATTCCCTCGGGGCCGTCCAGCATGTCGCGGATCTCCGCCTCGGCGATCGGCGAGACACCGAGCGCGTTCAGCTCCGGCACCGTGGCGGTGCGCGGGGAAATGCGGATCACCGTGGTCACGCCCGCCGAGCTGCGGCAGTGCGATACGTTCAGGATCATGCGGTCGGGGCCGACCTCGACTTCGATCGAGCCGCGGGAAACCATATCGCTGGTGCCTTCGAGATCGAAGATGCCGAGCACGCCCAGCCGGGCTCTCAGATAGAGGGCCGCCTCGGGCCGCTCCGGTCCCTGTGCCTCCAGACCCGCGTCGGTGCGGTAATGGATCGCGAGCACCCCGTCCATCGGAGTAAAATGGACCTCGGAAGCGTTCTTCTTCCGCGCGCTATGGAGGTGGAAGAGGAGGAAATTGGTGCCGGCCCGGTCCCAGACCACGTCGCGGGGGCCAAGTTCGGCGCCGCCGTCGCTCGAGGGAGCGGAAGACTCCGTCTTGGCGTTGGCCGGAGCGCGGCGGCTCGGACCGTAGACCGAGTCGACGGCGCGCCTCAGGGACCCCGGCGAGCCGATGACGAGCGAGAGGGCGCCGCCCACGATCTGCTTCAGCTCGTGGATCGCGTCCTGGTCGGTGGGATCCGCCATGGCCACCGTCAGCTCGCTCCGCGAGCCGAAGAGCGGCACCGCCTGCACCCGGCGGAGCGTCTGCTCCGGGAAACGGCGGACCTGTTCCGGGTCGATCGCATCCGGGCGCACGTCCACATAGGGAATGCCGAGCTGCTTGGACAACGCCCAGCCGATGTTCTCTTCGGACGTGAATCCCAGCTCGACGATCGTCTCGCCGATCATGCTTCCGGTCTCACGCTGGCGGGCGAGCGCCTGCTCGACCTGGGATTCGGTGACGATTCCGGCCTCGACCAGAATCGAGGTCAGCGTTCTCGTCGGGCTCTTGGGCCTGGTCACGTCTCGCACCTCGTGAAGGGATGGTCCAAATGTTTTCGGCGTTAAGACGAATCGCAAGGCATGTGCCACAAGGGGCCGGGCATCGCCACGCGGCGGTCAACTGACACGATGATGCCGACTTCAGGGAGCCGCGCGATCGGCGTCGGTCGGGGCCAGGTAGCAAATAGGTAGCCGCCGACATGAAGAAACGAGTAGATTCTCGGCGGTTGAGAACGAGTCGCCCTCGCCCGAACACTAGGGAGGCCATGGCTAAGCGACAGCTCGAGCTACTCGCACGAGAAACAACGGAGCGCCCCAAGAAGAAGAAAGCCGCTCCCAAGGCGGCTTCCCGGACAGCCTCCAAGGCTGCTCCCAAGGCCGCTCGCAAGACGTCCCCAAAACCCATCGTCCGACTCACCGCGACCGACATGGCCGCGCGCCAGCGCGAGATCTCGGTCAGCGAGTTCTTCACCAAGAATCGCCACCTTCTGGGCTTCGACAGTCCCGCGAAGGCCCTGCTCACCACCGTCAAGGAAGCCGTGGACAACGCGCTCGATGCCTGCGAAGAGGCGGGCATCCTTCCGGACCTCGCGATCGTGATTTCCGAGATCACGGAAACGCGCTATCGCGTCGTCGTCCAGGACAACGGACCCGGCATCGTGAAGGCGCAGATTCCGAGGATCTTCGGCCAGCTCCTCTACGGCTCCAAGTTCCACACGCTGCGCCAGGCGCGCGGCCAGCAGGGAATCGGGATCTCGGCGGCCGGAATGTACGGCCAGCTCACGACCGGGAAGCCCATCCGGATCGCGTCCCGCACCGGCGCAGGGAAGCCGGGGCACGAATTCGAGATCCAGATCGACACCAAGCGAAACCAGCCGGTCGTGGTCTCGGACCGGGAGCTGGCCACCAAGGAGCCCGGGCCCGGCGGCGAGAAGCGCGCCGTCGCGAGGACGATGGAGCACGGCACGCGCGTGGAGCTGGAGATCGAGGCGACCTACAAGAAGGGGCGCCACTCCGTGGACGGCTACGTCGAGCAGACGGCGATGGCGAACCCTCACGCGAGCATCACCTACGTGTCGCCCGGTGGGGAGCGCCACGAATACGCGCGGGTCGCGCAGGAGCTTCCCAAGGCGCCCCTCGAGATCAAGCCGCATCCGCACGGCGTGGAGCTGGGGATCCTCCTCAAGATGCTCCACGAGACGAAGGCGCGGAACGTGGTCTCGTTCCTGCACCATGACTTCTCCCGCGTGAGCGGGCCGGTGGCCGAGGAGATCGTGAAAACCGCGGGGCTTCACCTCACCATGTCCCCCGGCAAGGCGGCGCGGGAGCAGGCGGAGGCGCTCTACAAGGCGATCCAGGCCACGAAGCTCATGGCTCCCCAATCCAACGTGCTCTCCCCGATCGGGGAGGACCTTCTGATCGAGGGGCTGAAGAAGCAGGTCGCTGCCGATTTCTACGCCGCGACCTCGCGGAGCCCGGCCGTCTATCGCGGGAATCCGTTCCTCGTCGAGGCCGCGCTGGCCTACGGCGGCGGCCATCTTCCCGCGGACGAGCTGATCACGATGATCCGCTTCGCAAACCGCGTGCCGCTCCTCTACCAGCAGTCCGCCTGCGCCGTCACGAAGTCCGTGATTCAGACGACATGGAAGAATTATGGGATCCAGCAGTCGCGGGGCGCTCTGCCATCGTCGCCGATGGTCCTGATGGTCCACATCGCGTCGGTGTGGGTGCCCTTCACGTCCGAGAGCAAGGAAGCGGTGGCGTCCTATCCCGAAATCATGAAGGAGATCCGGCTCGCCCTTCAGGACGTGGGCCGGAAGCTGGGGCTCTACATCCGGCGCGGGCTGCGCGAGGCGGACGCGGAGAAGAAGCGCTCCTACATCGAGAAATACATCCCGCACATTGGGATCGCGCTCCAGGAGATCCTGGGCATCGACGACAAGCGCAAGGAGAAGGTTTGCGCGACCTTGAAAGACACTCTGGAACGGAGCCGAAGCAATGAGTG
>JBGPMB010000213.1:0-3998 GCA_041486775.1 Candidatus Eiseniibacteriota bacterium | reverse complement strand
GATCTCGGTAACTCTCGCGACAGCCATGGCAGGTTCCCCCTTTCATTGCGCGTCGTCCGGTGATGCGGATCCCGAGGGGCGCAGTGTAGCACCTCGCACGCCTCGAGTCGCATTCGGGGCGCCGGTTTGCGGTAGACTCCGGCCCATGACCCTCGCCTCCGGCACCCGCATCGGGAACTACGAGGTCGTCACCCCGCAGGGTGCGGGTGGAATGGGCGAGGTGTACCGCGCCCGCGACACCCGCCTCGACCGAACCGTCGCCATCAAGTCCCTGCCGCCCGTGTTCGCCGCCGACCCCGAGCGCCTCGCGCGCTTCGAGCGCGAAGCGAAGCTCCTCGCTTCGCTCAGCCATCCGAACATCGCCGCCATCTACGGGCTCGAGGACGTGGCGGGCTCGCCGTACCTCGTGCTCGAGTTCGTCGAGGGAGAAACCCTGGCGCAGCGCCTTTCTCGTGGTCCCCTCTCGGCTCGCGAGACGCTGGGGGTCTGCGGACAGATCGCCTCGGCCATCGAGGCCGCCCACGCGCGCGGAATCGTGCATCGCGATCTCAAGCCCGGCAACGTCATGCTCAGCTCGTCCGGAGATGTGAAGGTTCTCGATTTCGGGCTCGCGAAGGGGGGCGCCGCGGAGGTGGGTTCGACGCAGGATCTGGCCGCCTCGCCCACGATGGCCATCTCGGCCACCGGCCAGGGAATCATCCTCGGGACCGCGCCCTACATGAGTCCCGAACAGGCGCGCGGGAAGGTCGTGGACCGGCGCGCCGACGTCTGGGCATTTGGATGCATCCTCTTCGAATGCCTGACCGGTCATCCGGCCTTCCGGGGGGAGACCGTCTCCGACGTGATCGCGCGGATTCTCGAACGCGAGCCCGATTGGGCCTCCGTACCCGCATCCGCTCCCACGCGCCTGCGCGACCTGATGCAGCGATGCCTGACCAAGGACGTCGCCGAGCGGCCCCGCGACATCGGGGATCTGCGCCGCGAGCTCAGCGCCATAACCCTGCAGGTGTCGTCTTCGGGGACGCGTACCTCGGGGGTGGACTCTGATCTTCCGTCGCTCGCGGTGCTCTACTTCGAGAACCTGTCCAGCGACTCGGAGAGCGAGTATTTCTGCTCGGGCATCACCGAGGACATTCTGACCGATCTCTCGAAGATCAAGGGCCTGCGCGTGGCGTCGCGAAACGCGGTCGCCCGCTATCGGGGCGCTCCGGCCGACCTTCCCAGGGTCGCCTCCGATCTCGGCGTGAAGTCGGTGCTCGAGGGCAGCGTCCGGCGTGCGGGCGATCGAGTGCGGATCACCGCGCAGCTCATCAACGCCACGAACGGATTTCACCTCTGGGCCGAACGCTATGACCGCACGCTGGCGGATGTATTCGCGGTGCAGGAGGAAATCGCCAAGTCCATTGCCGATGCGCTGCGCGTCGCCCTGACGCCGGCGGAGTCCCATAGTCTGGTGCAGAACCGTCCCGACAATGTCCGCGCGTACGATCTGTATCTGCGGGGCCGCCAGCGCTACGGCAGCTATACGGCAGAGACGATCCGCGAGGCGCTCGAGCTGTTTCAGCAGGCGATCGCGATCGACCCCGACTACGCCCTGGCCTGGGCAGGGGTCGCGGACTGCTACGGGCAAATGTTGCAATACGAAATGGCGAAGGATCCCGAGGAGACCACCCGATTGGGGCTCCAGGCTGCGCGGCGCGCGATCGCGATCAACCCGCGGCTCGCCGAAGGCCACAAGGCGGAGGCTCTGGTTCTCAAGTTCACCGGGGATCTCGCCGGCTCGAAGGCGGCCCTGAGAAGGGCGCTCGATGCGAACCCGCGCTTCGTCCCAGCCCTCATCAACCTGGCGGTAGAGGCCGTGAGCGACGCGGATCTCGCGGGGACGGAGCGCTTCATCCGCCGGTCGCTCGAGATCGATCCACAGGATCCGTTCGCGACCACCTGGCTGGCGCAATTGCTGCAATGGACGAACCGCGAGGACCAGGCGATCGAGGCAGCGCGCCACTTGAGAAAGCTCTCGGACGATCCCTTCTACGTCACCGCGGTCTACAACCTTCAAGCTCTGACCCACCTGGGTCGCGGCGACCTTGCGGCAGCCGAGCAGACGCTCCGCGACGGTATTGCCGATGGCGCCCGTCCGGACAACATGCGGGCGGTCGAGGTCGCGGTCGCGGCGCGCGCCGGCCGCAAAGAGGACACAAGCCGCTTGGTGAGCGAGATCGAAAAGGAGTCCCGGATGGGCCCGGCTGCTCTTGCCATGGCAGCCTCCGCCGCCATCAGGCTCGGAAGACTCGATCTCGCCGAGCAGCTTCTCGATCGCAAGTTCATCCGCGATTTCGTTGGGTGGATCGTGCGCCTCGATCCGGAATTGCACCCGCTTCTCGACCGGGAGCGTTTCGCGCCGCGCCGAGCTTCCGTGACGCTGGTCTGGCCCCTCGAGGCGCCGATGATCGACGCCGCCCGCCACGCGCTGTTCCGGGAGGTGCGAATCGAGTCCGGGATGCCGCAGGGCAGCGACCTCCTGACGCGGTAACGTGGCGAGGCCCGTGGCCAGGCCGAATCAGATCCGCCAAGTCATCCTCGCCTGTTTCATCGGCACCACCATCGAGTGGTACGACTTCTTCCTGTACGGCACCGCCGCGGCCCTCGTCTTCAACAAGCTGTTCTTCCCCACGCTCGACCCGCTCACCGGCACCCTGAGCGCCTACGGCACCTTCGCGGTCGGATTCGTGGCGCGGCCGCTGGGTGGGATTGTCTTCGGCCACTACGGCGACCGGATCGGCCGGAAGACGATGCTGGTGTGGTCGCTCTTGATCATGGGCGTCGCCACCGCCGCGATCGGCCTGATCCCCAGCTATGCCCGAATCGGTATCTGGGCGCCGACTCTGCTCGTGGTGCTTCGATTCGTTCAGGGCTTCGGCGTGGGCGGAGAGTGGGGCGGGGCCGTGCTGCTCGCCGTGGAGCACTCGAGCGGTGGGCGCCGGGGGTTCCACGGCTCGTGGCCCCAGATGGGGGTCCCGGCCGGGCTCCTGCTTTCGACCGGCTTGTTCGCGCTGCTCTCCGCCCGGCTTCCGGAGAGCGCGTTCCTCGCCTGGGGATGGCGGGTGCCGTTTCTGGTCTCGGTTGTGCTCATCGCGATCGGCCTCTTCGTCCGGCTCCGGGTGCTCGAGTCGCCGGTCTTCGTGGCCCTCAAGGAAACCCGCCGGGATTCGCGCGCCCCCCTGCTGGACGTGTTCCGCCGTCATCCCCGCGAGGTGCTGATTGGAATGGGGATGCGCTTCGCCCAGAACGTTCTCTTCTACATCTACACGGTATTCGTGCCGGGCTACGGCGAGAAGACGTTGGGGTACCACCGCAGTGTCATGCTGGGCGGCGTCGTGGTGGCCTCGGTGGTCGGGCTGGTGGGCATCCCGTTCTGGTCGCACCTATCGGATCGCGTCGGGCGCCGCCCGGTTTATCTGGCGGGGGCCTTGATCTCGCTCGTGCTCGCGTACCCGTCCTTCTGGCTGATCGAGCGAAGCCCCGGGCTCGTAGCGTTCGCGATCGTGCTGGCGATGGTGGGCCACGACATGATGTACGGCCCGATGGCGGCGTATTTCTCGGAGCTATTCGGCACCGGCGTCCGCTACAGCGGCGTCTCGCTGGTGTATCAGCTCACCTCGCTGTTCTCAGGCGGGCTGGCGCCCTTCATCGCGACCCTGCTCTTGGTCCGCTACGGCTCCCATGCGGTGGCGGGTTACCTGGTCGTCTGCTGTGCGATCACGCTGGTGGCGACCTGGTTCGCGCCGGAGACTCATCGAGTGAGCCTCGACGAGGGGCCGCCGCTCCAGCCCCACTAAAGGATACGTTAGGCTAGTACCTCTGGACCGCTGTCCGAGATTTCCCTCTTCGCGTAGCATCCCACCCTAATCCACACAGTCTTGCTCCCCAGAACAGGACAGTTCATGCCGCGCGCGTATCTCTGGGAGCCCTCATCGAAGTCATTCCGTTTCCATCCG
>JBGPMB010000212.1:0-4014 GCA_041486775.1 Candidatus Eiseniibacteriota bacterium | reverse complement strand
GCTATGCCACCGAATTCGAGCGAGGGGCAGTTGCGGTGAACGATCTGGGATACGTGAGTCTCAGCAACCCGAATTACGTGCTGGATCTGTTGGGGCTTGGATCCCCGGTTCCCAGGGTCGGTGAGGTCCCGCGCTCGGAATGGCTAGAGCGCGCTGTAGCTGGACACGGTATCGAGACGGCGATGCTGTACGACGAATGGTTCCCTGACCTCCCGCGAGCGTGGCATCGAATCGGTGCGCTTCGCCTGAGCCGCCCCAGAATCACTCCCGCCTGGGAGAGCGTCTCCTTCTACGCGACAAGCGACGCAGCGTATCCAGGAGTTCGCCGGCGTGTGGCCGCCTTCCAGGAAGCGCTTCCTCCGCGGGTTCGGTTCGAATTCGCCAAATGAGATTCATGGGCTTCGCTCTAGCACTGGCCCTCACCGGTGTCGCGGCCCTGTACGTGGCGTTCGGCGCATCGAACCCGTGGGATTTCCAGACCTACTACTACGCCGCGTCGGCCTGCCGCGCCCACCTCAACCCCTACGATCTCGCCGCGCTCTCGGCCGTTGCGGGGAAGCCGATCGAATTGCCCTTTGTCTACCCGCCGGTCACGCTTCTCCCGTTTCTCGCGCTCTCATTCCTTCCGCTACCCGCCGCGAGTCTGGTCTGGCTGGGCCTCAAGGTCTGCCTCCTGGTTCTACTGCTCGCGATGTGGAGGCGAGAGTTCTTGGCTGAGGTTCCGGGCTGGGTGATCCTTGGCGTGGCGCTGTTCGGTTTCAACGCCGCGGCACTCTGGGATCTGCGCACGGGGAACGTGGCGATGGTGGAGGCATTTCTTCTCTGGGCGGGATTCCTGTCTTACATGCGGGGCAAGCCCGTGTGCTCCGCGCGCCGCATCGCGGGGGCCTCGATCTTCAAGATCGCGCCGATAGCCTTCCTGGGTCTCTTGCTCGTCGGGCCGTCGCCGAGAAAGAAGAAGGCGTTCGCCATCCTGCTGGGAGTGGCAATGCTCGCGGCAGGACTCGCGGTGTCCTGGCCTCTCACCGTGGAGTGGGCGAGAGCGCTCCCGCGCTATTTTGCCGGCGTGCGGCCGACCGGCGAGGTCAATCCGTCCGCGCTCGGGATTCTCGACGGAATTCTGGGCGACGGATATCGAGCGTGGGCACTCCCGTTGTTCGGGGTCTATGCCTGCGTCGTCGCGCTCGTCGCGATTCCGGCGATTTGGAAACTTCGGAAGACAGGCACCCCCGAGGAGTGGGTGATGGTGGGGATCACGCTCTGGGTCCTTCTATCTCCCCGCGTGATGATCTATTCCCACATGCTCATGGTGGTTCCCGCGCTCTTCGCCGTCCGACACGCGATCTCGATCCCCTGGGCACGGACCCTGGGGTACTTCCTCCTCATGGCGCAAGGGCTGGTTCGATTGCTTCCCGGGCGCCCGCCCACCGCGCTCGCGGAGGGGCCATTCATCTTGAGCCTCGCTGTGTTCGCCGTCCTCTTGGCCCGGATCCATTCCGTGGAGTCCCTGCGCGGAGCTCTGTCCCGGACTCCGGGAGGGGGCGCCGGATGAACGCCCCAAAGCTTTCCGTCCGCGTTGCGACGCCCTCCCTTCGCGCCGCCGCGCTCTGGTTCCTCCTCGCCCTCGCCGCGGGCATCCTCTTTGCGCACGCGGCGCGCCCGGGCATCGCCCCCGCGAGCGACCTCTGGGACTACTCGCAGGAAGCGAGGCAGCTTGCGCGCGGCGCGGGATTCACCTCGCTCTACACCTACCCCGTGTTCCTTGGGCACGACGAGGCGCCGTTCCCGGTCCGCTGGCGGATGCCCCTCTACGCGGTGCTCGGGGCGCTTCTCTTGAAGCTGGGCATCGCGCTTCCCATGGGGTTTCTTTATCTGGGGGCGCTGGCGCACGCGTTTCTCGTCGCGCTGACGTATTGGCTCTGCGCCGGGATCTCCTCGCCCCGTGCGGCCTCCTGGGCCGCCGCGTGCGCGCTGGCGTGTCCGCTGATGCTGGATTTCTACAATCCGGGGATGAGCCAGGCGCCTGCCGCGGTCTTCGACCTTTGCGTCTGGCTCCTGCTTCTGGGGTCCGGCGGCGCCGCGGCTGCGGGAGTCGCCGGGGTCGCGGCGGCGGGCGCGTGGTATCTGCGCGGCGAGTCGCTCCTCTTCGGTCCCATCTGGCTCTGGATCGCGGCGCGACCGCGGCCCGGTGCGGCCGCGCCGCGCTGGTCCCGGGCGGCGGTCTTCGCGGGCGTGTATGGGGTGCTCTGCTTGCCTTGGTTCCTCGCGTCGCATCGAGGCGGCGGCACGATTCAGGGGAACCCCATGCTCCTGTACACAGCCCAATACCCGGGATATTCCTCCTCGCGGATGCTGGGCGCGACCTTGCCGGGCATGGTCGAATACGTGACACGCCATCCGGGAGCGTTCGCGCTGCGCGTCGCGAAGGACATCGTGGAGTACGTGCTGGATCTCTTCGACGGAATCGGCTCCGTGGCGCTCGGAATCGCGATCGCCGGGATCGCGGTCGGGGGGCTCCGGCAGTCGGCGGCGCTCATCCGCCGTCACGCGCCGTTCCTCGCCGCGATCGCGCTTCAGATTCTGGCGATGTCGACCCTCGAGCGTAGCCCCCGGTTCCTGGTGCCGGTACTCCCGCTGGTGTTCGTACTGATCGGCGCTGCCGCGGAGCCTGCCCTGGCGCGGCTTGCCCACAACCGCGCGCTGGTCGCGCTGATTCTCGTGGTGATCCTCGAGCGTGGGGTCCGCGTGGTCTATCAGCATGGCGACGCGCTCCGGCGTTTCCCACCCGTGGCCGGGTCGACCGCCGGCGCGCTCACCGAGCGAGCGCGAGGTTGGCCTCACGGGGGCCTCGTTCTCTCCGACGCGCCCGACTGGATCGCGTGGCATCTCGATCGTCCCGCGCTTTTCTTGCCCCTCAGATCTCAGATCGATTCGCTGACCGCGGCGCGTCCCGTTGCGGCGATCTGGCTCTCGCCCGAGGGGCGGCAAAGGAATGTCGCCGATGGGGATACGGCATGGGTGAGGGCGATCGACGGAGGCGAAGGGGTGCCCGGGTTCGCCGGACCGGAGGCGGGCTCGGATCGATCGCAAATCTACGTTCGCGCAGGACGGACGATGCCCTGAGGGTTGCGCGCGTGCGCAGGTTCCGTCTACCGCAGCAGCACCAGTTTCTGGGTGCGCACTTCACCGAGCGCCTCGAGCTTCGCGATGTAGACCCCCGATGCCACCCGAGCCCCCCTCGAGTCGGTGTGCGCCCAGGCGACCGGATGCCATCCCACCTCGAGCACCCGGTCGACGAGCGTCGTGACGAGGCGGCCGCTCACGTCGTAGACGGCGAGGCGCGTCCAACCGGCCCTGGGGAGCGCGAAGCTCAGCCCGGCGACATCGAGTGAAGGATTCGGCTTGGGCGCGGAGAGCTGGAAGCGGGGCGCCGGCGTCGATGTCTCGCCGACCGCGACGAGGTTCAGCTCGGTCAGCGTGTACCTGTGGTCGACAACCATCGCGTCATACGTCTCCACGACTCCCGAAGGCCAGACGATCGTGACGGAGTCCGCCACCGTCGCCGTCCCCAAACCGAAGTGGAGCACGAGGGAGTTCTGGGACATGTAGCCCGACCCACCGGATACTTCCTGGATCTCATGCAGGCTCCCGGCCACGACCCGGGCCCTGGCTCCGATCGCGGCACGGTTGGAGGCAACACCGACGAGCTTGAGATCGATCCAGTGCGCCCCGGTCGCCAGATCGTTTCGGAGGAGCGTGTTTGACTGGCTGTCGTTCACGACGTAGAGATCGAGATCGCCGTCTCCGTCGTAGTCCGCCCAGGCCACTCCCGTTCCGTCCGCCGTGTCGCCCAGGGGACCGGCGGTGATGGCCGTGAACGCGCCCCCGCCGTCGTTTCGCAGCAGCTCGCTGGACTGGCCATAGTTCCGGACATCGAGGTCGAGATCACCGTCGTTGTCGTAGTCGCCCCACGCCACGCCGGTGCTGTTGCCCGTATCCCCCAGCGGCCCCGCG
>JBGPMB010000211.1:0-4048 GCA_041486775.1 Candidatus Eiseniibacteriota bacterium | reverse complement strand
CACGTCGAGGCGACGTGGATGCGCGAGCCCCACGCGTACATGGCGTAGCGCGCGAGCGGCATGTAGTTCTCCCAGCAGATGAGGCCGCTCAATTTCCCGATCGGCGTGTCGTAAACCTGCAACGTGCTCCCATCCCCTTGTCCCCACATGAGCCGCTCGCCTCCGGTCGGGATCAGCTTCCGGTGGCGGCCCACCATCTCGCCGCGCTCGTTGATGAAGAGGAGCGTGTTGTAGAGCGAGCCTCCGCTCGCCTCGGTGTTCCGCTCGTTCACGCCCATCACGATGAACACGCCGGCCGCGCGCGCGGCCTCGCAGAGCCGGCTCGTGGCGTCGCCGGGTATCTCGACCGAGTTCTCGAGCAGCTCGGCGTAGAGGTCATCGAGGAGGTCCTCGCGCGCCGGCACGGACCACACCCAATCGGGATAGCCGGGAACGAGCACCTCGGGGAACACGACGAGCTTCGCGCCCGCCTTCACCGCTTCGTCGAGGTAGCGAAGTGCTTTCTCGATGGTCTTCTCGCGATTCAGGAACACGGGGGCGATCTGGACGGCGGCGACCTTGTAGGGCTGGGGCTTCATCGTCTCATCCTGGGCGTTCGAGTGAGAGCAGGGTCTGCTTCCCGGAGCCTGCCATGCGGGTGGCCTTCAAGCCAAGCGTCTTCGCGAGAGCCGTGACCGCGTCCTCCTTGCCGAGCACCCAGGCGCGCCCCTGGGTATCGACCATGCGGGTGAGATCATTTCGCGTGATGATGGCGCGCGCATGCGCCTCGCTCCCCTCGAAACCGAGATCGCGCTCCACCTCGAGCATCGGGATGGTCTCGCGGAGGTAGAACGGAACGCCCGCGTTGAACGATCTGTATTCCACGGTGTGCTCCCCCGGCCGCCGGAAGTCCTGGATGCTCCGCGCCAGCGAGCGCGGCGAGCCGAGGCGCGAATCGAAAGGCGTTATCGCCGCGAGAAGCGCGAGGAAGACGGCGAAGGTCGCGAGGGCGATCTTGAGCCAGTGCCCCCGGCGCTCGGGCTTGGGCCAGCACGAGGCGAGCACGGCGAGTGCCGGAAAGAGCGGAAGCACGTACGCGGGCAGCTTGGATCCCGAGAAGGAGAAGAACACCATAGGAAGGCCGATCCACGAGGCGAGGAGCGCGTCCGGAAGATTGCGGCGTCCCGCCTCGCGGGCCGCGCCCCACCACTGCTGGAGCGCGGGCAACGTCCAGGGAAGCGCGCCCACCAGGACCACGACCAGGAAATAATAGATCGGGCCACCGCGCTGGTGGATGGTCGTCGCGTAGCGCTCCCAGAGCTGGATGTGCATGAAGTAGGTCCAGAGTCCGGGCGTCTTGACCAGCACCACGACATACCAGGGCAGAGCGAGCACCGCGAACAGAAGCCATCCGCGCCAGCTCGCGAGGGCTCGCGCGGGTGAGCCGTCGCGGGCCCAGAGCGCCGCCAAGAGCGCGGGCGCCACGGTCAGAGCCAACACCACCGGGCCCTTTGCCATGAACCCCACGGCCAGCGCCACGAAAAGCCAGAGACTCACGCGAGAGCGCGGGTCGAGGATCACGGCGTAGAACCCCGCGACCGCGGCGGCGAGAAAGATATCGCTCGCGAGCTGATGCGAGAGCGCGAAGAAGAGGACGCTCGAAACCAGGAACGCCGGCGCCAGCGCTCCGCCCGCCTGCCGCGCCATGCGCGCCGTGCACCAGAGCACGAAGGACGCCGCGAGCGCGGCGCCGAGCCTGGCGCCCCATTCGTTCACGCCGAGGAGCGCCATCCCGGAAGCGGCGGACCAATACGCGAGAGGCGGCTTGTGGAAGTGCGGGATGCCGTTGAGACGGGGAATGAGCCAGTCGCGGGTCGCGAGCATCTCGCGGGCGATCTCGGCGTAGCGGGTCTCGGTCGGCTCGATAAGGCCCAGCCATCCGCACGAGGCCACGAGACCGCACGCGGGCAGAAGCCACGCGAGCGCCGCGCGCAGCCGGTTCAAGCGGCGGCGGCCTGCGGCGCGCGATGCAGGACGAGATTTCGCACGTAGACGACGAGGCCCAGCCCTTGACCGACCGCGAACACGGGATCGCGGCGGTGGAGCGCGTAGGCGAAGAGCGTCACGCCCCCGAGAAGGCTCAGATACCAGAACATCTTGGGGATGATGACCCGCCGCGCGCGCTCGGAGGCGATCCACTGGACGAAGAAGCGCGAGCCGAAGGTGATCTGCCCCAGAAAGCCGATCGCGTACCAGACCGCGACCGACGAGAAGAGGTTATTCATGAGTCATCCTCCGAATTTTGTGACGCAACATCCGAGCCTTGAGCCAGCGAACTCCAAAGAGATCGCGAATACCCCGGAAGAGGCGGTTCCCCACCCCGTATTTCGAAACGCCGTGCTGCCGCGGGCGGTGCCGCACAGGCACCTCGGCCACTCTCGCGCCGCGGAACTGACAGAGCGCCGGAAGAAACCGGTGCGCGCCCACGAAGAGCGGGATGCCCTCGAGCGCTTCGCGACGGTACGCCTTGAGCGAGCAGCCCACGTCACTGATCGTGTCGCCGATCGCGGCGCGGCGCACCGCGTTCGCCACCCGGGAGGAGACGCGGCGGCCCCACGAATCGGCTCGCGGAGTGCGCACCCCCGAGACGACGTCGGCGTGCTCGAGCGCTGAGAGCAAGGCCGGGATGCTGGACGGATCGTTCTGCCCGTCCGCATCGAGGGTCACGACGATGTCGCCGCGCGCGTGGTGGAGTCCGGCCGCGAGCGCCCCGCTCTGCCCGACGTTTCTCTCGAGCAGGATCCCCCGCACGCAGGGGTCCTTCCGCGCCCGGTCCTCGATCCAGGCTCCGCTCCCATCGGCGCTTCCATCATCGATGAGAATCAATTCGTAGGAGCGGCCGGTCGCCCGGAACACGAGATCGAGCTCGTCCAGAAGGTCGGGCAGGCTCTCGACTTCGTTGAAGACCGGGATGACCGCCGAGATCTCGGGCGAGCCCACGGCCGTGGTGGCGATCGCGAGGCGCTCTGCTTCTACGAGATGGCGCAACGGTTCGCGCCCGCCTCGAGCTCGGTGGGATCTCCGTCGGGGAATTCGCCCCGCTCGTTGAGACGCACGATCTCGAGATGATTGGGGGGCGTCGGCGGAATCCGGGAGAGAAGGGTCTCGACGAAGGACTCCTCGCCGGCGTTCAGCAAGTCGATGTGCGGGAGCACTTCCGTAAGACGCGCGCCGCACGGCTTCCCATCGAAGGGAATCGGCTCGCTGGTGTGGCAGGGAAGAATCCAGACATCGGGCGAGAGCCGCGCGATGCGACTCAGACTTGCGTAGAGGAGATGCGCGCGCTTCCGCGCCTGCTCGGCATTGGCCGCCAGGTCCGGCCTCCCGACGGCGCCCGGAAAGAGCGTGTCGCCGGTCAAGAGCGCGCGCTCGTCGACCAGGAAACTCATGCTTTCCATGGTGTGACCGGGAGTGTGAAGCGCCTGGATTTCGATGGTTCCCAGGGGGAGGGTCTCGCCGTCGGCGAGCGGACGGAAGGGATAGGTCGCGCGTTCCTGCTCCGGAAGGAGCACCTCCGCGCTACATCGCCCGGCGAGCGCGCGCGATCGCGAGAGATGATCGGCGTGGATGTGGGTGTCGAGGACATGGGTGATCTTGAATCCGCGCTCGGAGGCGATCCGGAGGTAGACGTCCGGATGGACCGAGGCATCGACCACCGCGGCGACCCCGTCGCTCTCCACGATGTACGAGAGGCAGCCTTTGCCGGTCCGGCGAACCTGGATGATCCGCGCGCGCGAGCCGGGAAAATCCACGTCGGCGAGGTTCCAGGCGAGACTCCACGCCTGCATCCCGCCCTTGAGGGAGAGCGCCTCGATGCCTCGGCCTCGCATGGCCCGCACCGCGAGGAGGCTCGACCTCCCATGGGCGCAGACCGCGACCACAGGCTGGCCCGGGGGTAGGTGAAC
Organism: Candidatus Eiseniibacteriota bacterium; assembly: GCA_041486775.1. Lineage (GTDB taxonomy): Bacteria > Eisenbacteria > RBG-16-71-46 > SZUA-252 > SZUA-252 > WS-7. The sequence continues at coordinate 104 of JBGPMB010000211.1, read as the reverse complement.
GCCACCGACCGTGGCCGGCGCGCTGGGGCGCATCGCCGCATGCACGTCGACGTGGAGGCTGCCGGGAATGCACCACTCCTCCCGCTGGTCGGCCGGGCGGATGT
>JBGPMB010000210.1:0-4070 GCA_041486775.1 Candidatus Eiseniibacteriota bacterium | reverse complement strand
GCCCACCGAGGTCCTCGGTTAGCCCGTCGATGGCGCGGGCCGCGTTTTCGTAGGCGCGGATCTTGAAGGGGTTTTCGCCCTTGAGCTCGAGCAGGCTCCCGATTTCATCGAGGACCCGGGCGACCTCGTGTGCGTCCACGGCGGGCGGGCTCAGGGGAAGAACCCCGGCCGTTCAGGGAAGCTCGGACAAAGGTCGCCGGCCGGAAAAACCTTCGTCCGTCGTGTGCCAGTGCGTGACCCGTGGCTCGCCGAGGCGCCAGCAAAGGCAGATGATCTTGTCCCGGGACATGGTGTAGAAGTCGACGAGCCCCAGATCGAGATCGCGGAGGATACAGCCGCGCGAGGCGACTTCGTGGAGCGCGGCTCGGAACTCCTCCAGCATCCTCGCGCAGCGGGCCTCCTTCTCGCGCAGGTCCCGGACGTCGCGACTCCGGCTGGTGGCTCCCGAGGATTCGATGGCGATCAGGACTCGGATCTCGCTCTGGAGCGCCCCGATGTCCCGGGCGGAGGAGCCCAGCGCTTCCAGCGAACGCTCGAGATAGGGAATTAGGGCATTCGCCTCTTCCACCGAGAAGATCTTGTTTCGGATTCGTTCCATCCGCCCCCCGAGAGCGCGCCCCGGCACGATGAGGAATCGCACCCCCACGTTAGCAGAGCTTCCCGAACCCTTGCAACCCGCGTGGGAATCTGCAAGGCTTGCAAGGATGCCCCCCGAACGCCCCATCTCCCGCCGGGACTTCCTCCGCAAGAGCGCTCTCCTGACCGGTGCTTTGGCCGCGGGCCTTCCCGAAGCCGTCGCGTTCCTCCATCCCAAGGCCGCCGAGGCCGCGATCATGGGCATCGGGCAGGAGCTTCGCGACGTCCTGAACGAGGAGACGGTGAATCGGATCTTGCAAGAGGCGCTCGCGCGCGGCGGGGACGCCGCGGACCTCTTCGCCGAGCAGCGGTTCCGCGCTTCGATCGTCATGGACGAGGGCAAGATCGACTCGGTGACGTACGGATATCCGCGCGGCGCCGGCGTCCGGGTGGTGCTGCGGAACCAGACCGGGTTCGCCTTCTCCGACGAGATCTCCTATTCCTCGCTCCTGGACGCGGCGCGCGTGGCGTCGAGCGTGGTGGAGACGCAAGGGCGCACGAACCCCATCGACGTCACGAACCGCACCCTTCAGCCCCCGTTCACGCTGGCCAATCCACAGCCGCTCATGATCGAGGATTCGAAGCTCGACATCCTGCGACGCATGGACGCGGCCGCGCGCGCGGCGGATCCGCGCATCGTGTCGGTCCGGATCGAGTACCTGGACGAGACGCGCGACATCCTGATCGGCACCTCCGAGGGCATTTACGTCCTGGACCGGCAGTATCTCACCAGCATCGCCTGTGTCCCGACCGCGCAGGCCGGCGGCAAGCGGGGGAGCGGTCTCGGGACGCTGGGCGGACGGGTCAACGCGGACTACTTCGCGCGGGTGAGCCCCGAGGACACCGCACGGACGGCCGCGCTCCAGGCGGTGCGTCTCCTGGAGGCGGGTCAAGCGCCCGCCGGGGCGATGCCGGTCGTGATCGCGCCGGGCTGGGGCGGGGTGCTCATCCACGAATCGCTGGGGCACGCCCTCGAGGCCGACGGAATCCGCCGCGGCACGTCGATCCTGTCGGGGCTCGCCGGCACGCGGATCGCGTCGCCCCTGGTGCGCGTCGTGGACGACGCGCGCTGGCCGAACGGCCGCGGATCCTACGCCGTGGACGACGAGGGAACGCCGGGGCAGAGGACGGTCGCGATCGAGGGCGGGGTGCTCCAGTCCTACCTCATCGACAAGCAGAACGGCTGGCTCCTCACGCAACCCTCCACCGGGAACGGGAGGCGCATGTCGTACCGGAGCTGGCCGCTCCCGCGCATGTCCAACACCTACATCGACGCCGGCACCAGCGATCCGGCTTCGCTCCTGAACGGGATCACGAAAGGTTTCTACGCCGCGGAGCTGGGCGGCGGCTCGGTGGAGACCACCAGCGGGAACTTCAACTTCGCGGTCCGGGAAGGCTACTGGATCGAGAACGGAAAGCTCACGAAGCCCGTGCGGGGCGCCGTGCTCGTCGGTAACTCGCTCGAGACGATGCAGCGGATCGAGGGGATCGGAAACGACTTGAAGGTCGAGCAGACGCGCGGCACGTGCGGCAAGGACGGTCAGATGGTCCCCGTCGGCGTGGGGCAGCCCACGGTGCGCTTCTCCTCGATCACGGTCGGAGGGCCTTCGATCTAACATGGCTCGCCAGCCCGCCATCGATCTCGCCGAGAAGATCCGCGTCCAGGCGGAGCGCTCCGGCGCCCAGGAAGCGGAGAGCTATCTCGAAACGAGCACGACCACCGAGGTGCGCCTCCGCTCGGGGCAGATCGAGCTCCTGCAGCAGTCGGTGGTGCAGGGAATCGGGCTCCGCGTGTTCCGCGACCAGCGCATGGGATTCCTCTACACCACCGACCTGCGCGACAACGTGCTGACGGAGCTGGTGAACCGCACGCTCGCGCTCACCAACGAGGCCACGCCGCGGGACGAAAACCGGCTCCCGGAATTCCTCTCCGTCTCGACGTCGGACCTCGAGATCCTGGACCCCGCGGTGGACAAGCTCCGCGCCGAGGATCTCGTGGCCATGGCCCGGTCGGCGGAGCAGAGCGCCTTCGCGCAGGACAAGCGCATCGAGACCACGCGCGACGTCCGTTGCGGCGCCTCGACCGTGGAGATCTTCTTCTCCAATACCTACATCTCGCGGCAGACCTACCGTGCGGGCACGGTCTGGCTCTCCGCGACCCCCATCGCCACCCAGGGGACGCAGAGGCGCGAGGCCACCCACGTGGACCGGAAGCGCTTCCTGAGCGACCTCGCCCGGCCCGAGCAGGTGGGGCAGCTCGCGGCGGCCAAGGCGCTGGCGCGGCTCGGCGCGGGCCCCGTCCCGTCGGCGCGGGTGCCGGTCGTCTTCGGGTCGGAAGCGGCGGGCGTATTTCTGCAGGGGCTCTTCCAGGCGTTCAGCGCGCTCAACATCATCGAGCAGCGCTCGTTCCTCGCGGGGAAGCTGGGGCAGCAGATCGCGAGCCCGTCCGTCACGATCATCGACGACGGAACGATGCGTCGCGGGCTGGGGACCCGCTACTTCGACGGCGAGGGAGTGCAGACGCACCGGACCGTGGTGGTGGACCGGGGCGTGCTGCGCCAATACCTCCATTCGGCCGCGACCGCACGGCGGATGAACACGCCGGCCACAGGCAACGGGATCCGCTCCTACGACGCGCTTCCCGCGATCGGTCCCACGAACTTCTTCATCGACAACGGGTCCTCGACGCACAAGCTCGTGGAAGAGGTGAGCCGCGGCCTCTACGTCACCGGGCTTTCGGGGTTCGGACTCGACACCGTCTCGGGGGAGTACTCGCAGCAGGTGGACGGCCAGTGGATCGAGAAGGGGGCTCTCACGAAGCCGGTCGAGGGCATCACCGTGGCCGGACGGCTGGACGAGATGCTGCTCGGGATCACCGGTGTGGGGAGGGATCTCGAGTTCCGCTCCAACGTGGCGGCTCCGACGATCCGGTTCCAGGCGCTGACGGTCGGCGGAACCTAGGCGGGGGTCTCGGACCCCTTGGGCTGGGTGTCTCCCTCTTCTTTCGGCGCCGCGTAGAGCTCTCCTACCGTGAACTTCTTCGGCTGCTTCACGTAGATGTAGGCCGTGTTCGCCGCCGCCGCTCCCTCGCTGCACGCCGTGATCAGGAGCTTGTATTTCCCCGGGTAGGTGGCGATATCGCCGCAGCTGAACACGCCCTTGATGTTCGTGTTCATGGTGTTGTCCACCTGGATCTGGTTGCCCTCGAGCGTCAGGCCCCACGAGCGGATCACCTTGGTGTCCATCAGGAAGCCGATGTTGATCGAGACGAAATCGACCGGAAGCTCCTGCGTCGCCTCGGTCTTCTTGTTCTTGATGAGCACGGACTGCACCTTGCCGTCGCCCCGGATCTCCACGGTCTCGGTCTCGAGCATGGTGTGGATCTTGGATTCCTTGATCTCCTCGACGTAGGTGTCCATGCCCTGCCACTTGTC
>JBGPMB010000209.1:0-4072 GCA_041486775.1 Candidatus Eiseniibacteriota bacterium | reverse complement strand
GTGCAGATTGGGGGCCCGTCGACAACTACTGACCGCGATGCGCCTGCCTACAGGTCGTTTGCATTGCCGACCCCTGATCTTGCCTAGAACGAGAACACCACTCCGACCTCCGGGAGGAACCCCGGGGTTCAGGGAGTCTCCCCTACGCCTCGTCCCGGCGCTCGCTGATCAGCCGCATCTGGGTGATCACGGCGTGCCCGGCACGGAATAGAGGACCGAGCTTGTGGATCTTGCGCCCCAGATCCTGTTCGTCCGCCTCGGCGGTGAGCGTGGCCTCGAACGTGCGCACGTAGAAGCGCACGCGGCCGGCCTTCGGATAGGGCGTGTCCTCGGCGCGCTCGAAGTGCTCGATGAAGGATTGGGCCGCGAAGAGGAACTTCTCGGCCTCGGCGCGCACGGGCTTGTGCTCTCCCGATCCGATCACACCGCCCCCGGTGCTGATGTACAGGCTGGAGGTCCCGTCCGCGAAGACCGCGAGGGTCGCGACCGCCTGCGGATAGCCCAGCTCCATGAGGACGCCCCACACGTTGAGGCGAGCCTCCGTCGGCGCGAGACTCAAGTCCGCGGCGGTGACCCTCAGCGCCCTGTCGCGTTGCTCGCGCGACACCGCGGCAGGATTCTTCTCCTCGTCACGCTTCTTGCCGAACGGCATGCGATTCTCCTAGGGCCAATCCCACCCCACCGAGAATCAGGATCGCCGAGAGCACGAGCCGAAAGGTGAGCGCCTCGCCGAGGAGCGCGATTCCCGCCGCCGCGGCGAGAATGGGGACCGTGAGCTGCACCGTCGCCGCGCGGACCCGGGTCATCCCGCGCAGGGCCGCGTACCAGGCCACGTACCCGACGCCCGACGCCAGCGCGCCCGAGCCGACGGCGAGCAGGACACCGCCCCACGAGAGGTGCGCGCCACGCAACGTGCCCGCGCTCACGAGCACGGCGAACGGGACCGCGAGCGCGAAGTTTCTCGCGGTGTCCCCGACGGGATCCTGGGACCTGCGCCCGCGAAGCGAGTAGAGACCCCAGGAGATTCCCGCGATCACCATGAGCGCGGACCCCACCGGGGACGGGGCGCTGAGCCCGGGAAAGACCAGATAGGTGAGCCCGCCGAGCGCGATGGCGAGCCCCGCGGCCTCCCGCCAGCGGAAGCGCTCGCCCGCTCCCATGGCGCCGGCCAGCATGGTCGCCTGGACGCAGGCGAAGAGGATGAGAGCGCCTGTCCCGGCTCCCAGGGAGATGTAGGCGAAAGAAAAGGGCGCGGCATAGAGAAAGAGGAGCGCCGCGGAGATCCAGGGGGGCCGCGAAGCGGGCAGCGCCCGAGCGGGGGCCAGGGCAGCGGGCGCCCCGAGCGGACCCTCCGGCGCCGCGGTGCGCGACCCGCGCGGACCGGTAGCGATCCGCAGCCCCGCCAGCGCGATCGCCCCCGACAGAAGCCGGACCAGCGTGAAGCTTGCCGGATCCACGGCGCCGTGGCCGAGCGCGAGGCGGCACAGCACCGAATTCGCCGCGAACGCGACGAGCGCGAAGACTGTGAGGGCGGGCGTCACCGCGAAGGAATGCTTTGCCTCTCCAGCAGGCACACCGCGGCCCAGGGATGCTCGCCCAGGCGGCCCTTCGGGTCGGGAAGAAGCGAGAGCAGGTGGAAGAAGGGCTTGAGCCGGCCTTTCTTCCCTGCCCACTTGAGCATCGATCGAACGTCGGTGGGGGTCCACCCGTGCGGCGTGAAGAACCCCGGACCCTCCTCGGGGCTGAAATGAAAAGGCGCTTTCGCTTCGGCGAGGAGACTCCCGACCTGCCTCGTGAGCCGCTTCCGAAGCCCCGGAGAGGAGATGTCGATGGCCCAGCGCCGGAATCCGGGGACCTCCGCCAGGTCGTCCGCCAGGGACGCGACCTGCTCCGGTGTGAGGTAGATCAGAAGCCCCTCGGTGACGACGAGCGCGGTTTTCGCCTGGCGGCCCAACTCCGCGAAGAGGGCGCGCCGCGCGTCGCGGTCCGAGAGATCCAGCCGCACGCGGCGGAGCGCGCACCTCGGCTTCTCGCCGGCGAGGACGCTCTCCTTGTAGTCCAGGATCTCCGGAAGATCCACCTCGATCCACGGGAGCGACTGCGGCAGCCCCATCCGATACGGCCGGGCATCCAGCCCCGCCGCGAGGCACAAGACCATGTCCCCGCCCTGGCGAAGGTGCTCGGCGATCAAGGAATCGAAGAGATAGGTTCGGAGCACCAGCGGCCACGACTGCTTCATCCGCTTCCGGACCACCGCGGCGATCTCCTCGCCGCGCGTCCCCGCGAGGCGCCTGGCGAACGGATCGCGGAAGAGCGGGTCGGTCCGCTCGGTCTCGACGGCGCGATACATGGCGACCCATCGGGCCGTGTCGGAGATGTTGCGGATCAGCGGTTCGGTGGGGATCATGGCCTCAGCGGGACGGATCGCGCTCCGCTACTTCGGCCACAACCACCCGAAGACGCCCGCGGTCAGCATGCCGTAGAGCAGTCCATCGAGCGTGTTCTTGATCGTCGTGCTCCACTTCCTCTTGTACCAGATGGAATCCTGCCAGAGCGCGATGGTGTACGCGATGAACGCCGTGCAGCCCGCGAAGCGGAAGACGTGGAGATAGGGCGCACCGACCGGAAGCGCGCGGCCCGTGACGTAAGCCGTCAGCGCTCCGACGACCAGGAGGTACACGAACCACTGGCCGAGGCTCGCGCCCATGTTCATCGAGCCGGGGCCGCACACAGTCATCACGACGACAGGACCCTTCTTGAGCTTCGCCAGGAATTCGGGATTCTTCATTCCCTCGGGGCCGCAGGCGCTGGGGATCATGTAATCGCCCGGCGGGATGTTGTAGCGGCGCAGCGCGTCCTGGACCTCGTCCTCCGCGGGGACACGCCCGAAATCCGAGCGGTGATGCGGAAGCAACATGTGGACGAGCCAGCTGGCGAGGAAGACGAGGACAGAAGAAAGAAGGATCGGGAGCCACAGCGACGGGATCGATGTCATCTTTACCCCCTGTGGTTCAGAGTGATGTTCCGGGGTACTAGGACTCGCCCTGAGCCGGGGAATATGGCACATGCCCGCCTTCCGGGGAATCGCGTTAAGATGGAGGAGAATGATGCCGATGACTTCAGGGGTGATTTACCCGACTCGAATGCGGCCTTCCTTACCCACCCTCGCGATTCTGGTCTGCCTCGTCGCGCGCCCCGTGAATGCTGGAACGGCCTCGGCCGGGGCGGGGTTCGACTATCAGACCGGTCCCAGGGCGCAGTCCTACCGAAGCGCCCTCCTTTTCGCCTCTGCCGCGCGGGACGCGGCCGACCTCACCCTGGCGGCCATCCGCTACGGTGACAGCAGCGTCGGGCCGGGAATCGGCGCCTTCGCCAACGCGGGCGTCGCGGTGACGTCGCAGCTTCGCGTGCGCGCCATCGGGCTCCACGCCATCGGGGATGACGCCTACCGCGCCTGGCGGTGGCGCTTGGGTCCCGAATTCCATCTGGGGTCGGACGTCACCCTGGGCGCTTATTACCTGCGGCTCACCAATAATTCGGGGGAAAGCTTCGGGTCCGGGGGCGTGGAGGTGGGCGGCCCGATCGGTCACGGAGTCACGGGGCAGATCGGTTCTTCGTACGGTAGATGGAACAGCGATGCGACGACGGCTCAGGGGAGCTTGTCCGGGACATGGAGTCCGCGCTCCCGGCTACTCTTTCTCGGAGAGTTGGATGTCGGCCAAAATCTCACGACGACAACCACGGCCGGGCCATCGGGCGGAGGAACGCTCGGAGGATTGCCCGGAGGCATGGGAAGAGGGCACGCCGGCCAGGGCGAGACTCAAAGCAGTAGCAACATTACCGCGGCCGGCCAGATCGGCATACGATTCCTGATTCGATGATGCAGGGGGGGTTCCGCGGCGCACGGCGCTCGTGCGCAAACGAACCGGAGGTAACAATGAAAGCGACACATGGCGTTCTACTCGGCGGCTTGCTGCTTCTCGCGTCCCTGGGAGTGGCCTCAGCCCAGAACAACGATCCCGCAAGCTCCGGCGCCGCCTCATCCAAGGTCCAATCGGGAACGAGCACCGAG
>JBGPMB010000208.1:0-4079 GCA_041486775.1 Candidatus Eiseniibacteriota bacterium | reverse complement strand
TCAGATCCATCTACCCATCGAGACATGAACCCATGAGTGACCGGATCCTGATCGCCGAAGACAACAAGAACCTCTGCCGCATCCTCGAGAGCGCGCTGAGCGAGGCGGGCTACGACGTCGTCGTGGCGCTCGGGGGGGACGCGGCCGTGCACGAGATCAAGGCTCATCCGTTCGACCTCGTGATCTCCGACATGCGCATGCCCGGGGCCTCCGGGTCGGTCGTCTTCCAGGAGGCGCGCGCGCAGACCTATCAGCCGGACGTCATCCTCATGACGGCGTTCGGAGACACGCGCGAGGCGGTCCGCCTCATGCGCGACGGGGCGGCCGATTACATCTTGAAAGACTTTGACCCCGAGGAGCTGGTGACCCGGGTCGGTCAGGTGCTGGAGCGGCGGCGGCTGAAGCAGGAATCCACGGTCTTGAAAGGCCGCATCGACATCCTGAAAGAGCAGGTCAGCCTCCATCATTTCGACATGATCGTGGGGGTCAGTCGCGCGATGAAGGACGCGCTGGGCCTGGCGCAGCGGGTCGCCCGCACCGACGCGAACGTGCTCCTGCTGGGGGAGAGCGGCACGGGGAAAGAGGTCTTCGCGCAGGCCATCCACGCCGCGAGCAAGCGCGCGGACGCGCCCTTCGTTCCCGTGAACTGCGGTGCACTTCCGGAAACGCTCCTCGAGTCGGAGCTCTTCGGCCACGAGCGGGGCGCCTTCACGGGGGCCATCCGCACCAAGCCCGGGCGCTTCGAATTCGCCGAGGGGGGCACCGTCTTCCTCGACGAGATCGGGGAAGTCCCGCAGAGCATCCAGGTGAAGCTCCTCCGCGTCCTGCAAGACCGCACCTACGTCCGCGTGGGGGGCGAGGAAATGCGGCGCGCGGACGTGCGCGTGATCGCGGCGACGAATCGGGATCTCGACGAGATGATCCGCACGGGACGCTTCCGGGAGGATCTCTACTACCGGCTGAACGTTTTCCCGATCAAGCTCATGCCGCTGCGGGAGCGGCGCGAGGACATCCAAGAGCTGGTGGAGACGTTCCTCAAGCAGCAGGACAAGACCCTCGACGACATCACGCCCGAGGCCTTGGAACACCTCCGGGGCTACGATTTCCCGGGCAACATCCGCGAGCTCCAGAACCTGATCGAGCGGGCCTGCATTCTCGCGGGGAGTGGGAAGATTGAGCGGACGCACTTCCCGATCGGAAAGACGCGGCTCACGGCGGACCCCGCCGAGCTCTTGTCCCTGGGATTGAGCCTCGATCAGATCGAGAAGCGCCTCATCAAGGAGGCTCTGGAGCGGGCGCAGGGGAACAAGACGAAGGCGGCCGCGCTCCTCGGGATCTCCCGCCGGGCCCTGTATTCACGGATGGAGAGCCACGGCATCCCCATCGGCGGGGGGGAAAGCGAGCCGGCGGACTGAGTGACCGCCGTCACACCCGCGTAATACCGATTGGTACGTACGTGAGTACGGCGCGGGCCATTCCGGGGGAGCGGCATGTTCCCTCCGGGTATGGAGCTTCGAGTCCGGATGTTGTAACTCCATCAGGCATCGGACCTTCTCCCTCGCTCGAAGCGGCTCGCGCATAAGCTCAAGGGTGGCATAGAGGTTGCGGGAATTAGGTGAGCCATGTCCCCCTTTCTCCGCGTGAAGTCAACGAGAGTCGCGCTCCCGTGCATGCTCGCGCTTGCCCTGATCACGGTCGCCTCGTGGCGCCTCGCGCGGGCCGACGAAAGCGCCCCATCCGCGGCAACGTTGCCTGCGGTAGAGGTCGCATCGCCGGCCACGGCATCCGGTCCAGCCCCGGCGGAGGTCCAGAGCCAGGGCCAATCCGCGAAGCCGGATTCGATCGTGCCGGCGGTGGCCTCGGTCCGGGACTCGGTCGTCAAGACGCAGGACGCAGGGGGAGCTCCGCCGAAAGACGCGCCGCCCGCGGAACGAGTGGAGAATGCTTCCGCGGGGCCAGGCCAGAAGCCGACGGAAGCGACGGCGATTCCGACCGTACGCGCGACGAAGGGCCCCCCTCGGGCCCGGGCACACGCCAAGGCATCTCCCGCGAAGCGTCCCGAAAGCGACGGCGCCGCGGCGAAGGCCGTTGCCCCGCCTCCCGCGGCGCATGACGGATCGGTCGAGGCCGACCGGGTCACCGCCGAGCTGGAGCGCACCGAGCGGTTCGTGGGCCGCTCGCAGAAATCCATCCTCCTCTCCAAGAACACGCGCGCGATGAAGCTCTTCACCTCGGCGCTCGATTTCCAATCCGATTCACGCGAGGCCTGCAAGGTCCGCCAGTACGCCCGGGCCGAGCGGCTCACGCTGGCCGCGCGCGATTTCGCCGACCGCGCTTCGCGGATGGTGGGCCCGCCGCGCGAGGATCCCGACTATGTCGAGGGCGTGCTCCGGCGCACCGACGATGCCCTGGATCGCGCGAAGGACGTGCTGAAGACGGGGGCCGGCCGCGACGCCTGGAGTCAGCATGAAGAGTTGAAGCAGGAGCAGAAGGACGCCTGGAAGGTGTTCAAAGGCGGCGACGTGGGCACGGCCTACAAGCAGACGCTCGGTGTGCGCGAGGGCGTGCTCGTGCTCCTGCGCCAGCTTCAAGATCTGCCCGTGCCGCGCGAGACGGCCGAAAAGGCGATCGGCGGCGCTCAGGCGGCCATCGAGCAGGCAAACAGGGAGCTGGGACCCAAGCCCACGCTGGAGGCCCAGAGGCTCGTCCGTCTCGCCAACGAATATCTGGAGAAGGCCCGCCAGTCCTTCAGCCGCGGGAGCTACCGGTCCGCGCTCTTACAAGCAAAGGTGGTGGAGCGCCACGTGGAGCACGCGGTCGACGTGGGCCGGCCCCGGGCGGGGTAGCCCCGGCTAGTCCTTGCGGATCACGGCGACGGTGACGTCGTCCCCCGGCTTTCCATCCTTCGAGAATTCGTGGACCGCGCGGATCAAGGACTCCACGATCAGCTCCGGGTCCAACGCTCGGTTCTCCTTCAAGAACGACGCCAGCCGCTCCTCGCCGAACTCCTCGTTCGAGTCGTCCATCGCCTCCGTGACCCCGTCGCTGTAGAGCACGAGGATGTCCCCGGACTTGAGCTCCAGCGCGGCCTCCTCGTACGTCGCGTCGGGAAACATGCCCAGCAGGAGCCCTCCGACCGAGAGCATCTCCGTTTCCCCCGAGGGATGGACGAGAAACGGGGGATTGTGCCCCGCGTTCACGTAGCGAAGGCCGCCGGTCTCGCGGTCGATCGCGATCAGCACGAGCGTGATGAACCGCTCGCCGCGCACCGCGTGGTGGATGGATCGGTTCAGCCGCGCCATGACGACCGGGAGCTCGGATTGGGATTCCACGTGCGCCCGGACGCTCGCGTGCAGGTTGGTCATGAGGAGCGCCGCGGGCATCCCCTTGCCCGCCACGTCTCCCAGCCCGATCGTGAGCACCCGGGGATCGCCGTCGATGAAGTCGAAGTAGTCGCCCCCCACGTCCGAGGAGGGAATGTTCTTTCCCGCGATGCGGTAGGGAGGGCTCAGAAGAGGCTCGTCCGGCAGGAGGGACTGCTGGAGATTGGCGGCGCGCTTCAGCTCCTCTTCCATCCGCCGTTTCAGCTGCAGCTCCTCGAGGGACTTCGTCTCGAGAATCTTCACCGCGGCCAGGTGCCCGATGTGGGTCAGGATGAGGAGATCCGTGTGCTCGTAGGGAAGGGGCGCGGCCACATTGTCCACGTAGAGCACGCCCAAGACCTCGTCCTCGTGCCAGAGCGGGACGCACATCGCGGAGTTGATCCGCTGGCGGATGACGCTCTGCATCTCCTTGAAGCGCTCGTCGCTCTGCGCGTCGCTCGTCAGGATGGCCGTGCGGTCGTCGATCGCGCGCCGGGCGATGCTCCGGCTCACGACGATCTCCTGCCCCACGGTCGAGCCGCGCTGCTTGGTGGCTTTCGGGATCAGCTCCTGCCCGTCCTCGCCGCGCAGGATGAGCACCGTGCGGTCGGAGTTCAGGACTTCGGACGTCAGATCCACGATGAACTGGAAGAGCTCCGCCATCGGCTTGTGGGCGAGGAGGGCGGGGCCCAGGCGCTCCATGCGCTCGAAGAATTT
>JBGPMB010000207.1:0-4106 GCA_041486775.1 Candidatus Eiseniibacteriota bacterium | reverse complement strand
GTCCTACTAGGCGCGCCTTCGTACCCAAGCAAGCTTTCGTATCCAGATGTTCAGGCAGACGGCCGGGGTGGGAGCGAAACGCTCCCACCTCGTACGCCATTCGGGGGATAGCTCCCGGGGAACGGGGGATTCGATGAGATGGACCCGCGCCGGGGCAGGAAGCCTCGTCGCAGCGGCGATCGCGGCGTGCGTCTACTGCTGGACGCTCTCGCCTTCGGTGGGCGCGGGCGACAGCGGTGAGCTCATCCTCGCCGCCCACTCCCTGGGTGTTCCCCACCCTCCCGGCTATCCGCTCTGGCTCCTCCTCGCGCGATGCGCCGACCTCCTTCCCTGGGGAACCGTCGCGCTCCGGGTGAATGCCCTCTCGGCTCTCCTCTCGGCTCTGGCCGTCGGACTCTTCTACCGCCTCGCCGCCCGTTGCGGACTGAACCGCGCCGGCCGGATCGCCGCGACTCTGGTGTTCGGCGGGTCGACCCTCGTCTGGGACTCCGCGGTCCAGGCGGAAGTCTACTCGCTGGCCACCGTCGTCTTTCTGGCGCTCGCCTTGGCCGCGATCCGGGCGCGATCGAAAGGCACGGCGGGACGGCACTCCGACGCGGTCTTCTTCTTTCTCGCGGGTCTGGCGCTCCTCGCGCATCAAACGCTCCTCTTCCCGATGCTGATCCTGGCGGCGTGGGTGTTGCTGCGCCGTCCCTCTCGGGGGAGGGCGGCATGGGCGCTGCTCTGGGCGGCCGCGGGGTGCTCGCTGGTGCTCCTCCTGCCCGTGCGAAGCGGCGCTCACCCCTGGCTGGACTGGGGCCATGACCGCAATTTGGCTTTCCTCTGGGACAACCTGCTCCGGCGGAACTACGGCGGGCTGCGCCAGAACGCGTTCCGGGTGGACCTCGTGGTGGACGAGCTCTCGGCCATGGGCGGGCTCCTCGCCGCCTCCTGCGGCTTGATCGGCGCCTCGCTTGCCGCGATCGGTATTGTGACCGCGGGCCGGGCGCGGGCCGCCCTCCTTCCGCTCACGTGGGCCGCGCTCACGATTCCCGCGGCGCTGGTGGCGCTTCTCGCCTTCACGCCGGACGCCGAGCATCTGGCCCAGATCGCGCCGTTTCTGATCCCGGTGGCCGCCGCCGTGGCGTTGTGGGTCGGCGCCTGCGTCGGAAATGGACTTCGCCTCGCGCCGCGAATCGCGCGCGCGCCGCTCGCGGCCGTGTGCGCGGTGGCGCTTCTCGTCACCGTCGGGCTCCACTACCGGCTCAGCGATCGCGGCGGGTTCCGTCTTCCCGAGCGCTACGGCCGTGACCTCCTCTCCGGGCTTCCGCGGGGCGCCGTCCTCGTCGTGGACGGAGACAACGAGACCTTCCTGACCGCGTACCTCTCGCGGGTCGAAGGATTCCGGCCGGACGTCACGCTGGTGAACCGCCGCGGGTATGTCTTCGGCGATCCGTACGGGCTTCGCGGTGTGCCGCGGCCAAGCTGGGGACCGATCCAGCATCGCGTGGACATGGAGCGCCTCGGCACGGCGCGGGTACCGGTCTACTACGCCACGCCGCCGGCGGACCTGGTCCAGGCCGGCGTGCAGTTCGAGAATCAGGGATTGGTGTACCGCGCCAGCCTGCCGGCTTCGGGTCCGCCCGCTTCCGGGCCGCCCCGCACGGCATCGACCGGCGCCCTCGACGCGCGCGCCTGGCCCAAGAGCTCCGATCTCCTCCCGGGCGGACCGGAGCGTTACGACTACGTGACCCGCAAGCTCGCGATCGGTTACTCCGGGGCGCGCGCGCAGGAGCTCTGGGAGAAGGGGCGCTATGCGGAGGCCCTGCCCTGGTTCGAGGACGCGGCGCGCGTCGGGTTCGATTTTCCCTCCGCGCGGATGAATCTGGCCGTGGCGGCCGCGGCGGCGGGAAAGGCGGAGATGACCCTCTCCGAGCTTCTCGCGGCCCTGCGGCTCGCCCCCTACGACCCCGAGCCCTCGGCGCGCCTCGCCGTTCTCTTCGCGGTCGCCGGGCGCTACCGGGACGCGGCCTACTACTTCGAGCGGGCCTACCGCATCCGGCCGTCGGCGGAGTTGGCCGGAAACGCGGCCCGGGCCTGGTCTCTCGCCGGCGAACGCAAGCGCGCCCAGTACTGGGAGGCGAAGGGATGAGCTCCCGCGGATTCAGCATGACCGAGCTGATCATAATCATCACGATCCTGGGAATCCTGAGCTGGCTCGCTTATCCCAAAGTCTCGGCGATGGACGAGATCAAGCTCGACGCGGCGGCGCGGCGCCTCGCCGGGGATCTCCGGTATGCCCAGAGCCTCGCCATGAGCCGCCGCGTGATTCACGGGATCCTGTTCAATGCGGCCCTCGAGAAGTACACCGTCTACGCGCCCAACACGGCGACGCCGATCGTGGACCCTGCCGACCGGGCGAGAACCATGATCGTGGACTACACCTCGCGCACCGAATTCAAGGGGGTCCTGGTCCAGTCCGCCGCGTTCGGCACCACGCCCGGAGTGTCGTTCGACTACTTCGGCGTTCCTCGCGACACCGCGGGCGTGGACCTGACGACGAACGGTCTCGTGGTGCTGAGTTATCAGGGCCAGAGCGACTCCGTTTTCGTGGCGCCCCAGACCGGCATGGTGACCGTCCGATGAGCGCGCGACCGCGGAGCGGCAAAGGGCCGGGGGCCGGGTTCACCCTGGTCGAGATCGTCCTGATCATCGTGATCGCGGGGATCGCCATCCTTCCGCTCAGCATGCTCTTCGCCAACTCCTCGATCCACTCGAGCGACGCGCGAAACGCCACGCTCGCCGCACAGCTCGCGGAGGCCAAGATGGAGGAGCTGACCGCCGACAAGAACTCTCCCGCGCGGGGGTTTTCCTATCTCGTGACGGCGAACTATCCGGCCGAGAACCCGGTGACCGCGTTCCCGGGATACAGCCGCTCGGTCTCGTTCGGAACGGACTCGACGTACGACAGCGTCACATTCCGCACGGTCAGCGTGACCGTCACATGCACCAACATCCCGGCCGTAACACTGACGACATGGTTCACGAGCTACTGACGCCGCGGCGAGACCGCGCCCGGGGCTTCACCCTGCCCGAGCTTCTGATCGTGATCGTGGTCGCCTCCATCGTGGCGGTCGCCTTCTCGGCCATGTTCATCGAGGCGGTCAAGACCTACCAGTTCATGGACGCGGAGAAGGGCATGCTCCAGGACGCGCGCTACGCGGAGGAGCGGGTGGCGCGCGAGCTGAAGCGCGTCAAGGACAACACCAGCATCTCGGCGGCGAGCGCGACCACGCTCACCTTCGTCGACCGTGGAAACGCCACCGTGAGCTTCTCCTGGAGCGGGGTCTCCGGCGCGGATCTCCTCTACACCAAGAGCGGATCCTCCCAGACCTTGGCCCGGGGCGTGGACTCGCTGGCGTTTCAGTACTGGAAGCAGGACGGAACCGCGGCCACGCCGGTGCTCTCGCCTTCCGCGACCGACATCTGGCGGGTCACCGTCTACATGAGGCTCATCAAGGGCTCCCAGACGGTGGCCTCCTTCGGCTCCGTGTTCGTGAGGTCGCTGTGATCCGCCGCCCGCCGCCCGACGCCGGGTTCTCGGTGGTGCTCGCGGTCTTCTCCATCCTGATCCTCCTCACGCTGGGGATCGCGATGGTCTCGATGGTGGTCGAGGACTCGGACCTCTCGGTCGTGCACGTCCGGGAGAACCAGGCCTTCTACGCCGCTCACGCCGGAGTGGAATACGCCATCGTGAAGCTCTCGTCCAACTGGTCCTGGGGCGGGTTGGCGTCGCCCGGGAAGAACGTGGGCGCGGGGTACTTCTGGATCGCTCCTCCGGATACCGTGGACGAGAACGGGAACGCGCTTCCCGCGGGACGGAAGCGGATCGTCTCGAACGGGGTCGTGGGCAACACGCTCCGCCAGATCCAGGTGCAGCTGACGCAAGGAGGGATCTCGACCTACGCGGGCACGGGCGCCTCCGGCAGCAGCGGCGACGGTGGCGCCGCGACATCGGCCACCCTGAGTGGCCCGGCCGGCGTCGTGATCGCCTCGAACGGCGATGTCTACTTCACGGACACGAACAACAACGTCATCCGCAAGGTCTCGGCCGCGACCGGGATCAT
>JBGPMB010000206.1:0-4153 GCA_041486775.1 Candidatus Eiseniibacteriota bacterium | reverse complement strand
GCCGCGTAAAATGGTGCGCCGCCTAGGAATCGAACCTAGAACCTACTGATTAAGAGTCAGTTGCTCTGCCAATTGAGCTAGCGGCGCGCGGGTGGGACTTGAGCCGGTAGAAACTAGGCGAGCGGCGGCCGAAAGTCAAGCGCGTGAGAGAGTTGGTGGCGACGTGGCGGGCGCGGGCGTAGGATTTCCGCATGCCAGAAGCGGCGAGCCCTCTGACGATCGAATTCCTGACCTGGGTGGCGAGCCGTCCGCGCACCTACGCGGAGACCATGGAGGCGTGGCGAAGCAACTGCCCGCGCCATCCCGTGTGGGATGACTCGATGAGCGAGGGCTTGGTTCAGATTGTCGGCGGCGAAGGACCCGCCAGGCACGTCACGCTCACGCCCAAGGGTAAAACCCTCCTCGAGCGCTCGCCTTAGTCCTCCACCGGCTCGGCCACGTGCCGCGACTTCGCGTCGCGGAGGATGTCGCGCATCTCCTGGTTCAAGTGCCGCACCGCCTTGTTGAGACGCTCGGAGGCATCGCGCGTTCGCGCGTCGCGATCCTTCTCCTTGCGGCTCGCCGCCCGCTCGTCCCGAGAATCGTCGGTGAGGTTGTCGAGCTGCTGCTGAAGCCCCTCGAGCGACTGCTCCAGGTCCTCGGTGGACTCACCCTCGCTCTCCCGAAGCGCGATCCGTTTCGAAAGCCTGGCGATGCGGCGGGCCAGCCTCGCCTGCTCCCGCGTGCCGAATGTGCCAGCGAGCGCCTCTTGGGCCTGAGCGCGCGCGGCTTCCCCGACCTCTCGCCCCGCCTCCTGCAACGGCCTGGCCGCGTCCTTGGCCCGCTTCATCAGCGCGCGATCGCGGATCACGTAGCGGTCCTCGCCGAGACGGATGTAGATGAACTCGTGGCCGAAGTCCGACTTGAGCTTGTCCATGGAGCCCATGTCCTGCATGTCGGACATGCTGGTGTTGTCGCCCGAAACGATCGCCCATCCCAGCCGGTCGCGGTCGTTGTGATCGTTGTCGAACCCATAGCTGTAGCTGCCGGCTGTCGCGGCGGGCGGAGGCGCAGCCGAGAAGAGCGCGGCCGAAGCCAGAAGCGCGAGGGCGGCAAGAGCGACTTTCGTGCGGGACATGGAATCTCTCCTGGGCGGGTCGGGTGGGCGGTAACACCCGTCGGAGGGGGGAACCTCGAGTCAGCGGACCTCCGACGGGCGTGAATTCAGTGTCTTGGATGGGGGCCGGGCACATGGGGTTGGAAGGCGAATTCGCCGGTCCCCGGGGAACCCCCCGGGGGCCGGACGGTGTAAGTAGAGGTCCGACACCGCGAGATGCTAGGGTACGGTGATGGACGCGATCCCTTCCCAGGCCCCCGAACGGGGCCGGCACTCAGGAGCCCTCGTGACCCGCATGTTCCGAACACGCCTCATCGCCTCGCTCGTCGTGGCGACCCTACTCGGCACCTCCGCATGGAATTGCGCCCGGGCCGGCGAGAAACCGCGACCGCGCGTTCTTCTGATCGGCGTCGACGCGGGGGAATGGGACGTGCTCGGGCCGCTGCTCGACGACGGCCGGTGCCCCAACCTGGCCCGCATGCGCGACCAGGGCTCCTCGGGAAAGCTCCGGTCCCTCGAGCCTCTCACCAAGAGCCCCATCATCTGGGCGAGCATCGCGACCGGAAAGGTGCCGGAGAAGCACGGGATCCTCGACTTCTTCGTGAAGCAGCGGGCGCAGGAGCGCGCGCGGGAACGCTTGAAGAACCCCGCCGCCAATGCGGGTGAGGGCGAGACGCCCGCTACCTCGAATCTCTGGCGCGCGCGGACCATCTGGCAGATCCTGGGCGGGCTGGGACACACGGTCGGCGTGGTGGGCTGGTGGACCACCTGGCCCGCGAAGCCGGTGAACGGTGTGCTGGTGAGCGACTACGTCCAGTACGACACCGGCAACTGGCCCAAGAAGGCTTCCGGACGCACCTACCCCGACAGCCTGGACTCGATGGTGGATCGGCTCCGCGTGAAACCCGAAGACGTCTCGTGGGCGGAGCTTTTCCAGTTCGTTCCGGCGATCGACACCACCAAGGTCACGGTTCGTCAGGAGCAGATGATCCACGAGCTCAAGTTGATCTACGCCGCCGACCTGACTTTCTATAAAATGGGGCTGGAGCTCTACCGTGACCGGCATCCGGACTTCTTCACGGTCTACTTTCGCGGCGTGGACGAGGTCTCGCACATATACTGGGACATCGATCTACCGGGAGGCGGGTACAGCCCTCCCCTCACGGACGCCGAGGTGACCTGGCTCCGGCACATCATCCCGAACTACTACGTGTTCACGGACCGTCTCATCGGCGCCTTCCTCAAGGAGGCTCCCAAAGGCACCGACGTGATCGTGAACTCCGACCATGGCTTCGGAGGCGGCGGCAAGGGAGTCATGGCGCACAAGCTCGACGGCATGATCTTCATGATGGGGCCGCACGTCGAGAAGGGCGGCAACATCTCGGGCGCGACCGTGCTCGACGTGACCCCGACGATCCTCGCCATGTTCGGTCTTCCGGTCGCGCGCGACATGGACGGCCGCCCTATCCCAGGCGGCCTCGACGCCAATCTCGTGAAGCGCATGGAGCGCGAGACCAAGCTCCAAACCTACGAGACCGCGAAGGCTCCCGGTGAGAGCCAGGAACCGGTGCGCTCTCCCGTGGACCAGGAGCTGCGCGAGAGACTCCGCTCCCTCGGCTACATTCAATAGTGGAGACTTCGTGACCCGCCCCACCGCGTTCTTCCTGTCGGCGATCCTTCTCGTCGTCGGCGCCGCGTGGACGAGCGCCCGCGCGGCCGAGAAGACGCGCGCCCACGTCCTCCTGGTGGGAATCGACGCCGGCGAGTGGGACGTGCTCGGGCCCCTGCTCGACAAGGGGCAGTGCCCCAACTTCGCGCGCCTCCGGGCGCAGGGATCCGCGGGCAAGCTCCGGTCGCTCGTCCCGCTGACCCGGAGCCCGGTCATCTGGACGACCATCGCGACGGGAAAGACACCGGAGAAACACGGCATCCTGGATTTCTTCGCGCGCACCGGACTTCGCGAGCTGGGAGACGAGCCCTCCGAGGATGCTCCCGTGAAGCCCCGCACGCAGAAGCCCATGACGTCCAATCTCTGGAAGGCCCGCCCCGTCTGGGACATTCTGGGCGGACTCGGCAAGACGGTCGGAGTGGTCGGGTGGTGGGTCACGTGGCCCGCGCAACCGGTGAACGGAGTTCTGGTCACGGACTACGTCCAGTATCAGCACGGGGCCACACCCCACAGCGGCCCGCGAAGCACGTATCCGGACAGCATTGCTACGATCGTCGACCGGCTCCGTGTGAAGCCCGAAGACGTTTCCTGGGCCACGCTGTTCCAGTTCGTCCCGGCCATCGATTCGACGCGGGTGACGGAGCGCCAGAAGGCGCTCCTCACCGACCTGAGATGGATCTACGCCGCCGACCTGACGTTCTACCGCGTGGGGCTCGAGGTGTACCGCAGGAAGCATCCCGATTTTTTCACCGTCTATTTCCGCGGCGTCGATGAGATGTCCCATTTGTACTGGGACGTCGATGCCATGAACGGACGGCTGGACTCGCCGCTCACGCCGGCCGAGGCGGCGTGGCTCAAGCCGCTGATCCCGAACTACTACGTCTTCACGGACCGTCTGCTGGGTGACTTCTTGCGCGCGACGGACAAGAACACCGACGTGATCGTCTGCTCCGATCACGGTTTCGGAGGCGGCGGGCAGGGGGTCATGGCGCACAAGCCCGACGGCATCATCTTCATGATGGGGCCGCATGTGGTGAAGGGCGGAACGATCTCGGGAGCCACGGTGCTCGACATCACGCCGACGATCCTGACCCTGTTCGGCCTTCCGACCGCGCGGGACATGGATGGCCGCCCCATCGCGACGGGCCTCAAGCCGGACCTCGTGAAACGGATGGAGCGGGAGACGAGGCTACAGACCTACGAGACGGCGCGGTCCCCGGGGCAAAGCGAAGAGCCTCTGCGCTCTCCGGTGGATCAGGAGCTGCGCGAGAGGCTCCGCTCGCTCGGATACATTCAGTGCTTCGTCGCTCGCGCCCCCCTGGGGGGCCCCCCGGCGGCGAGAACGGCAGGACGTCGTCCGCGTTTCCGCCCGCGGGCGTGAAGCACTC
>JBGPMB010000205.1:0-4154 GCA_041486775.1 Candidatus Eiseniibacteriota bacterium | reverse complement strand
GGGATCGATGTTCCGGACATCACCGCCGTCCCTCGCGAGACGCGCGAGGTCCCCGAGCCCGACCTGGAGCCGCACAACGATCTCCGTCAGGCTCATCTTCTCGTTGCCCCAGATCAGGCGAGCGCCAGCGAGAAGTTCGTGAACGGTGTAGGCCCAGTGCTCAGAGGGGGTCGTCATGCCGCCAACGCTGCCACTCTCTCCCGTCGCCGTCAAGCCCCCCCCGCCGATGCGCCGACCGCAAAAGCGCCCGATGGGACTAAACCCCGACCAGCCGCACGCGGCGACCGTCGACCACGGCAAAGATCTCCACGTCGCCGCCGAGCGCAGCAACGTAGCCGCGCAGCGTCGAGAGTAGGTGGTCATCGCGCCGCTCGACCCTGGACAACTCGGACTGCGTCGTCTCGACCGCATCCGTGATTTCCCGCTGTGTGAGTCCCAGCCCTTTGCGCAGCTGCTCCAGATTCATTTTCACGACCTTTGCTTCCGCCCGCGCGCGACTGGCTGCGATACGCTGCGGCGAGAGGCGCTCTGCCTTGATTTCAGACCAGGTCTTCATTTGCTCTGCAAAGCCCCTCCCCTTAGGGAGAGGTTGATTACGTCCTTCTCCGCTTGCCATCGCCCCCCGTCAAGCCCCCGGCTCCCGCCCCGTCCAGTACCTGTTTTCGTCGTCCCACATGCTGGAAACCCCCGGCGTCACGTTCAGCCGCTTCGTGCGGCCCTCCAGCAAGTCAATCACCGAGCCCCGCATGAGCGCCGTCGGGGTGCACCCGAGCAAGTCCGCTCGGATCGTGAGCGCACGCATCGCGCCGTGCGTGATCTGCGACTTCACACTCCACGGCCAGCCCTTCAGCTTCATCTGCTCTTTGTATCCGTCGAGCACGAGGCGCTTGCCGCGGTAGACCCACGTCCGACCGACCCACATCGGGTTCTCCGGACCGGAGAGAAGCGTGTGCACGAGGCTTCGGAGGAGCACGCTCGGAACCATGTCCCGCTGCCTGCAGTACTCCTGCCAGTCTCCGAAGACCGCTTCAGGCATCTCCACCTCGATGATCTGGCGTTTCGCGCTCCGCTTCGACCGGTTCCCGAGCGCCGCCGGCTGTCGCCCCTGCGCTTGGCGCTCCTCGGTCAACTCGCGTTGCGCTTCCACGAGCACGGAGGCTTGCACGCCTAGACGGCGAGCCACCGTCTCCACGTTGTCGGTCGTACGGGTGACCCAGCGCGACCGCTTGATCTTCTCCTTCAACCACTGGCGGAAGCGGGACTCGTCTTGCACGGGCGCTACGGCGAATCCAATTCGGCAAGCAAGATATCGAGCTTGGTCTTGAGCAGCGCGAACTTCAGGTGGCGCGTCGCCCTGGCAGTCTCAGCCTTCCGGAGATCGCTGATCAGCGAGAGGTATGCTCCCGCCAGGTTCTTCGTTTGCTTTCGGGCGAGGCCGTCCTCGCCGCCTCCCCGGATGACCCGACGCGCAAACGCGCCGGCCAGCTGATGGTCGCGAGCGCGGGCCATTCCGCTCCCCTCAGTCCCGCTCGACGCGCGGGTCCCGAGCACCGGGGACTGACTTCACGAAGGTAACAAACTCGATCTGCTCCGGCCGGAGCAGCAGATCCGTCAAGCCCCGTGGCCGCACGATGCTCTGCTCCAAGATGAGCATAGTGTTGCACTTCGACGCGCGGAGCACGCCGAGGAGCACCAACGTCGGCGTCGGCGGGTTCGTCATGTCCGGGATCCCGACGAGTTGCTCTCCGTCGTCGTCTCCCGGAATGACCATGGCGATCACACCGGTCTCTGGGTCTTCCCGTGGAACGATCACGACGTACTGGCGCACGAGCTGCACGGCCACGGGCCTGTTGAAGAACTCACGAAACGACGCGAGCTTGTCGGGAGGAGGGGGCAGCGGTGGGGGTGCGGGGGGCGAATCTACAGGCATGTCTTCGTCGTCTCCTTCAGCGATGCGATGAAAGGCGCGAGCTTCCTCGCCCACGCCCATTCGGTACGGATGTCCTCGGCGCCACGCCACGCGGCCCCGTCGAGAACGAGCCACGTCTTGTACGCTTCCATGAGCGCAGCGGCAATGGCGTCGGGCTCGACCGTGGGCGCGAGCGCTCCTGGCAGGTCGTCGATCTCCGCGTCCGGCCCATGCTCGACGGCGGAGGCGCCGGGCAGCCCATCCGTGAACCACTCGGAATGCCCCGTGCACCGGGTAGCCACGATCGGGACCCCCGACGCGAGGCTTTCGAGCCCGCACATCCCGAACCCCTCCCCGCGAGACGGCTGGCAGAGGACGTGATGCTCGCCGTACACCTGAGCGAGCCTCGTCGGCTCCAGGTCCATCCGGACCGTGATGGCGACGTTGCTGATGCCGCTACCGGCGCGCTCTGCCATCCACGCCATCGTGTCCGATGCTGCTTCCACGTCGAGAACCAGCCGGAGCTTCGCCTCCTGCGGGAGGTCGCCTCGGGAGGCGAGCATCGCCCACGCCTCGATGAGTGGCCGAGTGCCCTTCCGCTCCCGCTCCGTCGTCGAGAGGTGGAGTACGTTGAACGCGCCTCGCGCGTACGATGCCCGCGCGTCCACGCGAAGCCCCTCGTTCGGAGCGAACGCCGCCGCAACGCCGTGAGGCACCACCGTGACAGGGAGCCCAGTCTGCTCCGCCAGCACCCCAGCTCCCCACCGTGATGGCACCAGGATGCCCGTGCAGATGCCCTCCAGCGCCCTCACGAGGTCCCGGGGGACGAGCGAGCTGTTCGGGGCCACCATGGCGTAGCGCGCCCGGTGGCTCGTCCCACGCCGAATCGTCTGCAGATACCCGAGGGGGCCCGTGAAGATCGCCACAGGCGCCACGGCGCCGCCCGGCTGGGGCGCATCGGGCGGGAGGTCCCGGTCGAGCGCCACGAGGCCGTCGAGGATCTTCGCCTCACGGAGAGCACCGGAGAAGCCGGATGTCACCTGCGCGTGCGAGCCGTGGCCGACGACGCGACCGTAGAGACGCACCGTCACGCCCGCATCCTTCCCCGCAGATACGCCGCTGCCTTCGGCTCCGTCATCTGTGCCTGCTCCAGCACCAATGCTGCCATTTGTCGCCCCACCGCGTCCATACCGAAAACGCGCTCGTAGTGCGAAGGCCGTACGAATGCTTTCGGTGGCGTTACTTTCGAGAGAGCTGCCGCGAGGGCTTCGACCGTGAAGCCGGCCCACTCGGCCCCCGCCTCCCAGCCGTAGCTCGGGTGATCCGGCTCCATCGTGAACGGCACCTGGATGTCCTCCGTCTCCGCGTAGTCCGCGGAACCTCCATACGGGACATGCACCAGACGATTGCCCGCGAGCTTGCTTTCAAACGAGCCAAGTCCCCACGCCTCTCCATGCGACGGCAGCACGTAGATGTTGTTGTCGAAGTGGAGCTTCAAGATCCGGCTCCTGGGGTAGCGCCTCGAATCGATCGTCAGGTGCTCGCTCAGCGAGTCCGCGGTCCAATAGTCGTAGATCTTGAGCCAGTGCTCGATGCTCTCTGCCGGTGACGGGTACCCCTTCCAGCTCCCACTCGACGTCTTGATCGTGAGCGTGGCCGTATCGCTCGGGCGGAACGCCTGCAGGAACGCGCCGACCAACTCGTGCAACCCCTTCCGGGGCTCCCACCGCCCGATGGCGTAGAAGCGCTTCTCGGTGTACGGCCGAGGTCGTGCGGTGAGGCGGCAAATCGGGTCTGTCACCTCGTACGGGTGCGGCACGACCCGAATCTTCTCCGCCGGCACGCCCGATCGGACCAGCATCTGCATGTTCTGGTGGCACGGCACCCACGTCTGGCCAACCCGAGAGAGTTGCGCCGCGATGGACGACGAGACACGGTCTCTCTCCCAGACGGTGTACGCGATCGTGGAGGCGTAGAGCTTGTTCCGCATCGCGATCAGGTTCATCACGTCGTGATCGATCGCGTGCCTTGGGATCAGCATGCGTTCGAGCGTGGTACCGCTCCGCACCACCATGTGGCGGATGATGACGGAGAGCGACGCGATCGACGTCTCGTTGAGCCCCTTGATCTCGGTCTTCACCGCCTCGGGGAGGCCGACCATGAAGACGGGCTCGGGGATCCCCTCGTCGCTCACGACGACGCCGGAGAAGCTCTTCAGAAGCACCGGGATCCCTTGAGCGGCGAG
>JBGPMB010000204.1:0-4166 GCA_041486775.1 Candidatus Eiseniibacteriota bacterium | reverse complement strand
CGCCCCGAACCAGAGGTAGAGCTGGATCGAGGGCACGCCCAGCGGAGCGGGAACGCCGAGGCCGTAGAAGCGAAGCCAGTAAGCGGCGAGCCAGGAGGCGGCGATGAGGACGCCGTCGACGAGAAAGAGGCCCGTGGCGAAGAGTTGACGATTCTTTGTGATCATGGAGGGAGCTTACCAGGACTTTCCGAGACGAGACACAGACAGGCTACCGCGCGCGCCGCCGCCGCCCGGTCCGCCTCCAGCGGCAGGCCCTGGCGAATATCGAAATAGGAGGCGTCGTCACATTCCTCCTGACTCGCCGCTTTCCAACCCTCCGGGCGGTAACGAAAGAAGCGAATTTCGGTCGTGGCGGGGCCGAAGCCAGCCACCAGCTCCGCGAGCATCTCCCTTCCGAATTGCTGAAACCAGCCGTGATTGGTCTCGCGCCCATACGGCACGGTCACGAGCAGGGTCCCTCCCGGTCGCAAGACGCGCCGGAGCTGCGCCATCACACGTAGATGATCCTTGCGGGCGTTTTCTCGAAAGCGCGTGTCCGACACATAGAGGGAATTGTCCATGCCGATATGCTCGAGCGTGGAGAGAGAAGCCACACAGTCGAAAAGACCGTCCCTGAAGCTGAGATCGCGAAGGTCCTCGAAGACATAGGAGACCCCGCGTTTCCAAAAGCAGCGGTCCTCGGGCGCCAGCGTGCTGATGAAGAGGCGCAGCCGATCGAGCGGAAGGTGCTCGAGAACCAGCTCGTGGTTCAGCGTGCTGCCCGCGTCGAGGAGACGGAGGGTTCCCTTCGGGAGCTTCTCGAGGAACCAGGGGACCTCGACCACGCGCTCGTCCATGGACCGCCCGTAACCCGGCCCGGGCTCGAAGCGTCCTTCGGCGGCCGTGGCTTGCAAAGCCGCCCTAAGCTCGTGGTCCCGTGCCTCGAGGTAGCCCCAAGACCACGGCCGGCGGCCGGTGGCCTGAAAGACCGTTCGACGAAG
The DNA here is from genome assembly GCA_041486775.1 of Candidatus Eiseniibacteriota bacterium. Taxonomy (GTDB): domain Bacteria; phylum Eisenbacteria; class RBG-16-71-46; order SZUA-252; family SZUA-252; genus WS-7. Next base: position 3,186 of record JBGPMB010000204.1, on the reverse strand, counting down.
CAGCGTCGTAATGCCAGGAGTCACGCGAGGGCTTCCCCGCGACGTGTCTCGAGGTGCGGGGCAACCCGCAGCAGCGTGTCGACCACGGTTCGCGTGAAGCGCTCGAAGGTGAAGTGGGTTTCCACCAGGCTCCGGGCTCGATCGGCAGTCTTTAGCAATTCGCCTTCCCCCGCGCTCTGGAAATAGTCGAGCACCCCGAGGTTGTGCGCCATGTCCGTGGTGCTGAGCTCCTTGAGCTCGCGCATATTGTAGTAGCCGGACTGTGGCGTGCAAGCGACCGGGAAGCCCCACGCCATCGACTCCAAGATCGTCGTGGGATTGGCGTCCGAGATCCCCATGGTCACGAAGACGTCGCATTCCGCGGCCAGTCGTTCCATGGTCGCCCCCTGCAGGCGCTGCGGGGGACGTCGCTCGAGATTCGCCAGTTCGCGATCGGCGCCGATCCACACACACTGGTGCTTCTCCTGGGCCAGCCCGAAGAGTTGGGAAAGGAGATGCGCTCCCTTGTAGGGCTCGCCGTTGCCGATGAAGAGAAACTTGCGCCGACCGGGGAGGTTGAAGGCTCGCTTCACCCGGGGAAAGCGGCTGACTTCGATCGCCATGTCCAGGTGCGTGATCTTCGGGGCCCAGCGGGAGAAGGGTCCTTGGCTCCAGGTGTCGAACCAGTAGGGGCCCATGATTCCGAGAATGTGATCGCAGGCGTCGAGCGCGGGCGCGATCGCCTGGCAATAGTGGGGCAACCCATAGTGCAGAGGCGTCAGGGCCACGCGCGTGGCGAACCGGCCGTGCAGGCAGGCTCGGTTGAAGACGGTCGCCATGTCTTCGGGAAACGGGTGCCCGATCAGCACGTCGTCCGGTTGGTGCCGGACGGGGACACGTTCCTTCCAGTCGTAGAAACGGACCTCGTCGAGGCCACGCAAAGCTTGCAAGACGTGATGGGTGATCGAGAGCGGCGCATGCGCCGGCCAGCGCGACGTGTCCAGAGTGTCGCGGTCCCGGATGTAGGCCAAGGGAACCCCCAGAGCTTGGGCGACGCGGGAGGTCTTCCCCCGCAGGCGGGCCATGGCGCCGGTCCCCGGCGTGCTCGCATAGACGAAGTGAATCATCGGCCCGCTTCGGGCCTGCGGGCCACGATGGCCTGCATGTGCGGATGGGCGAACGGCCGGCGGGACAACCAGCGGTTGATGAAGCCCGCGGGCCCCCGTGGACTGAATCTCCAGTCCTTCCATCCCACCAGTAGTCCCAACGGGTTCAGCTCGTGGTAGACGCCGTCCATGGCTCCCACCGGCACCTGCTCGACGACTTCGAATCCGGCCTTCTCCACCTCGGCACGGAAATCGGCGGGGCTCATCCGGTATTCATAGAACTCACCCCACGCGGGAAACACCGGGAACAGATAGCGGCGATCGATCCGCGAGAGCGGCTTGGGCGTTCCCCGGAGGACGCGGTGCGCCAGAGCCCGCGGAGCCTGGGTGACCTCGTCCCACCACAGCGCCTTCTTGACCCGGCGGATGGAGCTCCAAACGGGAACGCTGATGTAGGCCTTCGCCCCGGGCTTCAGGACGCGCAGAAGCTCGCGAAGGGGTCCTTGCGGACCCTCGACCCAGTGCTCGACCACGCCGAACGAGAGGGCTCCGTCGAAGCTTCCGTCGGGAAAGGGAGATTTCTCGCAGTCTACCTCGATGATCTCGAGATCGGGCCACTGCCTCTTCACCATTTCCACCGTCTCGTGCGAATACTCGAGACCGACAATCGTGCGGCCTTTGTCCTGGAGGAAGCGTAGCCACCGCCCGGAGCCGCAGCCCGCTTCGAGCAGGCGGGTTCCTTGCGGAAAGTGGCGCTCGATAATGGGAGTCGCCTCGTCCCGCGTGCAGCTCTCGAGGGCCATCTGCATCTCCGACTCATGCCACTTGAAAATGACGGTCATGCCCATGATTATAATATGCTTCCGCCCATTGGCGCTGATCTAGCTGTACCTTGGGAGTGCCGCAAGGAGGGGTCCACGGTGAGATGCCGGCTCTGCGGCGGCGAGACAGCGCACCTCTTCACTCGCACCGTTCTCGCCCGGTACCAGGTCGGATTTCACCAGTGTCTCACGTGCGGACTGACGCAAACCGACGAGCCCACGTGGCTCGCGGAAGCCTACGGCGAGGCGATCCACTCCACCGACACGGGCATCCTCGCGCGAAACCTCGGCGCGCGCCGGGTGGTCGCGACGTTTCTCCATCTCTCGGGGGTCCGCGGCGAGCCCTGCCTCGACTACGCCGGCGGCTATGGAATCTTCACGCGGCTCATGCGGGACGTGGGGTTCGAATACTTCTGGATGGACCCCTACGCGACGAACGTCGTGGCGCGGGGATTCGAGTGGCGGCCCGGGCCGGCCGCTCCGCGCGTGGTGACGGCGTTCGAAGCGCTGGAGCACCTCGTGCGGCCGCTCGAGGAGTTCCGGAAGGTCGCGGCCCTCGGGGCGGAATGGATCATCACGAGCACGGAGCTTCATCCCGGGTCGAAGCCCGCGGCCGACTGGCCCTACCTCTCCGTCGAAAGCGGTCAGCACGTCTCTTTCTATCGGCCGGACACGCTGGAGCGGCTCGGACGGGAGGCGGGCTATCCGCACGTCACAGCGGGGCCCTTCTTTCAGATCTTCGCTCGGAAGCCCTTTCCCGCGTGGAGGTGGCAGATGGCGGTCGGGCTGGGCGCGCTCGCGTATCCCATCGTGAGGAAGCTCCGGCCCTCGTTCACCGTCTCGGATTGCGAGAGCATCCGCTCGCGCCTTCGAGGGGAATGACGCGCCCCGTTCTCTACACGGGTGACATCTTTCGCCTGCAGCCGCGCGGCGGCATCACGCGGTATTTTTCGGAGTTGATCCCGCGGCTCCGGCGCCCGGCGCGGCTCCCCGCGGGGCTGCATCAATCGGCGGTGATCCGGGAAGGGCGGCTTCGAGCCGAGGCCGGGCGGTATATGCCCGAGTTCCGTCTCAGCCCGCGGCCGCGCGCCTTCGTCAACGAGTGGATCGACGCATGGGGTATCGCGCGTGGGTCGGGGGAGATTCTGCACCCCACGTACTACCGCGATCCCGCGCGGCTCCCCCCCGGGCCTCTGGTCCTCACCGTCTACGACATGGCGCACGAGCGGTTCCCCGCGATCTTCCGCCGGCGCTGGTGGAACTCGGACGACCCGGCCCGG
>JBGPMB010000203.1:0-4168 GCA_041486775.1 Candidatus Eiseniibacteriota bacterium | reverse complement strand
CTCGGTGAACTCGTTGGCGATCACGCTGGCCATCGTGGCGCCGGGCGAGAGCAGCGAGGCCGAGATGCGGTTCGTGTTGCCGATCACCATGGTCACCGCCATCGTCTCGCCGAGCGCGCGGCCGAGCGCCAGGATGACGGAGCCCAGGATTCCAGGCCGCGCCGCGCCCAGCGCCACCCCGATCGCCTCGGCGGGCGTCGCGCCCAGGGCGTGGGCCGCTTCACGAAGGGACCGCGGCGTGGCCAGCAGCACCTCGCGCGAGATGGACACGATGGTCGGCACGATCATGATCGCCAGCACGATGCCGGCGTTGAGCATCCCGATCCCGAAGGGATAGCCGCGGAAGAGAGGCAGGAACCCGAAATGCGCGAGGAGCCAGGGCTCGACCGCGTTCCTGAGCCACGGCGCCAGGACGAAGAACCCCCAGACGCCGTAGACGATGCTGGGAATGGCGGCGAGGAGCTCGATCACGAAGGAGACGACGGCGCCCACGCGCCGGTTCGCGATCTCCGCGAGATAGACCGCGGTGCCGACGCCGAGCGGGACCGCGAACAGGAGCGCCAGGGCCGAGGAGACCAGGGTCCCATAAACGTAGGGAAGCGCTCCGAAGCGCTCGGCCACGGGATCCCACACTGTGTTGGTGAGGAACCCCAGGCCGAACGTTCGAATCGACAGCAGAGCGCCCCGCGTCGTCTCGAAGACGATCAGGGCCACGATGAGAAAGACGAGGGTGGCCGCGCCACCCAACGCGGCGCGGTACACCCCGTCCGCGGAAATCCGCGCGGCTCTCACCGGTCGGCGAGCGCGGGCTTTCCGGCGATCGTGAGCTTGCGAAGCGAGGCTTCGTTCACCTTGACCACCGCGTCGGGCAACGGCGCGTAATCGAGGGTGGACGCAACCGCCTGACCGTCGTGGATGGCCCAGTCGATGAAGCTCGCGAGCGCATGTGCCTTGTCCGGATCCTTCTGGTCCTGGTACACGAGAAGGAACGTGAGCCCGCAGATCGGATAGGCGTCGGGCGCCGGCGAGTTCACGATGGGAAAGCGCACGTCCTTCGCGAGCATGGGTGCCGCTCCTTCGGCGGCCGCGGTCGTCGAGGCGATGGTGGGCTCGATGAACTTGCCGCTCCGGTTCCGCACGTGCGCCAGGGGAAGCTTGTTCTGCTTGGCGTACGCCAGCTCGATGTAGCCGATCGTTCCCGGCGTCTGGCGGATCATACCCGAGACCCCTTCGTTGCCTTTGGCACCGGTCCCTACGGGCCAGTTCACCGACGTATTGGCTCCGACCATCTCCTTCCACCATCCACTCACGGCGGAGAGATACGTCGTGAAGATGTTGGTCGTGCCGCTGCCGTCCGAGCGGTGCACGGGGAAGATCGGGGCCGGAGGAAGGGCGACACCTGGATTGACGGCCGCGATCCGCTTGTCGTTCCAAGTCGTGATGTTTCCCTTATAGATATCCGTGATGACGTCCGGCGTGAGATTGAGCGGCTGATGCACCGAGGGCAGGTTATAGGCCATGACCACAGCGCCCCCGACCGTGGGGAAGTGGAGGATCCGGCGCGGCATTTCCTTGAGCCGAGCGTCCGAGAGCGCGGCGTCGCTGGCGCCGAAGTCGACGGTGCCCGCCTTGATCTGCTGGATGCCGCCGCCGCTTCCGATCGACTGGTAGTTGATCTCGATCCCCGTCTTCTCATGATACATGTCGAACCACTTGGAGTAGATGGGATACGGGAACGTGGCTCCGGCGCCCGTGAGGTTGCCTCCGGCCGCGTGCGCGAGCGAGACCGGCACGAGCGCGGCCAGAAGGGCCAGGCCGAGCAGGACCGGGAGCCCGCGCTTCCGTGAAGTGTTGGATCTGAGATTCAAGGGGATTCCTCCTTTGTGATATTTCGATGATCGTCAGGGCTTGGTGAACTTGTAGTAGAAGGTGATCCGGGCCTGAGCGTCGTGATGCGCGGGAGCGACCGCGGTTCCCTTGGCGTGGTATTGCGTGGCCTCCACGTTGGGCATCACGTGGACGTCCTTGTAGGGCTGCCAGTCGAGGCCCGCCATCATGAGGTCCGAATCCACGCGGTTGCCCGTGCGGGTGTTGGGCTGCCAGCGATCGTATCGCGCGAAAGCTCCGAGCGTGGGCCGGGGCATCGCCCGCGCGAAGACCGAATACCCGCGGGCTTCGGTGTTGGCCGCCACTCTCGAGTGGACCACCTGGGTCATGGCCTCTCCGCCGATCGCCGCCTTCTTGAACTCATAGCCCGCGAAGAGCTTGTAGAGCGCCTTGTCGGCGCCGGCCACCCCGGGCTCGTAATCCACGTAGGGCTCGATCTTGAAATCGTGGACCGGGTTCAGCGGGATGGCGAGGTAGAGCCGCTTGTAGCGGTTGGTCTCGGGCTTCTGTCCCTGTCCGTTTCCGATCATCGCCGAGTAGCCGATCTTGTGCCCGGCATCGGCGTAGCCCTTGAGCTCGACTCCGAGGTCGGACGCCGAGGCAAGACCGCGAAAATCCGCGATCGTCTTCTCGATGGAGCGGTACTGCCAGAACTCCTCGGAGTTCTCCCACGTGGGGGTCGTGATCTCCCCGAAGAAGAAGTTCCCCCGGGGGACGACGTTCTTCGCCTGGAGGTAGGCGTTCTTGACGAACACGCCCAGCTTGCCGCCCGATGTCAGCTCCTTGCCGTCCACTTCCAGGCGGAACCTCGTGGCGAACTTGATGGAGAGATCGTTGTCGAGCTGGAAGTACACGCGACGGAGTTGGACGCCGTTCAGGTCCTTTCCGATGTTCTTGCCCCCATCGATGTTCACCTGGTCGGAGTCGGCTCCCGCGGCGCTGTAGCGATGCTGTGGGTCTCCGGTCACGTTGTAGTAGGCGTCCCCGAACATGTAGCCGCTGATCCGGCCCCGTGGGAAGTCGGGCTCGGTCTGCACGACGGGGACCGAGAGCGGCGTGAGTGGTGCGGCCGCGGGCGCGCTCTGCGTCACATTCTGGGAATCTGCCGGTGCGGTTTGCTCTGCCTGCGCGGCCAACGGAATCGCAAGAGCCGTCAGGAACGCCACCACAACTGCGCGCACGTTCATTCCATCTCCTCCTGGTCTCTTTGGTTTGGTCGATGGGCTCCGGGCTCCATCGCTTCGCTTTTCGAACCCTCCGCTCATGGAGGGGAAGCTAGAGGGGGATTGTAACGGAGGTGTTACGGCTCCCTGACTTCGGCGTTACGTGGAGCTGGAGATCGCCTCGACCATCTCGCGCACGGCTGCTTTCATTCCCACGAGCAGCGCACGCGACACGATGGAGTGCCCGATGCTGAGCTCGGCGAACCGGTACGCGGCGAGGAGGCGGCCGACGTTCTCGACGTTCAGCCCGTGGCCGGCGTGCGGGGTGATCCCCAGATGCTCGAGGTTCTGCGCCGCGGCGTGAATGCGGCGGATCTCCGCGTCGGTCGCGGGAGTTCCCCAGGAGTTGGCGTAGGCGCCGGTGTGGATTTCAACGATGTCGGCTCCGGTTTTCCCGGCGGCCTCGATGGTGTCGGGATCGGGATCGAGGAAGAGGCTCACCATGATTCCGGCCCCCTGGAGCCGTTCGCAGGCCTCCTTCACTAGGGCGGCGTGGCGCTTGAGGTCCAGCCCTCCCTCGGTGGTCAGCTCCTGCCTCCGCTCCGGGACGAAGGTCGCGCGATCGGGCCTCAGGCTCGCCGCGATGCGGAGCATCTCGGGCGTGATGGCCATCTCGAGATTGAGCACGCCGCGCTCGAGGGCGCGCAGGCGGGTCACGTCCCCGTCCTGGATGTGACGCCGATCCTCGCGCAGGTGGACCGTGATGCCGGAGGCGCCGGCCTCGAGAGCCGCCACCGCGGCCTCCACCGGGTCGGGCTCCTTGCCGCCACGGGCCTGACGCAGCGTGGCGACATGATCGACGTTGACGCTCAGCTCGGTCCTCACCGGAGGCGGCCTCCCGCGTGGATCATCGCCATCACAACGCCACCCGCGATATGGGAACCAGCTCCACCCCCTGAGCCTTGATCCGGGACAGCTCGGATTCCAGGACGTCGAGCACCAAGGCGCTCGGCCGGACCATGACGATCAGGGAGCCCCGCTGCACGGCGGTCGCCGCGATCTCCTTGATCCGGGCGCGCACGGAGGCCGCCGTTCCCTTGTCGTCGTCCAGCGAGGCG
>JBGPMB010000202.1:0-4187 GCA_041486775.1 Candidatus Eiseniibacteriota bacterium | reverse complement strand
CCCCGAGGCCCACGCCATCATCCAGACGGCGCCCGGCGAGGAGGGGCAGGTCGACTATGGCGAGGGGCCCATGGTCCGCCACCCCGTGACCCGGAAGTACCGGCGCACGCGGCTCTTCGTCTTCGTCCTTGGCTACAGCCGCAAGAGCGTGCGCCTCCTCACCTTCCAGTCGAGCACGCGGATCTGGGCCGAGCTCCACGAGGACGCCTTCCGCCGGCTCGGCGGGGCCCCCACGATCGTCGTCCTCGATAACCTGCGCGAAGGTGTGCTGCGGCCCGACGTCTACGACCCCGCGCTCAATCCCCTCTACCGCGACGTGCTCGGCCACTACGGTGTCACCGCGCTGCCGTGCCGGGTCGGCGACCCCGATCGGAAGGGGAAGGTCGAGTCGGGCGTCGGCCACGCGCAACGCACGCCGCTCAAGGGGCTCCGCTTCGAACGGCTCGCGGACGCGCAGGCCTACCTCGATCACTGGGAGACCCGCTGGGCGGACACCCGGATCCACGGCACGACCAAGCGCCAGGTCGCGGCGATGTTTGCCGAGGAGCGGCCGTCCCTCCGCCCGCTCCCGCCGACGCCGTTTCGCTACTACGCCTTCGGCACTCGCACCGTGCACCTCGACGGCTGCGTCGAGGTGGCCAAGGCCTACTACCGCGTCCCGCCCGGCCGCCTCGGGCACGATGTCGCCGTGCAGTGGGACGAGCGCGTGGTGCGTATCCGTGACCTCACGACGGGCGCGCTGCTGCGCGAGCACGAGCGGCAGCACCTCGGGCAGTATCGCGAAGCCCTCGAAGATCGTCCGCGGCGGACGCCGCCCGGGACGCTCCAGCTCCTGGCGCGGGCGACCGCCGTCGGCGCGCATGTCGGCCACCTCGCCACCACGCTCCACGCCGACGATCCCCTGCGCGCCGTCCGCCGCACCCAAGGGCTGCTCGCGCTCGCGCGCAAATACGGGCCGACCCCGGTCGACGCCGCGTGCGCCGTCGCGCTCGACCTCGGCCCCACCTACCAATTCGTCCGCCGCTACCTCGAGCGCCATCCGCCGACGCCGCTCACGCTGTGCCAGGTCGATCCGCTGATCCGCCAGCTCACCCACTACCGCGACCTGCTCCAGGGTCGCGCCCCCAGCGATGAAGGAGACGATGACGATGCAACTCCCTGAACTCCTCCGCACGCTGCGCCAGCTCGGCCTCAGCGGCATCGCCGATAACCTCGAAGCGCGCCTGGTGCAGGGTCAGGCCGATCAGCTCGCGCTCGCCGACTTCCTGGCGCTCCTCGTCCACGACGAGCTGACCCGGCGCGCCGATCGGCTCCTCGCGCGGCGCCTCAAGGAGGCGCAATTCCGTGACCCCGACAAGACGCTCGACGGCTTCGACTTCGCCTTCAACAAGAAGCTCGACCGCCGCCTCGTCTTCGAACTCGCCACCGGCCGCTTCCTCACGACGCACGACGATGTCGTCTTCCTTGGCCCCCCGGGCTCGGGCAAGAGTCATCTCGCGCAAGCCCTCGGGCGCACCCTCATCCAGCACGGACACCGCGTCCTCTACCGCGAGGCGCACGTGCTCCTCGAGGAGCTCGCCGACGCCACGCTCGCTGGCACCCGGCGCGAGCGGATGACGAAACTCGCCACGGCGCCCTTCCTCATCATCGACGATCTCGGCATGCGGAAGCTCCCCGCCACCGCCGCTGAAGACATCCTCGAATTGATCATGCGGCGGTACGAGCGGGTCGGCACGCTGCTCACCTCCAATCGCCCAGTCGAGGACTGGGGCAAATTGCTCGGCGATGTCGCCGCAGTCGGGGCGTTCCTCGATCGTCTCCTCCACCATGCCCACGTCCTGCGCTGCGGCCCCCGGAGCTGGCGGATGAAAGAACACGCCAGCCGCAACCCGCCGGACCCATCAGCATGAGCGCACCTGCCCCGATGTCGTCCCGGTCGACGCACACAGCGCCCGTTACCGCCACGCGCCAGCGTCGAGACCGCTCACCCTACGCACACAAACATGCGGGTTTTCCCCTCAACGATCCGCCCGACACCCGCCGCGGCTTGCTCACCGAGGTGCGCCCGCGATAGTCACTCACCCCGTCTCGACGCCCCGACTTCGTTGGCCGGTTTTGACCTGTCGACGCATGGCCGGTTTTGAGGTGTCGATCGAGGCTAGAGCAGCTTCAGGAAGTCGTCGCGCGTGAGGCCGGCCTGCTTGAGGATCCCATGGAGGGTCCCGCGCTTCACGTCCTTCACGTGGACCGGAACGACGACGAGGCCGGGGCGGGCCGGATGCTTATAGGCGTGGTGTGAGCCGCGGGCGTGGTGGAAGAAAAAGCCCGCCCGCGTGAGCGCCCGGACGACGTCCGTGGGCGTGCACGCCGGCAGGCGAGGCATGGAAACCTAGAAGTTCACCGCGAGGCTCTCTACCTGAGCGGGTCCTTGTTCGAGGGGAATCTCCTCGCCACCCTTCCGGAGCGCTTCGAGGTAGCAGAGGATGGCGTCCTTCGCCATCTCGCGGGCTTCGTCGAGCGTCTCGCCTTGGGTGGTAAGCCCGCCCAAAGCGGGAACGGTCGCGATGTAGCCACCTTCCTCCGCCGGCTCGAAGACAACGGTGTAGCGGTACTCCGGCATACGGCCTCCTTTTTCCGGTGTGGAGGGGCGAAAGTCCATAGGGCTCAAGTGCTTCCTTTAAGGGTACTCGGCGGAAGCTGAACGTCAAGTGAAGCGTGAGTCTCCCATCGAAGACCGGCGAGCGCCGCTCCTCATCCCTCGGGAAACACCCCGGCGCTGGCGCAACGCCGGCCCGAGGCTTTGTGGGCGGCGCTCGGAGAGCAGCGACTGCGCAATCGTCCGCTCGACGACGTTCCGAGGCCGCGCGTACCGCTCGCGAGAGACACGGATGATCTGGTCGCGCGAGGACTGGGCTACGGGCAGGGGAGAGTACGTGCGGGCCGCAAACGGCGTCGAGGTCACTCCGTCGCGGCTCACCTTCGCGCAGACGTGATGCCGCTCGAGGTTCGTGAGCTCGTCGACCGAGAACGGCGCGAACTCACGGGCCAGGTACTCGGCGTCTTCGGCACCGACCCGGAAGGCGAGGAGCGTCCCCACGTTCCCGAAGATCGCGCCGCGGAGGCTCTCGGGCAGCTGCGCGAGGTACTGGTGGCTCAAGGTGAGCGCGAGCCGATACTTCCGCGCCTCGGAGAGGAGCGAGGCGAGGGTGCTCTGGGTCGCGAAGGTCGGGAACTCGTCCACGTAGAGGAAGAAGGGCCGTCGTGCGTTCTCGGGCAGGTCCGCGCGCGAGAGCGCGGCCAGGAGCAGGCGTGTGAGGAGCATCGAGCCGAGGAGCGCCGAGGTGTCCTCGCCTTCGCGAGGTTCACGATGAGAATCCGGCCCTCGTCCATGAGTGAGCGCAGGTCGAAACGGTTCTTCCGCTGGCCGACGATGTTCCGAAGGACCGGAGAGAGGAGGAACTCACCGGCCTTGTTCTGCAAGGGCGCGATCACCTCTTGGCAGAACGGCCCCGAGTAGGCGGCGTACTCGCGGACCCAGAAGTGGAGCGCGCCTGGGTTCCGAATCTGTGCGACCACGCGCGCGCGGAAGAGATCATCGACGAGAAGCCGGTTGAGGTCGAGGAGCGTGGCACCTGACGTTTCGAGGAGGGCGAAGACGGCGTTCTTCACGAGGTACTCCGTCCGCGGCCCCCAGAACTCCGCCCAGAAGCGCTTGAAGATCGAGACGAGCCCCGAGGCCACGAGGTGGTGTTCGCGATCGCCGAGCGACTCGAGAACGTTGAAGGCCACGGGGTACTCGAGGTCCGCGGGGTTCAGGTAGACCACGTCCCGGACGCGGTGGCGCGGCGTCAGAATGCCGAGGAGGGGAGTCGAACCCCTACACCCTTGCGGGCGGAGGATTTTGAGTCCTCTGCGTCTGCCAGTTCCGCCACCTCGGCCGATGGTTCCGACCGCGCTTCCCGAGGGACTCGACCCCCGGGTCGCACGCATCTCGTAGCACGGGCCAAGAACGCAGCACCAGCGTGGCGATCGCCCGCGAGCGAGATGCGACGGGGGCCCTCGCCCGCGCCGCACGCAACCAGCCCCGTCCCTGCCCCCCCTGGGCGCGGCTGAGCACCCGGTTCCCCCACCGCCGGCCTCCCCGGATAGCGGGCTAGCCCGCTCCTGGATCGCATGCTAGACCATGG
>JBGPMB010000201.1:0-4221 GCA_041486775.1 Candidatus Eiseniibacteriota bacterium | reverse complement strand
TGCCGGCCGGGGCTCAGGGTTCCGAGCCTGGACGACTTCCACAAGCGCGCGATCGGGAATGGAGTGATCTGCGTCCAGGAGCCGAAGGATCAATTCGGCATCCGCATGGCGCAGTACGCCGACCCCGACGGGCTGGTGATCTCGGTCAGCGAGGGGAAGTGACGGGGGGCCGGGCGTCCGGCTCGGACAAAGCTAGGAGTCCATGGTGAAATGGTCTGACGCGTACGCCACCGGGATCGACCGTGTCGACGAGCAGCACAAAACCATCTTCAAGATGGCGGAGGACTACCGATCCGCCCTCGACGAAGGACACGGGGAGCTGGTGTACGGCGATATGCTGCGATCCCTGGACCTCTACGTTCGCACCCACTTCGGTTACGAGGAGGGGTGCATGGTTCGATACCAGTGCCCCGTGATGGAAGAGAACAAGGAAGCCCACACGCGATTCGTCGAGGTTCTGGCCGGGTTCAATCAGCGTTACGTCGTCGCCGGCTTCGACCGCACCGAAGCCCGGAACCTCGTGGACACGATCGACCATTGGCTCGCAGAGCACATTTGCCGCATCGACGTGCGTCTCAAGGAACGAACGTAAGAAAGCTGTTCAACGCAGTTCCCACCCCAACGAGGAGTTTTGAAATGCGCACAATTCTCAAGGTGTCCATGCCGGTCGAGCGGTCGAACCAAGCGATCAAGGACGGCAGCCGGCCCAGATCCCGTCCGTGGCCGAGCGCTTCTTCCTGAGCCTGAATGCGGAAGTCACGTTCTATCCGGCGATGAACCTGGCAGACCTCAAGAAGGGTCTCGACATGGTCTCGACGGAGAAGGCATTCGCCTGAGTCGTAGCGATCCGTGAACCTGAGCCGCCTCGCGCTCGTCCTCGCGGTTCCCATCGCGCTCCACGGCGCTCGACCCGCGATGGCCGCGACGCCCCCCTCCTCTCGACGGCCGGCGCCGCTGGCCGGCCACTGGCAGGGACAGTGGGTGCGGGACGGATCGAGCCTCGACGTCTGGGTTGATTTCTCGCGCTCGGACTCGGGCTATGTCGGAAGCTTCGGCTCGGACGCCCTCCGGGTGCTGGATATTCCCTTCCGATCGGTGCGGAGCGACTCCGCCGGCGTGCATTGGCAAATCGTCGGCGATGTCACGACCTCGAACTTCGACGGAACGCTCGCCGGCGACGAGCTGAACGGCGCGTTCCGCGATGGCGACGCTCCGGGGACGTTTCGTCTGCGGCGGACCGCCCAGTCCACCGCGCCGCCGTACTCGAGCGAAGAGGCTCGGTTCGCGAACGGCGACGTGACGCTGGTCGGAACGTTGCTGATGCCGGCGGGCCCGGGGCCGCATCCTGCCATCCTGTTCGTTCACGGCTCGGGGGCCGAGGGACGCTATGCTTCGCGCTACCTGGCCGATCGCTTCGCGCGCGCAGGGTTCGCGGCGCTCATCTACGACAAGCGGGGCGTGGGAGCATCCGGCGGCGACTGGAGGCGGGCCACGTTCGACGACCTCGCGGGTGACGCGCTCGCCGCGATCCACTTCCTCGCGGGCGACCCTCGCGTTCGCGCCGGGGCCATCGGACTGTGGGGCAACAGCCAGGGTGGGATGATCGCGCCCTTGATCGCGTCGCAGTCGAAGGATCTTGGCTTCGTGATCGCGTCGGCAGGCGGCGCCGTGCCCCTGATGGAGGCAGAGCGCTACAGCTATCGCAATTTCCTCGGGCTGCCCCGCATGCACGGCGCCGACTCGGTGCGAGCGGAGAGCTACGTGGACGCCGTGGTGCGCACGGCCTACGAGGGCGGCCCCTGGGAGCGCGCCGACTCTGCGGCGCAAGCGAACGCGAAGGAAAAGTGGTTCATGGGGATTCCGGGACGCGACGATTCGTTCTGGTGGATGGCGCGCCGGACGGCGGACTACGATGCCCCGTCCTACTGGCGGCGCGTGAAGGCGCCGGTGTTTCTGATCTACGGTGAAGAGGATGGGCGCGTGCCGGTGAAGCGGAGCCTCGAGAACATCCGGGCCGCGCTGGGCGCGGGCGGAAACAACGACGTCGCCTGGAAGGTCTACGCGGGCAGCGATCATACGATCCGCATCAACCAGTCGGACGACGGCCATTTCCACTGGCCGCGCACGCCGGCGGGCTATCCTGATACGCTGATCACCTGGGCGCGATCCAAGGCTCGCGGGCGCTGAGACCCGCGAGCCAATCCGTTTGTGAAGGACCCATGCCAAGCCTGAAACTCCTCGATGCGATCGGCAACACTCCCCTGGTCGAGCTTCGCCACGTCGTGCCGGCCGGATCCGCCCGCGTCGTGGCAAAGCTGGAGTCGACGAACCCCACCGGGAGCATGAAAGACCGTATGGCACGGGCGTTGATCGAGCCCGCCGCCGCGGACGGACGGCTCCCGCCGGGAGGAACGGTGGTCGAATACACGTCCGGCACGACGGGCATCTCCCTCGCTCTCGTGTGCGCCGCGCTGGGTTATCAGGCCCACATTATTTTCTCCGACGCCTTCACTGAAGAGAAGCGCTACACGATGCGCGCCTACGGGGCCAAGATCACGGATGTCCCGAGCGAGGGTGGAGGAATCACCGAGCACCTGATCAAGACGATGATGCGCACCGCCGGGGAGATCAGTCGCCGGCCTGGGCACTGGGCCTGCGATCAGCTGGGCAATCGCGACGGTGAAGCCGGCTACCATCCGCTCGGCGAGGAACTCTGGGAGCAGGCCGGCGGGCGCGTGGACGCCTTCGTTCACGCCGTCGGCACGGCGCACTCCATCCACGGAACGGCGCACGCGCTGCGGCGGCACAACCCACAGCTACGGGTCTTCGCCGTCGAACCCGCCGAGTCCGCCGTGCTCTCGGGAAAGCCATCGGGGTCCCACAAGATCGAAGGGATCGGCATCGGCTTCATCCCGCCCCTGTGGAAGCCCGACGAAGTCGATGAGATTCTCACCGTGAGCACGGAGGAAGCCAAGAGCATGGCCCGACGTTTGGCGCGCGAGGAAGCCATCTTCGCCGGAACGTCTACGGGGGCGAATGTGGTCGCGGCGATCCGTGTGGCGACGCGGCTCGGCCCCAAGGCAACCGTCGCCACCATCGTGGTGGATTCGGGGCTGCGCTACCTCAGCACGGACGTATTCCGGCAATGAGTGACGCTCCCTAGGAGGCTCGTATGAAGAGACCCTGGTCGAACGGATCAGCAAGGAAGCCATCGCCAACGGAAGCGTGATCGTGCGGCACTTTCAGATCGGCGCTTGGTCTCGGGTGTAGCTCCTGAGTGGCGGGAAGCCGAGTCATTTTCGGTAGCGTTCGAGCACGCAAAGGAGCACCGTAGAGTCTGAAACGGGGCCAACCCCACCCCCGTGCACGCCGTCGAAGGGCAGCCCCCTTGATTCGTCACCTCATGCTGTTGCGATCGCTCGCGCGGGTAGTGCCCCCGCTGGCGGGCTTGTGCCTCCTCTTGGCATCGGGGTGCAGCGATAACTCCGACAAGATTGTCAAACCTTCTCCCTCTCCCTCTCCTTCCCTCCGCGCTCTTGTCTGGACCGTGCAATCTTCTTTCCTCACCCAAGAATCCTCTTTCACCCTCGACGGCGTCTGGGGGAGCTCGGGGAGCGACGTGTTCGCCGTCGGGTGGAGCGGTGCAATCCAGCACTACAACGGGAGCGCGTGGAGCTCCATGGCTAGCGGGACGGGCGAGGTCCTCGACGGTGTCTGGGGGAGCTCGGGTAGCGACGTGTTCGCCGTCGGGCAAGGCGGCGTCATCCAGCACTACAACGGGAGCGCGTGGAGCTCCATGACCAGCGGGACGGGCCAGATCCTCAACGGCGTCTGGGGGAGCTCGGGGAGCGACGTGTTCGCGGTCGGAGAAAGCGGCGTCATCCAACACTACAACGGGAGCGCATGGAGCCCCATGACCAGCGGGACGAGCCAGACCCTCAACGCCGTCTGGGGGAGCTCGGGGAGCGACGTGTTCGCCGTTGGGACTGCCGGTACGATCCTGCACTACAACGGGAGCGCCTGGAGCGCCATGACGAGCGGGACCATCCTCCTGGACCTGAACGGCGTCTGGGGGAGCTCGGGGAGCGACGTATTCGCGGTCGGTGAAGCCGGCAACATCCAGCCTTACAACGGGAGCGCCTGGAGCGCCATGAACATCGGGACGCGCCCGGACCTCCGCGGCGTTTGGGGAAGCTCGGGGAGCGACGTGTTCGCGGCCGG
>JBGPMB010000200.1:0-4284 GCA_041486775.1 Candidatus Eiseniibacteriota bacterium | reverse complement strand
CTACACGGACGTCTGGGCCAGCATGGGACAGGAAGCCGAGCGGGAGAAACGCTTGCCCGTGTTCCGCTCCTACCAGATCAACCGCTCCATCTTGCGCATGGCCAAGCCCGGCGCGCGGGTGATGCACTGCCTGCCGGCGCATCGGGGCGAGGAGATCACCGAGGACGTGTTCGAAGGGCCGCACTCCATCGTGATACCGCAGGCGGAAAACCGGATGCACTTGCAGAAGGCGATCCTGTACGACCTCCTGGTCCGCCGGCCGGCGGGGGCGGGCGCCGCGGGGAAGCGGGGAAAGGTTCGCGCGGCGAAGAAGAGCGTAAGGAAGAAAGCGAAGAAGTGACCCGCCGCGCGGCTTCCGCCGCGGGTGTCCTCGCGTCGGCTCTTCTCACGGCCTCGCTCCTGGGCGGATGCGCCAAGCCCGGCTTTCCTCCCGGCGGCCCGGTCGACACCACGCCGCCGCGCGTTCTGCTCACGGTACCCGCCGACAGCACGACCCGGGTCCCTCCGGGGGCTGAGATCGAGCTCCTCTTCTCGGAGGCCATGGACCGGGTCAGCGTCCGCGACGGCTTTCATATCTACCCGCCGCCCAGCGGGCCCTCGTTTCATTGGAGCGGGCGGCGTCTCCGGGTGTCCTGGGAGGAGCCGCTGACCGCCGCGACGACGTACCAGGCCTTCCTGAGCGCGGGCGCGCGCGACGCGCACGGCGTGCCGCTGGGCGTGCCGGTCACCATCCGCTTCACGACCGGCGATTCGCTCGATCCCGGAAAGATCCGCGGCGTGGTCCGGGCCAAGACCCTCCCGACGAAGGGTGTTCCCATCTGGGCCTATCCGGACTCGCTGGGACCGAAGCCCGACTTCTCGAACGTGAGCCCTTCCTACGCGACCGAGACCGACACCTCCGCCGCGTACGCGCTCACGGGCCTGCCCCTGGGTCGAGGATTCACGGTGCACGCGGCCTACGACCTGAACCGGAGCGGGGCCATCGACTCGGCGACGGATATCGTCGCGAGCTACCCGTCCGTGATCCGGTTGACACCCGAGCGGCCGGTCGCGGATAGTATCAACATCGTCGCCGTGGACCCGCACGCGCCCGCGAACGTGAGCGGAACCGTCTTCTCGCCGGACTCCACGTCGCGCTATCGGGTCGAAGCGAAATCCGATTCGGACACGACGTTCGTGCGGTTCCTCGAGCGCAAGGGCCCGGGAGATTACCTCCTCCGGATCCCGGCGGGCTCCTACCGGCTCCGCGCCTATCGGGTCTCGGCATCGCCCGGGCCGCCGACCGCGGAGGTCCGTCGCGAGGGAACTCTGATCGTGCGTCCGGAGGAGAGCTACGAGCACGTGGATTTCCACTTCGGGCCGGACGTGACGCCGCCGCCGAAGCGGTGACGAGGCCAAAGCCCGGGAGCGAGGAGCGAAGCATGGCGGATCCGAAGACGATGTTCGAAGGCCTGGCCGTCGCCCTCATCACGCCGTTTCGAAACGGCGCCCTGGATCGCGAGGCGCTGGGGCGGCTGACGACGCACCTCGTCGACGCCGGGGTGCGCGCGTTCTATCCGTGCGGCTGCACCGGAGAAGCGACCTCGCTCACGCGGGAAGAGCGAATCACGGTCATCCGCACCGTGGTCGAGGCCGCGCGCGGACGCGCCGCGGTGATCGCGGGGTCGGGAACCGCCGTGACGTCGGAGACGATCGAAGTCTCCCAGGAGGCGATCCGCGCGGGTGCGGACGGCGTCATGGTGATCACGCCCTACTCCGTGAAACCGACCCAGGAGGGCCTTCTGGCGCACTACCGCGCGGTGGCCGACCGCGTGGACCGTCCGGTGGTGCTCTACAACGTTCCCTCGCGCACCGGGGTATCCATCGCCCCCGAGACCGTCGCGAAGCTGGCGGAGCATCCGCGCATCGCCGCGATCAAGGAGGCGAGCGGCTCGCTGGACCAGGCGAGCGCGATCCGGGCCCGCTGCGACATCGTGATCCTGGCCGGGGACGATTCGCTGTACCTGCCGCTCCTCTCGGTGGGCGCTCGCGGAATCGTCTCGGTGGCGGGACATGTGGCCCCGGGCGAGATGATCGCGATCCGGGACCACGCTCAGGCCGGGCGGGTCGCGGAGGCGGAGGCGGTTCACCGGAAGCTCGTGCCGGTGTTCCGCGCCCTCTTCCTCGAGACCAGCCCCGCGCCGGTGAAACACGCGCTGATGCGTCTCGGCTTCACGACCGGTGAGCTGCGTCTGCCGCTCGTTCCGGTGAGGCCCGAAACCGCGGCGGCCGTGGACCAAGCGCTCGAGCGTGCCGGCCTCTTTTCCCCCGCCCGGTCGGGCCACTGACCGCGGCGTGACACCGACCCCAATTCTCCTCTTCGGTGCGGGCGGTCGCATGGGCCAGGCGGTGCGCGCCGTGGCGGCGGAGTTCCCGGACGTGCGCCTTGCGGCGTGCGTGGCGCGCTCCGCGGCTGCGGGTGCGTGCCCCGAAGGGTGCGTCTGGATGACGTCCGATCAGCTTCTTTCGGGGGGAGGGGAGTCTCTTCCGGCGGAAGCGGTGGTGATCGACGTGAGCGTGGCGGCCGGCACCGCGCGGCTCCTGGACTGGCTCGAGCGCTCCCCGCACGCGCTGGTGAGCGCCACGACCGGAATCGGCGAGACGGAAGAGAAGCGGATCAGCGCGCTGGCCAAGCGCGCGCCGGTGCTCCGGGCGACGAACCTGAGCCTCGGAAACGCGCTCGCCCTCGCCATGCTCCGTTCCGTGCGCCCGGGGGCCCGTGCCGGGTTCGAGATCGATCTCATCGAGCACCACCACGCGGGGAAGCGGGACGCGCCGAGCGGAACCGCTCTTCTCTGGGCGGCGCTCCTCGCGCCAGGGAAGGTCCGGATCCATTCCATCCGCTCGGGGACCGCGGTCGGAACGCACCGCGTGCTCTTCGCGGGCGCCGGCGAGACGCTCGAGATCGTGCACACGGTCTCCGACCGCTCCGTCTTCGCTCGCGGCGCGATCCGGGCCGCGCGCTTCCTGTCCGGGAAGCCTCCCGGGCTCTACACTCTCGAGCAGATGCTCGAACATTCCTGACGAGGATCGGACCGTAGCCCATGCGCCTTTCGCGAGCGTTCGTACCGACGCTGAAGGAGGACCCCGCCGACGCCGACCTGGTCAGCCACAAGCTGATGGTCCGGGCCGGCCTGTTGCGGAAGCTCGCCGCCGGCATCTACTCGCTCCTCCCCATCGGGTGGCGCGTCACGCGGAAGGTGGAGCAGATCGTGCGCGAGGAGATGGACCGCGCGGGCTGCCAGGAGCTTCGCCTGCCCATCCTCATGCCGGCGGAGCTGTGGAAGGAGACCGGCCGGTGGGAGAAGTACGGGAAGGAGCTGTTCCGCCTCGGGGACCGCCACGAGCGCGAGTACGCGCTCGGACCCACGCACGAGGAGGCCGTCACCGACCTGGTGCGAAACCACATCCGGTCCTATCGGGACCTGCCGCTGAACCTCTACCAGATCCAGACCAAGTTCCGGGACGAGATCCGGCCGCGGTTCGGCGTGATGCGGGCGCGCGAGTTCCTCATGAAGGACGGCTACAGCTTCCACACCGACGAGACGCAGCTCGCCAAGGCCTACGAGGAGATGCGGGAAGCCTACGCGGCGGTCTTCCGGCGCTGCGGACTCGAGTTCGTGATCGTGGAGGCCGACTCCGGAGCGATCGGCGGGGACGTGAACCACGAGTTCATGGTCACGGCCGACTCGGGGGAGTCGCTGATCTTCTCCTCGGTATGCGGATACGCGGCCTCCTCGGAAAGCGCCAAGTTCAAGATCGAGGCGGCGGGCGCCGAGAAGGAATTGCCCCTCACGAAGAAGGACACGCCCGGGCGGAAGACGGTCGAGGAAGTTTCGGCGTTCCTCGGCGTCGAGCCCGCGCGGCTCCTGAAATCACTCGTGTTCTTCGCGGGCGAGGAGGCGGTTCTGGCCGTCGTCCCGGGAGACCGCGAGCTGAACGAGGCCAAGCTGGCGCGCGTGCTCGGACATCCGGCGCCGCGCCTCGCGACCGCGGAGGAGATCGAGCGGCTCACGGGGGGGCCGATGGGCTTCACCGGGCCGGCCGGGGTCCCGGACTCGCTGCGGGTCATCCTGGACACTTCGCTCGAGGAGAACCGGAACTACGTGACCGGCGGCAACGCGCGCGACGTACACCTCGTGAACGTGCGCCTGGGACGTGACGTGCACGCCCGCGAGCGGGCCGACCTCACGACCGCCCGGGAGGGGGACCGGTGTCCGCGCTGCGGCGAGCCGATGCGGGTCG
>JBGPMB010000199.1:0-4284 GCA_041486775.1 Candidatus Eiseniibacteriota bacterium | reverse complement strand
GGGGTCCACGAGACATCGAGGGTGACCGCATCCACCACGCTCGCGCGACCGGTCCGGGGATCCCACCGGATCGGCCGGAGCGTCACCAGCAAGACGTGGTCGTTCCCCGCGGCCGTCGGCGCGAAGCTCACCAGCGGCACCTTGGCACCGCCCCATCCCCGATAGGCCTCACCCTCGAGGTAGGTCGAGAGCTGCGCGGCGCTCACCGAGGACCAGCGTTCGCGGTCGGAAACGAGATGCGGCAGCGGCTCCGGACGGATGGCTCCGAGCGTCCGCTCGGCTCCCGACGTCGCGCTCACGCGCGCCTCGACTCCGGCCGGAACACGGAGCAGGAGGGTAAGGATGGGAAGCTGGGGCGTGCCCGCGGGCCCTTCGAGCGCGCCGCCCGGCAGCGTGATCTCGCTCAGGCTCTGGCCGAAGACGTCCCCGGCCGTGACCTCCGGCGCCGGGATGGGAACGACGACGCGATATCCGGAAGCGGTCTCGGATTCCACGCGCGCGCCGAGCGATGCAGGTCCCACGAGCGCGCCCGCTTGCGCGAAAGCCGCCGGGAACACCGGGGACACCGCGGCCAGGAGGAACAAAAGGGATCTGTGGGAGAGGCTCAAGCCTTGGCGATCCGCTCTGCTTCCTCGACCAACATGACCGGAATGTCGTCGACGATGGGGTAGGCGAGACCGCAACGGTCGCAGATGAGCTTCTCCGGTTCCTTCTGGTCTCTGAGCTCCCCCTTGCACTGCGGGCAGACAAGGATCGCGCGCAGCTCTTCACTGATCGGCATTCTCTTACCCCCCCAGGGGAGCCGGCTCATGACCGGTCTCCTCCAGATAGACCCCCATCTTGAGAAACTTCTCCAGGCGCCGGTCCAGAAGTTCCTGCGTCGGGAGCCCCAAAAGCCCCTTCAGGTGCCTTATCACGGCCGCCTCGATGCGCCGGGCCGTCTCCTCCGGGTCGCGATGGGCCCCTCCCAGCGGCTCCGGGATCACTTCGTCGATGACGTTCAGCTCCAACAGATCGTGCGCCGTGAGCTTCAGCGCCTCGGCCGCCTGCTCCGCCTTTCCGGCATCCTTCCAGAGAATCGCGGCACAGCCCTCGGGAGTGATCACCGAATAGATCGAATTCTCCAGCATGAGCACAACGTCGCCGACCGCGATCGCCAGAGCGCCACCCGAGCCTCCCTCCCCGATCACGATCGAGACGATGGGCACGGGAAGCCGGGCCATCTCGACCAGGTTCCGGGCGATCGCCTCCGACTGGCCGCGCTCCTCCGCCCCGAGGCCGGGGTAGGCGCCCGGCGTATCCACGAAGGTCACGAGCGGGCAGCCCAGCTTCGCGCCGAGCTGCATCAGGCGGAGCGCTTTCCGGTAGCCCTCCGGGTTCGCCATCCCGAAATTGCGGTGGATGTTCTCCTTGGTGTCCCGCCCCTTCTGGTGCCCGATCAAGACGATGGGCAAGTCCTCGAGCATCGTCAGGCCCGCGATGATCGCGGGATCGTCGCCGAAACGGCGGTCTCCGTGCAGCTCCATGAAGCCGGGTGCCAGGATTTTCAAATAATCGAGCGTGTAGGGCCGGCGCGGATGCCGCGCCAGCTTCACGCGCTGCCAGCGGGTGAGCTTGGAGTAGACGTCGCGCCGGAGCTTCTCGACCTTCCGCTCGAGCCTTTTCAGCTCCTGTTCGATCTCGGCGTTCTCGGGCGCGGACGCGCGGAGGTCCTCGATGCGCCTCTCCAACTCCACGATCGGCTTCTCGAAATCGAGCCAGGTTCCGTTCATGGCCTCTTTCTCCGAACGCTCAGAAGGGGACGGCTTCGGTCGCGGCGCTCACGAGCGAGACCGCGCGCGCGCCGAGGCGGGACTTGAGCTCCGCGATCAGCTCGGCGCTCACGCGGACGAGGACCCGCCGCGCGCGAATCTGCGTCTTCACGGGGTCCGACGGAGTGCGCGCCAGGAAGTATACCGGGCTCAAGCCCGGGTGGCGACCCAGCAGGTCCCGGATCATCTCGAGCGAGGTGTCCGCCGGGGCCTCGGTCAGATCGATGGCGAGGGCGCCCGACGCTCCTTCCGAAGCGGCGTCGCCCTGGCTCAAGGCGCGGATCGACTGGAAGACGAGCTTCGGGTCCTCCTCCTCGCGCACGCTCACACGGGCGCGCGTCTCTAAGATTGCGCCCTGGACCAGCGCGGCGCGGTTTCGCTCGTAGAGATCCGCGAACGTGACTCCCTCCACGCTGCCGGCGAAGTCCTCGAGGGTCACGAACGCCATGGGACGCCCGTTCCGGTCGGTGATGGTCTTGATGGCGGACACCATGCCGAGGAAGCCCAGCTCCACGCCGTCCTTGGACTCGCGGATCTTGGCCGTGTCGGCCAGCCCGCGCGCCTCGATGAGCGGTCGATAGGGCGCGAGCGGATGATCGGAGAAGTAGAAGCCCAGCACCTCGCGCTCCTTGCGGAGCGTTTCCTGTAATGGCCACGGGGCCACGTTCGGCAAGGGCGGCTCCGGCGCCTCGATGGAGTGCTCCGCGCCGAAGAGCGTGACCTGCTCCTTGCTCACCGCCCGTGCGGCGTCCTGCGCGCGGCCGAGGGCTCCCGCCACCGTCTCGAAGAGCTGCGCGCGGTCGCCTCCCAGCGAATCGCAGGCCCCGGCCAGCACCAGCGATTCGACCACGCGCTTGTTGATGGCCTTGAGGTCGACGCGGCGGCACAGGTCCCAGAGCGAGAGAAAGGGCCCGCCCCGCTCGCGCGCGGCGACGATGGCTTCCACCGAGCCCTTGCCCACGTTCTTCACGGCCGTCATCCCGAAGCGGATCTGGTCCCCCTCGAGCGTGAACGCGGCAACGCTCCGGTTCACGTCCGGAGGGAGCACGGCGATGCCGGCACGGCGCGCCTCCTCGACCAGGGTCACGATGCGGTCGGTGTCCCCCACCTCGCTCGTCAGCGCGGCCGCAAGGTAGGCCGCGGGGTAATGAGCCTTGAGGTAGGCGCACCGGTAGGAGAGGAGCGCGTAGGCCGCGCTGTGCGCGCGCGGGAATCCGTAGCCCGCGAACTTCTCGACCAGGTCGAAGATCTCCTCCGCCTTCTTCTTCGGTACCTTGTTGTTGGCGCAGCCCTCCACGAAGGTCTGCTTCATGCGCGCCATCTCTTCCGGCTTCTTCTTCCCCATCGCCCGCCGGAGGAGGTCCCCCTGCGCGAGCGTGAAGCCGGCGAGCCGGTTCGCGATCTGCATCACCTGATCCTGGTAGGCGATCACCCCGAGGGTGTTCTTCAAGATGGGCTCGAGCGCCGGGTGCATGTAGGTCACCTTCTGCTTCCCGTGCTTTCGCTTCGCGAAATCGTCCAGCATCCCGCTCTGGATGGGCCCGGGCCTGAAGAGCGCGTTGATCGCGATGATGTCCTCGAAGCTGTCGGGGAGCACCTTGCGCAATAGCTCCCGCATGCCGGAGGACTCGAGCTGGAAGACGCCGATCGTCTGGGCCTTGGAGAGAAGGGCGAAGGTCACCGGATCGTCCAGCGGAATCTCCGACAGGCGGATCGGCCCCCCGTTGGCCCGGCCCGCCATCCGCGCCGCCTCTTCGAGAACGGTCAGCGTGCGGAGCCCCAGGAAATCCATCTTGAGAAGACCGATCTTCTCGAGCGAGACCATGTCGAACTGCGTCGTCACGTCCCCCTTGCTCGAGCGGTAGATCGGCACGTAGTCGGTGAGCTTTCCCGGCGCGATGAGGACGCCCGCCGCGTGGGTCGAGGCGTGTCGCGCCAACCCCTCGAGCGCGAGCGAGCAGCGGATCAGCTTGGCGTGCGTCGCATCCTGGGACGCGAGGGCGCGAAGCTCCGGGACGGTCTCGATCGCCTTGGTGAGGGTCATGCCCAGCTCGCCGGGAATGAGCTTCGCCACGCGGTCCTGGTCGGCGTAGCCCATGCCCAGCGCGCGCCCCACGTCGCGCACCACCGCGCGCGCCGCCATGGTGCCGAACGTGATGATCTGGCTCACGCTCTCGCGTCCATACTTCTCGAGCACGTACTCGATCACACGCCCGCGGTTCTCGTAATCGAAGTCGATGTCGATATCGGGCATGCTGATCCGCTCGGGATTCAGGAAGCGCTCGAAGAGAAGGTCGAACTTGAGCGGATCAATGTCGGTGATCCCGAGGACGTAGGAGACCAGACTTCCCGCGGCCGAGCCGCGCCCCGGCCCCACGTGGACGCCGTTCGACCTCGCGAAGTCGATGAAGTCGCGCACGATCAGGAAGTAGCGCGCGTACCCCACCTGGCAGATGGTGTCCAGCTCGTAGTG
>JBGPMB010000198.1:0-4310 GCA_041486775.1 Candidatus Eiseniibacteriota bacterium | reverse complement strand
GGAAAGAAGACCGCGTAATAGAACAGGTTCTGGAAGTGCGCCAGGAGATGATCCTTGTTGGCGCGGTCGAAGCCGCGGAACTCCTTCGCCTCGACGTTGAAGAGCTTCACCACCTCCACACCCTGCAGGTGCTCCTGCAAGTAGGCGTTGATCCGCGCCAGGCGCGTCCGCACCTTCCGGTAGCTCACCCGCACCTTCGCCCGGAAGATCGCGGTCGCGATGACGAGCAGCGGCACGGTGGTGAACGTGACGAGCGCCAGCTTCCAGTTCAGCCAGAGCATGGCGCCCACGATGCCGGCGAGCAGGAAGATGTCCCCGATCACCGCCACCACGCCCTGGGCGAAGAGCTCGTTCAGCACCGAGACGTCCTGCGTGACGCGGGTCAGGATCCGGCCCACGGGGCGCGTATCGAAATAACTCGGCGTCAGGGTCTCGACGTGGCGGAAGATCTCGAGACGCAGATCCTGCATCGCGCGCTGGCCGACCATCGACATGGTGTAGGTCTGCCAGTAGCGGAGTCCGAACGCCACGATGAGCACCAGGACGTAGAGCACCGACAAGGTGATGAGGCCCTTGATCGCCACGGCGGGCACCATCCCCACGCCGTGCGTCGGCTTGACGTAGGAGTCGATCGCGACTTTGGTGATGTAGGGCCCCGCGACCTCGAGCAGCGAGATCCCGAGCAGCAACAGCACCGAGAGCACGATCTCCTTCGAGTACGGCTTGAGATAGCGGACGAGCCGCTTGGCCAGGCCGTGGTCGTAGACCGCTCCGACCGCCTCTTCGTCGTGCGCCGATCCGACGCCGTGCGGGGTCATCGCACCCCTCCTCGCATCGCGCGCGCGCTCACAGCGTCTCCAGCTCTTCCACCATCTCCTCGCGATGGTAGAGATCGGCATACAGGCCCCCGCGGCGGATCAGCTGCGCGTGGGTTCCGGTATCGACGATATGCCCCTCGTCCAGCACCACGATGCGATCCACGCGCAGGAGCGCCGAGCGCCGGTGGGTCGCCAGGAGCAGCGTGGGCCGCGAGGGATGGTCGAAGAGACCCTCGAGGATCGTCTCCTCGGTCCCGGGGTCCACGCTCGCGAACGCGTCATCCAGCAGGAGCACCGGGCGCTCCAGCGCCAGGGCCCGCGCGAGGGCGACGCGCTGCTTCTGCCCGCCCGAAAGCGTGATCCCCCGCTCGCCGATGACCGTGTCGAGCCCGCGGCCGAACACCTCCAGGTCGCTGGCCAGGCCCGCGCGCGCCACCGGCCCATCGGGGGCGGGTGCCGCGTCGGGATCCTCGAAGCCGAAGGCCACGTTCGCGCGGATGGAATCCGAGAAGAGAAAGCTCTCTTGCGGCACGATGCCGAACACGCGGCGCAGATCCGCCCGCGTCCACTCACGCGCGTCGCGCCCGCCGACCACAACCGCCCCCTCCGTGGGGTCGAAGAGCCGCGCCAACAACGCCAGCATCGTGGACTTTCCCGCGCCCGTGCGCCCGACGATCGCCACGCGCTCCCCGGGCTGCACCGTCAAGTTCAGCCCGTGGAGCACGAAACGCTCCGACATCGGGTACTTGAAGCCGACGTTCCGCAGCTCGATGGGTACCTGGCGCCGCTCGGGCTGCCGCAATTTCGGCCCGTCCAGGTCCTCCTCGATCGGCTCGTCCATGATGGCGCGGATTCGCTTCATCGAGGCCTCGCCGCGCTGGAACAGGTTCGAGACCCATCCCAGCGAAATCATGGGCCAGAGCAGCATCATGAGATAGATCTGGAACGCGACCATGTCGCCCAGCGAGATCCGTCCCTGGACGACCGCGCTCCCGCCGACCCACAGCACGACCGCGTTCGCGATCCCGCCCAGGAGCCCCATCAGGGGCCCCATCATGGACCAGAGCTGGATCATCTTCCGGTTCTGCTCGGTGTAGTCCTCGTGGATGGCGCGGAAGGCCTGATACTCCCCGTCCTCCTCGACGTAGGCCTTCACCACACGGATGCCCGCCAGAGTCTCCTGCGCCTTCGCGGTCAGCTTCCCGAAGCGGTCCTGGATGGCCTCGTAGTAGTGGTGGATCTTCCCGCCCAGCCGCGCCACCGTCAGCGACAGGATGGGGAGCGGAATCAACGCGAGCAGCGTCAGCTTCACGTCGATCCGGAGCATCAGGGTCACCGCGAAGCAGAAGGTCACGACGGTGTTCACGAAGTACATGATGCCGGGCCCGAGGAAGTTCCGCACCGCATCCAGGTCGTTGGTCGTGCGCGAGAGGAGATCCCCCACGCGCGTGCGCCGGTAGAACGAAGCGTGAAGGCGCTGCATGTGGTCGTAGAGGTCGTTTCGAAGCTCGTATTCCATCACGCGCGAGGAGCGGATCAGCGTCATGCGCATGAGAAACAGGAAGAGCCCCTGCAGGGCCACCGCGACCAGGATCAGCCCCGCGTCACGCGCCAGAACTCCACGAGTGGTGCCGTGCTGGAGGTGGTTGACCGCCTGACGGACGATCCAGGGAGACCACACCTGGAACGCATTCGTGCAGAGGACCGCGACCGCGCCGAGCCAGAGCGCCCCGCGGTGGCGTTTGAGGTAGGGGAAGAGGTGTCGTAAGGCCCCGAACGTTAGAATCGGATCATCTCCTTCGCTAGGCGGCGCTCCCTTCGGTCCAGATCAGGATCCGCCCGCACGACTCGCACTGGAGCACGGCGTCCATCCGGCGAGCCTCCTGAACGGCTTGTGGGGTCAGGGACTTGAAGCAGGCTCCGCACGCGCTCTTCTTCACCTCGGATACGGCGACCCCGTCCCGCGATCCGGCCAGCCGGTCGTAGCGCGCCAGGATCACTTTGCCGATCTTCGGCCGGACCTGATCGCGATCCACCTGGACGGAGTGGATCGACTGATCGAGGGTAGCGCCCTCCTTCTCCAGATCCGTTTCGCCTTGCTTGAGCTTACGCTCTTCTTCCGAAATTCGCTGCTCCGCCTGCTTCACCTGCGCCACGAGCGCTTCCTCGCGCTCGAAATATTCCAAGATTACCGTCTCGCGATCCGAGCGCTTGGCCTTCAGCCCCTGGATCTCGGTCAGCATGGCCTGGTATTCCTTGTTGGTCTTCACGTCCAGGAGCTGGCGCTCCAGCTTGATACCCTCCGCCTGGATGACCTCGATTTCCTTCTCCTGGGCGCGGCGGTCGAGCCGGACGCGCTCCAACTCCTTCTTGGCGTGATCGTGGGCCGTCTTCGCCTGATCGAGCGCCGCTTTCAGGGCCTCGCGCCGCCGCGGAACGTCGGCCCGCTTGCGCTGGATCTCCATCAGCTGGGCGTCGTAGCGCTGGAGCTGGAGGAGGGCTTCGATCTCAGGAAGCACGGGATACCCCCTCCGGTTTCAGATGCCCACCGGGACGCGCGGGCACCAATAAAAAACGGGGAGCACGCCGGAGCGCGCTCCCCGCGGGTTGACCCGGGGCTCGGTCTCGGCCCGTGCCGCGATGGTGGGCGGTACAGGGATTGAACCTGTGACCTCTGGCTTGTGATACCAGCGCTCTCCCAGCTGAGCTAACCGCCCTCGCGATCGAAGCCAATTCCCGGTATTCCTTTCTTCGTAATCCTGCACAGAGGGGCAATGGGCCCACTTGGACTCGAACCAAGGACCACCCGGTTATGAGCCGGGCGCTCTCACCAGCTGAGCTATGGGCCCGTAAGCTGATCAATGATCGATACGACGGACCCGAGCCCGGCACCCTAGCACCCGCCTCGAAGTCCGGTCAATCACATCATCTCCACGTAGCCCTTGAGCCGGCGGCTCCGCGTCGGATGACGCAGCTTGCGGAGCGCCTTGGCTTCGATCTGACGGATGCGCTCGCGCGTGACGTTGAAGGTGGCGCCGACCTCTTCCAAGGTCCGCGGGCAACCGTCGTCGGTGAGACCGAACCGGAGCCGTATCACCTTCGCCTCGCGCTTGCTCAGCGTTTCCAGCACTTCGTTCACTTCGTCCTTCAACATCGAGAAGGCGGCCGCCTGCGCGGGCGATACCACGCTCGTATCCTCGATGAAATCCCCGAGGTTCGAATCGTCGTCCTCGCCGATCGGACGGTCCAGCGAGATCGGCTCCTGCGCCGCCTTGAGCACGCTCTTGATCTTGTCCACCGGGAGCTGAAGCTTGTCGGCCACCTCTTCCGGCGTGGGCTCGCGTCCCAATTCTTGTACTAACCGGCGCGACGTGCGCACGACCTTGTTGATCGCCTCGATCATGTGCACCGGCACGCGGATGGTGCGCGCCTGGTCGGCGATGGCCCGCGTGATGGCCTGGCGGATCCACCACGTGGCGTAGGTCGAGAACT
>JBGPMB010000197.1:0-4314 GCA_041486775.1 Candidatus Eiseniibacteriota bacterium | reverse complement strand
TTACGGCGAACCTGTTCCGGCGTCAGACCTGAGTCCTGGATCTTCTGACGGACCTCCGCTTCACTATGACCGGACGTCTGGATCTTGCTCCGGACTTCGGCTTCGGACTGGGCGGACGCGGACGACCACTGCGGGATAGACAGCAGGAGAATCGCGACTGCGACGCGGAGGCAGCGCGGAATGCTGGTGGATTCGTGCTTCGTCTTACGCTCCGTCCCTGGTCCCATCCACGACCCATCCCATGTTCGCGCAAGCTGGCAAGAATCGCCCAAGATGCTACTGCCGGGATGAATACCACGGTCCCGCGTCAAGGTCAACCCATCCGGCACGAATTTGGCCACTCAGACCTCTTTCCCCTGCGGGTCGCCTCCACCGGGCTCGTCACCCCGCCCTCACCTTTGTGCTACCTTCCGGTCGTGCCGGGTCCGATCCCCTTCCACAAACCGTCCATCACACAAGCCGAGATCGATGCGGTCTCCGCGGTGCTCCGCTCCGGCTGGCTCACTACGGGGCCGAAGGCCCGCGAGTTGGAGGCCGCTGTCATCAAATGCGTTGGCGGCAGCTCGACGCCCGCCCTCTACGCCGTCGCGCTCTCCTCATGTACCGCCGCTCTTCACCTCGCGCTCATCGCGGCTGGAGTGGGACCGGGCGACGAGGTCGTCACTTCCCCCTACACGTTCGTGAGCACCGGCGAGACGATCCTCTACCTCGGAGCCAAGCCGATTTTCGTCGACGTCGAGCCTTCGACGAAAAATATGGATCCCGCGAAGCTGGCGCCCGCCCTGACCAAGAAGACCAAGGCCATCGTCGCCGTCTCGATGGCGGGCCATCCGTGCCGCGCCGCGGAGATCGCCTCGATCGCGCGCGAGCGAAAGATCCCCCTCATCGAGGACGCGGCCCACTCGCTCACCGCCCGCATCGGCGAGGCACCGGTCGGCACGCAGGCGGACATCACGTGCTTTTCCTTCTACGCGACGAAGGGAGTGACCGCGGGCGAAGGGGGCATGGCCGTGACCGCGCGCCAGGACTGGGCGGACCGCATCCGGCGGCTCTGCCTGCACGGGCTCTCGGACTCGGCGTGGTCGCGCTACGGGAAAGGCGGCTGGTGGGATTACGACGTGACGGAGCTGGGCTACAAGTACAACCTGACCGACATCCAGGCCGCGCTCGCGCTGGCGCAGATGGGGCGCGCCGAAGAGATGCGCGCGCGGCGTGATTCACTCGCGCGGAGGTACACCGAGGTGCTCAGCGGCGTGCCGGGAGTCACCACCCCCACGGTCGCGCCGGGCATGCGCCACGCGTGGCACCTCTATCAGATCGCGGTCGCCGACCGCGACCGCCTCGCCATGGCCCTCCGCGAGGATGGGATCGGGACCAGCGTCCACTTCAAGCCGCTCCACCTGTTCCCCTACTACCAGAAACTCCTGGGTGTGCGGTCAGGGCAATTTCCGGTGGCGGAGCGCTGTTTTCGGGAGACCCTCTCGCTCCCCATCTTCCCCGATCTCACCGATCCCGACGTCGATTGGATCACGGAGCGGATCCGGGACTACCTGTAACCCCCCGAAAGCCCCTCGGCGCCCCCTCCCCGGCCCGGAATTACATACTATTTCATTCTTTACGGCGATACCCTATAGTCCGGCGCGGGGCTGAAATAGGGCATCGAAGCAGACTTGCGCCATACGGGGGGGTCATGGCCAGCGAGGATGTAGACGAACAACACCGCGCCAAGCTGCGCTCGGAACTCGAGGAGGGGGGCGCGGACAGAGTCGTTGCCTTCATCCAGGGCACCGCCGAGCCGGAGCTCCGGCGCAGGCTCTACACGCTGGCGCGGCACGTCCTCCCGGACAAAGAGAGCAGCGAGCGCCGATTCGACGACGTGATCCGGATCGCGCGCGCGGGAATCGCCGAGGCGCTGAGGCAAGCGGAGCTGGCGCGGGCTCGCTCGAACGCCGACGAGGCGCGCGACTGCATCGACCACGCGAACAAGCTCTCCTACAACCTCTCGGCCGATCTCGCCGATTGCTGGCCCGGAGACAAGGCGCCCCGCGAGCGCTACCACTTCGAGGCGGGATTGCGCGCGGCCTACGACTGCGTGGTCTGGCGCGAGGAGCTTGGCAAGCCGCCCGAACGCCGCGCCATGGCGCACTGGGCCGCCGGCATGCATCAGCTCTCGCTGGGGAATGTCGTCGAGGCGCTCTGCGCCTTCGAGGCCTCCTTCGGCCTGGCGCTCGGCGCCGCCGCGACCGCGGACGGCGGAGACGACCGAAAGCCCGAGGACTACGTGAAAGCGAACGGCGACTTCGGCGTCATCCTCTACTATGGCTACGCCGGCATCGCGCGGCACCTCCTCGGGGACGAAGCGGGGTCGCGGCAGTTCGAGCAGGCCTGCGCCGCGTTCACGGAGACGCTCAGGAACCCCAAGGACAAAGAGGTCGCGGAGGACGCCCAGTTCGGATTGGATCAGCTTCGCTGGGTGGAGAAGAAATTCTCCGGCGCGGGCGCGCCGGTCCCCGCTCAGGGGTAGAAGAGCCTCAAAGCCCCAGCACCCCGCGGACGCGCTCCACGATGCGCCGCGCGGCTTTCCCGTCGCCGTAGGGATTCACAGCGCGCGCCATGGCGGCATACGCTTCCTTGGAATCCAAAAGCTCCGCCGCCCGGGCCACGATGGCCTGCCGGTGCGGCCCCACCAGCTTCACGGTCCCGGCTTCCACCGCCTCCGGCCGCTCGGTCTCGTCGCGCAGGACGAGCACCGGCTTCCCCAGGGAAGGCGCCTCTTCCTGGATCCCGCCCGAGTCGGTGAGGATGAGGTACGACTCCGCCATGAGATCCACGAACGCCTTGTACTCCAGCGGATCGATGAGGTGAACGCCCCGAACGGAGCCCAGCTCTTTCCGCATGGGGCGGTCCACGTTCGGATTCCGGTGCACGGGGTAGACGAGATCCACGTCCGGGTAGCGCTCCGCCAATTCCCGGATCGCGCCGGCGATCTGGAGCAGCGGCGCGCCGAAGTTCTCGCGCCGGTGCGCCGTCACGAGGATGAGCCTCCGCCCGCGGAGGGGAAGCTTGGGCGCCCGCGAGGGCTTCATCGCGGCCACCTCCAGCAGGGCGTCGATCACGGTGTTCCCCGTCACGAGGATCGAGCCCTCCGCCACGCCTTCCCCCAGGAGATTGCGCCGCGCGCGCTCGGTGGGCGCGAAATGGTGGCGCGCCAGCACCGAGGTGATGCGGCGGTTGGCTTCTTCCGGAAAGGGGTAATCCATGTCGCCCGTGCGGAGCCCCGCCTCCACGTGGCCGACCGGGACCTTCGCGTAGAAGGCCGCGAGGGAGGCGGCCATGGTCGTCGTGGTGTCCCCCTGCACGAGGAGGAGGTCGGGCTTCAGGCGCTTGAGCGAGGCCGATAGGTCGGTGAGCGCGCGGGTGGTGATCTCCTCCAGGGTCTGGCCCTCGCGCATCAGGTCCAGGTCCTCGTCGGGGACGATCGAGAAGAGGCCCAGCACCTGGTCCAACATCTCGCGATGCTGCGCGGTCACGCAGACCAGCGAGCGGAGGCCCTTCTCGAGGCCGAGGAGCTTCAGAATGGGGGCCATCTTGATCGCTTCGGGACGGGTCCCGAAAACGCTGAGGACGGTCTTCACGCGGGGCAGAATAGCACGGGGAGCTTTGCTTGACAGTCGTTCCATTTTTGCGTACATATGTACGCACAATGCGTACTAAGAAAGGCGCGGACGCCTTATTCCCTCAGATTCGAAAACAGATCCTTGCGGCACTCCTCATGCGGGCCGACCACGAGTGGTTCGCGAGTGACCTCGCGCGGCATCTCCGAGTACCAAAGACAAGTCTGCAGCGAGAGCTCGAAAACCTTCACTCAGCTGGAATCATCAAGAGACGAGTGGAGGGCAAACACGTCTACTACCAGGCCGACCGAGAGAGCCCTCTGTTCCCGGAGCTTCAGGGACTCATGGCCAAGACGGCGGGCCTCGTGGACGTGCTGCGGGAGGCCCTCCGTTCTCTGGCCAAGCAAATCGATGTCGCCTTTATCTATGGGTCCGTGGCCCGCGCCGAGGAGGCACCTACCAGCGATGTGGACCTTCTCGTCGTTGGGAAAGTCGGACTCTTCGACCTCGGGCTCCCTCTTCGAAAGGCCAGTGAGACTCTTTCTCGTGCGGTGAATCCTACGGTGTACGGGCGTGACGAATTCAGGCGGAAGGCCTCAGCAGAGGGCTTTGTTTCGGCGCTCCTGCAAAAGGAGAAACTCTTCGTCGTGG
This sequence comes from Candidatus Eiseniibacteriota bacterium, assembly GCA_041486775.1. GTDB lineage: Bacteria > Eisenbacteria > RBG-16-71-46 > SZUA-252 > SZUA-252 > WS-7. Next base: position 49 of record JBGPMB010000197.1, on the reverse strand, counting down.
GAAATGAGAATGACCTGGAAGAAACTCTTGGAAGATCAACGCGTCGCGC